>WALL01000001.1 GCA_015522845.1 Nanobdellati archaeon
CACTTCCGGGGCTTCCTGCCACCCAACCACCAAGCTAGCTGTTGGGCCTTGCCTCTTTCAAACCCAAACTTATACAACATCTCTGCAGCATCTCCGGTCCTGCCCTCATAAACCGCCCTTCGTGCCATCCTGAGTTTTTCATGGGCCATATTCTCCAGCGCCTCCTTCACAGCAGGGACTTCATGGACGTCAATCTCCTTTAGCTTTTGATGCGTGATGTAAAAGTTTCCCTTGTCACGGAAGCCGATGAATGCTTTCACTGTGCCAAGCAGCTTTCCCGGTGGGACGGAATTGCTTTTTAGGTCGAATGGTTCGGGGAGCTCTCGGCCCGGATTGTCCTGCCTAAATCTCTTTGCGTACCGTTGCAGCTTCTCCTCATGCTTGTGGTGGTCGATGCCATGGTTTTCGAGAATGCGCCTCCCGTCTTTTATGGATATCTTGCCGCGTTCGATGAGGCTGTATACATCCCATTCCACGCCTCCCTTGCCATAGCCCTTCCGTGGACGCTTGGACCTAAAGAAAGCTTTATAAACCCCCTCCTGCAGAACAACAGGGTTACGAACTCTTTTTGGAAGCTGCGGGAACAGTGATGGATATGCCAGAGAGCACAATTGAATCGTTGATTGAAGGCGGAAAGGCAACGGCAGGCCCGCCAATAGGCCCCGCGCTTGGCCCGACCGGGATAAATATAGGCGAAGTGGTCAAGGCCATAAACGAAAAGACAAAAGAGTTTGCAGGCATGCAAGTGCCGGTAAAAGTCATAATTAACTCTGCAGACAAGAGCTTTAGGATTGAAATTGGCACCCCCCCTGTTTCAGCATTAATTAAGAAAGAAATTGGCTTGGAAAAGGGGTCCGGGAGCCAAAAGGCAGATAAGGTTGCTGACATACCCATGCAAGTGGCCGTTAAGGTGGCGCGGATGAAGAAAGACAATATGCTTGCAAGGACGCTCAAGGCGGCAACAAAGGAAGTTCTTGGAACCTGCGTTTCGCTTGGGGTGCTTGTTGAGGGGATGGACCCGCGTGAAGCCCAAAAGGCAATAGACCGGGGGGACTATGACGCCCTATTTAATGAGGGCGCAAACCTTAGCTATGATAAGGAAGCCGTAAAGAAAAGGATGAAAGAGCTCCAGGCGCTGATAAAGCCAAAGGAAGAGGCTGTGCCTGAGGGCAAGGAAGCAGCACCAGAAGCAGCAAAGGCACCTGGGCAGAAGGGCAAGCCAAAGAAGGAGCCCAAGGGCAAGACCAAGTCCCTCGCCAAGGCGTCCTCCGCAAAGAAAAAGTAACCTTTATAAAGCAGTGTAGCTACAAACACCTCGCTCCCGCAGACTATGGGCTGCCTCGTGCTTAAACTGCCCTAGGAGGGGATTTTGGATGAACCTGAAAGAAGCTATAGAAAAGGCTAAGGCAGACTCAAAGAAACGGAATTTTGTCCAGTCCATGGACTTGTCCATCAATTTCAAAAACCTGGATTTTAACAAGCAGGAAAACAGGATATCTGCGGAAGTTGTCCTGCCAAAGGGAAGGGGCAAGGCCTGCAAGGTCTGTGTCATCTGCGAGGATGAGATGGCAACCAATGCCCGTGCAGCTGCCGACAAAGTTATACTTGGGACCGAGCTTGAGGAGATGGCCAAGGACAAGAAGAAGATAAAGGCGCTTGCAAACGGCTATGACGCTTTTGTTGCACAGGCAAACCTGATGCCCCTTGTTGGGCGGTTTTTGGGGCAGGCACTTGGCCCCAGAGGCAAGATGCCAAAGCCCGTCCCCCCAAGTGCAGACCTAAAGCCAATCGTAGAGCGGCTTCGCAGCACGATAATAATCAAGGTAAAAGGGAAAAACCTTCCTGTGCTTCATGCGCCATTTGGGACAGAAGAGATGGCAACGGATGACTTGGTTGCAAACGCAACCGCCGTCCTTAATGCAATTAAGGGCAAGGTCCCAAGCCCACAGAATATTGGCGCAGTTTATGTGAAGACCACCATGGGCCCCGTGGTCCAGGTAACGGAGGGCTTCTAATGGCACATGTTGCTAAATGGAAAAAGAAGGCAGTTGCTAGCCTGGAGGAATTAATGAAAGCCCACCCAGTGATTGCAGTATCAAATATCGAGTCACTGCCAGCAAAGCAGTTCCAGGAAATCCGTGAGAAGCTGCGCGGGAAGGCAATCATTAAGGTTGCAAAAATAAACCTGCTGAGGCTTGCCTTCGAGAATGCAGGCATCAAGGGGGCTGAGAAGCTTGAAAGCCACATGACTGGCCCAACTGCAGTCATATTTAGCGACATGAACCCCTTTAAGCTGTTTGCATTCCTGAAGAGGAACAAGTCAAAGGCGCCGGCAAAGCCGGGGCAGGTTGCGCCTGACGACATAATCGTGCCAAAGGGCGACACTGGCCTGCCGCCAGGCCCGGCACTTGGTGACCTGAAGGGTGCAGGCATCAATGCACGCATTGATGGCGGCTCAATAAAGGTTATGAAAGACTCCGTTGTTGCAAAGCGGGGGGACGTCATAACCGCTGACAAGGCGGCAGCCCTTGCAAAGCTTGGGCTAAAGCCAATGGAAATTGGGATGACGCTTGAGGCCGCCTTTGAAAACGGCATGATATTCACTTCAGACATACTGGACTTCAGCGAGGAGGAAACCCTTGCAAAGGTACAGTCTGCCTATATGAGCGGGTTCAACCTTGCATTTAACGCAGGCTATTACATGAAGGCCAACATTGAGCTGTTCCTCCAGAAGGCCTTCAGCAATGCAAGGAACCTAGGCGTCGAGGCAAAGGTGCTTGACAGCGGTGTTGTCGAATACCTTCTTGCCAAGGCGCAGTCTAATGCGATGGCAATCTCGCCAATGGTTAAATGATGATCACAAGGTGATGCAAATGCAATACATATATGCTGCACTCCTGCTGAATGCAGAGGGCAAAGAGATTAACGAGGAAAACGTCAAGAGGGTCTTGGAAGCCGCAGGTGCCAAGCCTGATGACGCCCGAGTAAAGGCTTTAGTGGCTAGCTTAGATGGCGTGAACATCGAAGAGGCTATTTCCAAGGCAGCAGTTGCACCCGCAGCAGCGGCGGCAGCGCCAGCAGCGCCAGCAGCCGAGGAAAAGAAAGAGGAAGAGAAGGAAGAGGACAAGGGCAAGACTGAGGAAGAGGCGGCAGCCGGCCTTGGCGCGCTCTTTGGCTAAAGCTTTAACGGATGGGGGCTCCGGCCCCCAACTCCCTTTTTATGTGATTTTTCATCATCCACGGCGCCTTTGGCAACCCACAGGAGAACTGGTTCCCCTGGCTAAAAAATGAGCTTGAATCGCTTGGGCATGAGGTGATTGCCCCCAAGTTCCCAACACCCAAAGGGCAGTCATTGCAAGGCTGGCTAAATGCTTTTGAGCCTTATCTGGAGAAGGCAGATGGCTCAGTCTTCATTGCCCACTCAATGGCACCCGCTTTCGTCTTACATCTGATTGAAAATGGGATTAAGCCACTTCACTGCTTTTTCGTTTCCGGGTTTTATGGCAATATTGGAAATGATGAGATAGACAAGCTCAACAGCTCATTCATGAGGGAATTGGATTGGGCGAAGGTGTCTTCAGCCACAGGATACACGTGCTATTATTCCGACAATGACCCCTATGTCCCTTTGAAAATGCTTGAGTCGTTTGCTGATAGGATACATGCGGAAAAAATAATGGCCACTGGTGCCGCCACTTCAGCACAAAATCAGGCTACACACGGTTCTCCCAACTATTGGAAGCCATCACTGCTTCCCTTTAGCTTTTTATATCCCCACTGCCTTACCACCAGTAGGTGTTCTTATGGCAACAAGAGTAGTGATAATCGGCGCAGCCGGTATGGATTACCACATGTTTAACCGCGTATTCCGAGACAACCCCGACTACGAGGTGCTTGCATTTACAATGGCTGTCGAGCAGAACCTTGGCACGGTCGAGGGCGAGATGCGGAAATATCCCCCGGAGCTTGCGGGCAAGCTTTATCCAGAGGGAATACCCACGATACCCGAGCACAAGCTCGAGGAGTTCGTGAAGGAAAACAGCGTTGACCTAGTTGTGCTGGCATACTCCGACATTGCCTACGCCGAGGTAATGCACAAGGCATCGCGCGCGCTTGCGGCTGGCGCGGACTTCCGCCTAATTGGGCCGAGCCAGACAATGATTAAGTCCAGCAAGCCAGTCATTGCAATAACTGCAGTCCGCACAGGATGCGGAAAAAGCCAGACCTCGCGCAAGGTCGTCCAGATATTGAAGGATAAGGGCTACAAGGTGGTGGCAATCCGGGAGCCAATGCCCTATGGCAACCTTGTTGAGCAGACAGCAATGCGCTTTGCCTCATACGAGGACCTTGATAAGCACAAGTGCACAATTGAAGAAAGGGAGGAGTATGAGCCGTATATTGAGCGTGGCTTAGTGATATACTCGGGTGTTGATTATGAGAAAATCCTTGAGCAGGCGGAGAAGGAGGCAGATGTAATTGTGTTTGACGGCGGCAACAATGAGGTGTCTTTTTATGTGCCCGACATGCTTCTTGTCGTTGCTGACCCCCACAGGCCAGGCCAAGAAGTTGGCTCCTATCCCGGGGAAGTAAATGCAAGGATGGCAGACTATTTCATCATTAACAAGGAGGGCACTGCAAAGCCAGAGAATATCGAGGCAGTCGCCAGCAACCTAAAGCGGATAAACCCCACAGCAAAGATAATCCATGCGAATTCCCCTGTCTCAATCCAAAATGAGGATGCCATCAGGGGAAAGCGTGTGCTTGTTGTTGAGGATGGCCCGACACTTACGCATGGGAATATGGCATATGGTGCAGGGCTTGTTGCTGCAAAGAAATATGGCGCATCAGAGATAGTGAAGCCCCAGCCTTACCTTACCCCAAGCCTGAAGAAGGTGTTTGAAGAGTTCCCACAGCTGGAGGAAGTCCTGCCAGCAATGGGATACAGCAGCGAGCAGCTTAAGGAGCTTGAAGAGACAATAAACCGTGCCGATTGTGACGTCGTCCTTGCTGGAACGCCAATTGACCTAAACAAGGTTATCAGCCCAAACAAGCCTGTTGTCCGCGTGAGCTATGAGCTTGAGGAGAAGGGGGAGCCTAACCTGCTTACTGCGATAGCAGAGTTTGAGAAGAAGGCGTGGCTCAAATAACCGCACTAGGGTCCTTAAGCCCGGAGCCAGTGATTATAAGGGCGACCTTGTCGCCCTTTTCCTTTTCTATCTTCTCATATGCGGCAAGTGCTGTAGCGCTTGCAGGCTCCGCAAATATGCCCTCTTCACCAAGCCCGCGTATGGCATGGCGTATCTCAGCATCGCTAACACTAAGCGCATCGCCCTTTGATTTGCGGATTGCATTTAGTGCAGTCAGGTCGTTAAAAGGCGTTTTTATCATGATTGCTGATGCAATGGTGTTGCATTTTTCCATCCGCTCTGCACGGTCAACACCCTCGCTGTAAGCATTGACAATTGGGGAGCAGTTTCCAGCCTGGACACCAATCATCTGTGGCAGCTTCCGTATCTTCCTCATTCTCTTTAGCTCTGTGAATGCCTTGTATATGGATGTGATCAGGCCACCTGTCCCCATTGGGACAATTATCTTATCCGGCACGCCAATGTCCTCGTAAATCTCATATCCAATGGTCTTCTCGCCCTCTATGTAGTAGGGGTTTGCACCCGTTACCGCAAGGTAGCTGCCTTTGCTGACATCATCCCATAGCCTTGCAACAGCATCGTGGAATGTCCCCTTTACCTTTACAAGCTCGGCGCCATATGCAATTATCTGTGAAAGCTTGTTGATGGGTGTGCTGCTAGGCACAAAAATCCTTGCTTTTATGTCTGCATAGGCGGCATATGCTGCAATGCTTGCGCCCATGTTGCCAGTTGATGCTGTGCTAACAGTCTTAAACCCCTCGCTTACAGCCCTTGACACAACAACTGCTGTCCCCCTGTCCTTAAAGGACCCAGTTGGGTTATCGCCCTCAAGCTTGTAATAAACATCCCTATCCCTGCCCTTAACCAGGGGAGTCCCACCCTCCTGGAGGGAAAAGTGCTTTCCCTTGTGTGGGAGGCATGACTTGTATCTCCAAACGCCCTCACCGCGGGGCGCCCACTTCATATTCTTGTAGCTTACAAGCAGCACCGACCCGCAGTCGCAGAGGTAGCGCCCCTTTGTTGGCTTATACCTTTTCCCACAGCGTGGGCAGACTAATTCCATGCTGCCTATAACAGCACTCATCTTTTTATAGGCTTGCTGTGAAATTATGATGGTGGTTTGATGAAAAGCCTTAAGCATTGGGAGGGCTTCAAGTGGATTTCTGGCTTGTTTGCTGTTAGCGGGATAGCGTTCATGGGCTATGGCGCATTCAATTTCTCATCACTTACGCTCCAGCACGTGCTCGCCGTGCTTCTCTATTTTAGCTGTGCACTGCTGGCGCTTAACATATACATCACAGTCCGCTTTGCAAAGGCAAAGGGGGTGAAGCTATGAGGGGGCAGACTGCACTTGCATACCTTGTGATGCTTGCCGCAATACTGACAATTGCTGTAACAGGGGTTGTCATATTCCAGTCAATGCTTTCCCCAGCTGAGGCGGCGAACATTGTCCTTGATGACAAGTACCAGGCAAGTATCCTAGGGATTAAGCTTGTTGATTACACCACCCCCTACCAGGGCTCTAAGGTAACAGCCCCCAATGCTGTAGTTTACAACCAAGAACCAAGGAAAGTGGTGCTTTATGATGACCTACCCCGCGAGCACGGCGATCGCCTGATGGACATTGGCGCTAACAAAGTGCTTGGGAAGTTTGCGATGAATGATGATGGTGCCACAATCGGCCTCCAGAGCTTTTACTCAAAGTTTAAGGAGGTGGGCACAGATTCTGTTACCTACAACATCAACGGGAAGTCTGTCCCAGGGCAGAATAAAGCGGAATCAGCTGAGGGCCAAAAGGGCGTGCTGAGCAGTGCCATGTGTAACTCCAAAGAGCTGCTTGAGAGCGAGCTTGGCCTTAATGCTAATTCAGATATTTCTGTGGTTGCAGAAGCTTATGCCACAATATATACGGCAGCTGGAATAGTGCCAGCCCAAATAACCGGGAAGGCACGGAAAATCCTCGTGTCGGGCGGCTGGATTGGTAGCAATACCAACGAGTGGCTGAAGGCACCCAATAATTCCCTTGTCAGCAGCATCCAAAGCAGCCAGCAGGCAAATTAGCCCCTTTGGCCAAGCCGTTTCAGGTCGACCTCAACAATGGACGAGCCCCTTTTCTTGTCCATTGAAATCCCTACGATTTGGTCGCTCTCGTGTATCATTGAGTTATTGTGGGTTATTACAATGAATTGCGATTCAACTGACCTCTCTTTTATCATTTGTGCCATCCTTTCGGAATTCATCTTGTCCAGGGCAGCATCTGCCTCGTCGAGGACATAAAACGGGCTTGGCTTATAGGCCTGCACTGCAAATAGGAAGGCAAGTGCTGTGAGCGTCTTTTCTCCCCCACTCATTGCATCAATAACTTTCAGTGGCTTGCCTGCTGGCCTTGCCTCTATCAGCAGCCCGCCTTCGAATGGCTCAGCCTCGTTCTGCAGCTTTATATCTGCGTAGGCATCTGTATTTGGGTAAAACTGCCGGTATATGGTGCCAAAGTGCTTGCGTATCTCACTAAATGTCTTCATGAATACCTCTTTGCGCCGCACTTCAATCTGCTCCATCATGCTTAAGACAGCTTGCTTTTCCTCACGCAGCTTGCTGGCCTTCTCCTTCATGGTGTCAAGCTCCGATACATATTTGTCATATTTTTCTATGGCCGCAAGGTTTATTGGCTCAAGGCGGGCCATTTTGCCTGCAAGCTTTTCCATCTCGTCTTTCATCTCTGCAATGCTCATCTTAAAGTCCTTAACTGGCTCTTCTGCATTAAACTCTGACTTTAAGTCGGCGTACCGTGTCTCAAGCTTTGCCTTTTTGAAATTTTCCTCATTAAATTGCGACTGCTTTGTCTCAGCCTGCCTTTGCAGCTGCCCGCGCTGCTCTGCAAGCTTCCTTACTTCTGCCTCGAGCGAGTCCCTCTTTTCAATAAGGCCATGCAGTGATGATGATATCTCCTTTTCTGCGGAAAGCTTTTCCTTTAGCTTCTCCTGCAGCTCGCTATCCTCCTTTTCCAGCGAGGCGGCCTCCTCCAACCATTTCCTAATGGCTTCCTCGCTTTCCCTTACCCTTTCCCCATACGCCTTTTCCCTTTCTGTTATGAACTTGTCAAGCTCTGCACTTATTGAATTTATCTGTATGATTATCTCGGCTCGCTGGTCACGGAGTGCCTGCAGCCGCTTTTGCATCTCGCTTATGCGCTGCGTTACCACCTTAGCTTCTGGCGAGTCAATTTTTTCCTTTGCCATCCTCTTTTTCTCTTCAGCTTCATGTATGCTGGCCTGCAGTTCCTTAAGCTTTTCCTCCCCCTCCGCCAGCTCGGCCTTTAGGGACTCAATCTCTTTTTTTATGCCGTCTTCTGATAAGGAATATTTCTTGGTCATCTCGACATATTCAGCAATCCGCTGCTGCAGGTCGCTTACGCGCACCTCAAGCTCCTTTATTTTAAGCTCAGCCTCTGCCTTCTGCTCGCGCTGGTAGCTTATCTCCTCACGGAGCTCCTCGAGGGAGCGCATGAGCTTTTCTTTCTTCTTCTGCAGCTTCTCGGATTTCTCCTTCAGCTCATCAACCCTCCTTATCTCTTGCAGCGTGAGCGACCCCTGCTTAAACCCCCCGGTTACTGCCCCGCTGGCCTCTGCAAGGTCACCGTCCAGCGTAGCCATCCTGCAGCTTCCGAACCCAATCTCTTTTGCAGCGTCTATGTCCTCAACAATCACCGTGTCGCCAAACACGTACGAGAACACATTGTAATGCTCCTTTTTGAAGCGGACAAGCTTGATTGCAAAGTCAATGGCCTTTGGATTACGCATGGCGTCCTGTGCTTCTTGGCTTATCTCGGTTGGCTTTATCCTGTCAAGTGGTATGAAGGTGGTCCTCCCAAGCTTCTTTTGCTTTAGCCACTTTATGGCATTGGTTGCAGCAGCAGAGTCTTTAGTGACAATGAAATGCATGCGTGCCCCAGCAGCAGTCCCTATTGCGCTGGCGTATTCAACATCAAACTCGCATAGGTCCTCGACTCTCCCTATCACGCCTGGCAGCTCCCCCTTTGCCTTCATGATTGCGTCGCTTGCGAGGTTCCCAGTCATATGCCTGATTGTTGATACCTTTGACTGGAGGGCATGGTATTTCTCACGCGCAGAATCGAGCTCTGACTCGGTGCCCGATAGGGCCTCGTTTAGCTCTTTCTCCTTGGAGTAAAGCCGCTCAATTTCCTGCTCAAACCCACGGAGGGTCCGTTTGTGCTCGGCAAATTGCCGGTTTGCTGTGTTGAATGCATCGCGGAGGTCACTCAAGCGCTTGCCGCCCTCTTCTTTCTCAACACTCTTGTCGCTTATGCTAAGCTTTTTTATGCTAATCTTCTCGCGGAGCTGGTCAATGCGGCCCTTCAGGCTGTAAAACAGCTCCCTCTTCTTTGCAATCTCGCTATTCATTAGCTCTAGCTTCTGGGTAATGTCACCAACTAGCAGGTTCTTCTCACGGAGCTCATCCATGTAGCGACGCAGCGCATCGTCTTTCTCCCTTATCTTCTCGGCATAGGAAGCATCTTCCTGCTTTAGCTTCTCGAGCGCCTTGCGCTTTTCCACCGCCTTTTCCCTACTCTCCCTTATGAGCGCCTGTAGCTTTGCAATCTCCTCCTTAGCGGACTGTATGTCTGCCTTTCTTGACCTGATGCGCTCCTGTACAAGCGAGAGGCGCGACTTTAGCTGCTCAACTTCTTTTGATACCCCTATCTGCTCTTTCTCGCCCTTGGCCATTATCTCCTTTTGCAGCTGGCCAAGCTGGCTTTCCCAATTGGCAATCTGTGCAGATATCTTGGCGGTTGTGTGCTTCAGCTCGCTAAGCTCCCCCTCAAGGGCATTAACCTCCTTGCTTGACTTGTTATACTTTTCCTCAACCTCTTTTAGCTCAATGCTAATAATGGCATGCTTTAGCTCTTTCTTTGTGCGCTCAAAGCGCTTGTAGCGCAGTGCCTCGTCGCGCTCTTTTTTTATCTCCTTTAGGTATCCCCCCCTCTCGTAAAGTATGATATCTGATTCCTTTATCTTTGCATCAACCTTCTCCAGCTCGTGGAGCGCCTTATCCTTTTTTATGTTATACTCCGAGATGCCACTGATGTCATCAATTACTTCCCGCCTCTGTTTTGGCGTCATGTTGATTATGCTCATCACGTCACCTTGCATGATGATGTTGTGGAACTCCGGAGGTATCTGTAGCGATGCCAGCAGTTCAACTATTTGTGTGCGCGTTGTCCGTTTGCCACCTAGCCTGTATACTGAGGACCCCTTCTTGTCTATGGTGCGCGTTATCGCATACTTCTTGTCGTGGTCCCTTAGCTCAACAGTGACTTCTGCCTCCCCTGTATTGCTTGAGTGGTGCACAAGGTCATTTAGCCTGCCAGCACGGAGCATCTTCATTGACCCCCCACCCAGCACAAAAACAATAGCATCTGTAAGGTTGCTCTTGCCAGACCCATTTGGCCCGACTACGCTTGTAAACCCCTCAACAAAAGGGATTATGGCATTCCGGAAGGACTTGAAATCCCTCATTTTAATCTTTTCAATTTTTCCCATTTGGGCACCATACCCCCCCGTAAAGCAGCGGCTTTCCAGCTAATTACGAGCCAATTCAATAAAAAGCTTCCCCATGCATTTTAAACCCCTGCTGCCTTATTTCGCATATGATAATACGCGGCAAGGGCCACCCAAACATCACAGCAAGGCATAAGGCAACAATTGCATTTACCAGCGATAAGGAAATCACCTTGCGGGGGGACTGCTTTGTTGCAGTGGCGTGCACATGGGAAGCCACACCTGCATTCCTAGCCAAGATGCGCAGCTCGAAGAAAGTCTTAGTTGAAATAAGCTGTATGGGTGAGCACGATACCATCATTGGCTCCGGCCACCCTAATCTCACAATTTCTAGCAAGGACCTTGTGATCCGGAAGTCCGACTGGGTTGACCAGAGAACACTAATTATAAAGGCGGATAAGGCCGCAAAAGACTTGAACCCCTCCCTTGTCGCAGCCCTGCAAACAGGCGCGCTAGTTGTAGCTAAGGTTACCCCTAGCTAGCTGTTGTAAAAGGGTGAGGAGAGGTGGGGGCCCACCCAGCCATGAGAAAACGAGGCCGCACCTTTTCCTCAAGAATCCGAGTACATCCCTTTGCTGAGAAGCAAAGAGACTTAAAGTTGTTGTTGGAACTACTATTTAAACCTTTTGGGGATTTGCCTGTTATACGCATCTGTCTAACTATATATTTAAATAATTATACATCTGTTCATTTATGCGAAAGGTATATATACAACTAACGAGTAATGGGTTTAGGAGATGCAGATGATCTCCATAACACGCACATAAACGAGGGGATGGTGAACTGGCCCACCCAGCCAAAGGGGATACGAGTTGTTTGTTCACAACTCCCCTCACCCTATCCTTTTTCTGCTGTGCCCTTTGTGTTGCTAGCCCCCCGGCGCCCCCCGCTAACATGCCCTTTTTCCAGGGCATCCTGAAGCCCAGATACTACCACAAGCACGGCCACTCCCACCGCAAACGCAAGCGTAACAGTTTGCCCCACTGCGGCAAGAAGCAGGAAAGCAGCAAGTGCCAGTGCAGCCCCCAATTGGTCCATGCCTCTTTGATGTTAGTTTATATATAAAAAGCCACATAACAATCGCTCGCTGGAAAGCAAATGGCCCGCAGGAAAGTGTTGGGAAAAATGGCGTTCCACTGAAAGGGAGACAACATAAAGGGATGGACGCGTAGCCCAGCGGCCCTTTCTGTTACGGGGGCGCAAGGCCCCCGACCGGTGCAAAAGCGCCGGCGGAAAGGGAGCTGCTTGGAAACGCTGCCGAGATGGACGCGTAGCCCAGCGGCCCTTTCTGTTACGGGGGCGCAAGGCCCCCGACCGGTGCAAAAGCGCCGGCGGAAAGGGAGCTGCTTGGAAACGCTGCCGAGATGGACGCGTAGCCCAGCGGCCC
>WALL01000002.1 GCA_015522845.1 Nanobdellati archaeon
ATATCGCATAGCTCAATAAAAGGAGGGGGTGGGCTTCCCAACACCGTGGCGAAGCCACCCATGTTCGCCGGCAGGGCGAACATGATTGTACTTTCCCGGGGGTTTTTCCGCCTTTCAGCGGAAAAAGGCCCTGGGCAGCGGGACATAGTCCGCCTTCTGTTTCAGGTGGCATTCGACTAAGCGGGCCAAGCCCTTGCACGCCAGACCGCGGGCCGTTTCATCCGCCGCATCCGCCACTCATGCAGTGCAATCATTGCTTAACAGCAGACCGCGGTATCGTTTCTGCTCCCACGGGGAAGCTCTCGCTTCCGTGTTTGGAAAATGGCGTGGGCGGAACTTCCTCAGCCGCTTGCGCGGCCGCAGCCACTCGCCCGCTACCCCCCGGCCGGAGCCGGGACCCCATTGATGGGGATGTATTTGTTATAATTATTGCAGCTTATAAACCTTTTTATATGGCAGCTGCCTACCACAATCATATGCACGCGACCCTCGCCGGATTATTTGAGGACTTCGAAAAGCACCGCCTAAAGCTGGCAATCGTTTGTGTGGCACTCGGGATGTTCCCGTTCATCGGCCCGCTGCTGTCGTTCTACATATACGTGCAGTCCAAGTACCGCACAGAGAGCCGCAGCAGGAAGATGCTCAGGTACGGCGCCATAGTTGCGGCGATTCCGCTCATGCTGGCTGTGGCATTGCTTGGCGGAAATTTCCTTAGCCAGGCGTGGCTGCTGGGCGTGCTCATGGGGCTGTCATACCTGGGAATGGCGCTCAGCGTGGTGACTTCCGTATTCCGCAAATGGGTGGGGTGGGCATCCACGGCCGCGGACTACGTAAACACAACGGCTACAACCGGATACGCCACAATATTCTTCATTGTGTCGCTCATAGGCATGGCAGCCGGGAGCCTGTTCGCGGGCATGGCCATCGCCGTTGCCTCGGCCGTGCTGTGGCTGTCCGCCTATGTCGTCTGGTTTGGGGAGGGGCGCATCGCCAAGGCGGCGGCGGCAGTGGAGGGGGTGCTCCTGACGCTAATGTATGTGCTTTTCATAAGCCACGCCGCAATGCCGGTCTAATGCCACGTGCTTTTTAATGGGGAAATTCATAAGCCACTTGGAGATGCTGTTAAATGGCCCTTTCAGTCATAGCACCCGAAACAAAGGAACACCTGGAGAAGCTCGCCGAGCTGATGCGCGAGGAGCCGTGGGACCCGGAGGACCTGAACCCCGAAAACTCCCGCATCCTTGTGGACAAATACGGGCACGTGAAGGGGGGAATCCACTTCGGGATAGACAACGACGGCATCGGCGAAATCCGCTTTATACGGAGCATCCCGAAGGGGGATGGCGGCGGGGGCATGCTGCTGGAAGCCGCCCTGGAGGAGCTTTTCAAGCATGTTGAGGCGGTCCGGAGCTCGCCGAAAGGCATGGACCCCCGGCTGTCAAGGTTTTTCTCTGGCCGTGGCTTTAAGAGGGGGTTAGGCGGGAAGATGGTAATCACAAAAGACCGCTGGAAGCTGCAAAGGGAAAAGCCTTAATTGTATTACAAGGGGCTATTACCGTGGCAGTGGCGAAAACAGCCCAAAAAGCCACATGCCTATGTTTGCAATGCCAAGCTTTATGTTTGAGACGAAGTCCAGCGCCTCAAAGTGTATGTCCTTACCCCATGCCCGCCTAAACGCTGCGAGCGGATCCTTTGACTTAGCTATCCTGCGAAGCGTTGCCTCGTTGGAAGTTAGCTTCATTGTTGGGGTAATGCCTTTTGCCTGCCAGCTGTCATCGTTCCCGTTCTTATCTGCATCTTTCCAAAAGTGGGCATCTGTTATCATTGCATCCCTTGTGGATGCAGCAAACTCATATTTTGTCCCATTTGCCAGCGTAAATACAATGTGCAGGTTTTCGTTCCCAATAACGCTCTTCACGTATCCGGGGACCCTCTCAACGTTCTTGTTATACATGCTGACAAGCATAGGTACATCAAACGCTTGGGCAAGTGCCGTCCCAGCGAATAGCACAACAACAAGCACTGCAAGCAACCGTTTCATTTTAGCACCTGCTTAGGAAAAGGGGATTGTACTATAAATTAGTGACTGCCAGAGCATGCCTTTTAAATGATGTTTCCCTAGCCATAGGCATGGCAAAGCATATTGCTGGTATTGATGTAAGCAAGAGGCCGCTCAGGATTGCAGTTGTTGGGATGGACGGCTCGGGCAAATCCACTGTTGTTGGCAGTATGATAAAAAGGTTCCAGGGAAAATACCGCTTCGAGCTGCTGAAAGCACTTCCACGCCCCACGCGGACATATGCAATAACCAACTGGGTAGAAAGGAAACTAGACCAGCTAGCATTGAAAGGGGACGAACTCAGCCAAAAGCACCTTCTCATCGTGTCACAGGCAATACAAAATGCAATTTACCCGTTCCTGCGTATCGGGGCGGAGAAGAAAAAGGACATAATCATTTATGAAAGGCATCCCCTCATTGATTACGAGACATACGGCCCATACTATGGCGGAAAAGCCGCGACCAAGATGGGAAAGTTCCTGTCGGCCGCCCCACATCCTGATATAATCATACACTTGGATGTCTCACCTGAAAAGGCATACAGGCAGGTGCTTTCCCGCATAGGGGCTGGGCACAGGAAAAAAGTGCCGCATCTGCACGAGAGCCTGGGCGAGCTAAGGAAAGTGCGCGCCCGCTTTGACAAAGCAATAAGCAAGCTGGTGAGCCAAAATCCAAAAACAATAGTCATACGCATAGACGCCAACAAGCCAAAAAATGAAATGCTCAAAAGCCTGCACGCGGAACTGGACCACCTAGGGCTGCTCTAAACGGCGATTAGCTTTCCTGCAATCCTCAGCTTCCCGGGCTTTGTATCCACAGCCACAATCCCAAAATCCTCATAAAGTGCCAGCTCCTTCGCGCATTCCGCCTTGTCACCGAGGTGCACTCCTGCCCATTGTGCCCCAAGCGCAAGGTGCAGGTCCTTGGGAAGCTCGCCTGCAAAGAACCTGCTCTTCTCGAACCTGTAGGGAAACTCGCTTGCCACTTCCACTGGCTCCGCAGAAAGCACTGTGCCACGAGGCACTTCTTTCACTGAAACCCCCTTGAGTGCTAGGCCAACGCGATCGCCTGCGCCTGCCTCACTGAAGCTCTTGTCCTGCTTTTGTATGGACTTTACTGTTGTCTCCTTTTTGCCTGGATATGCAGTTAGCTTGTCATAAACTTTTACCGTGCCTTGCTTAATTATGCCCAGCACAACCACCCCAACACCCTTCACCGAAAACGACGCGTCCACAATCACCTGCGCTGGCCCCTCCCTTTTCGGGAGGGGGAATCCCATTATTGCCTGCCGGATTTCCGCTTCGCCGTCGGGTACGCGCTTCCACTTCTCCATTGCCGTGCCCTTCACCACCCTATCCAGCATTCCCGTATCGGCATATTCGGAAACCGCAAAGAAGCCCGGCTTTCCTAGCAGGCCAAGCAACACCAGCACCTCTCCCAATTCCGCGCCCTTTAATTCAGGTGTGTAGTGCACCACGGCGATGCCTGACATCATTGCCGGTAATACTAGCGAGCGGATTTTCTCAGGGTACATCGCCGGTGCAGCGAACGAGATAACACCATCGCTGTCGCTGTGGCTCGCGAGCAATATGTCAGTCTCGGACGACTTCTTCCCGAGCCCCATCCAAGGGCCATACCAGGCGATATTCCATGCCACCGTCACACCTCCTCGCTTATCTTCTTCCACACGACCCTGTCAATTTCATCCTTAAAATCTCCCTCGCCGAGCTCTTCGAATTTTTTTTCCTTGCCTCCGCCATAAAACGTGGAGAATATAGACACTTTTTTCTCAGGCGCCTTGCCTTCAAAAATCCCGCGCAGGTCGCGGACGGTCGCGCCGTTGTCCCATATCTCCCAGATGAAGCTAGGGGTAGTAACACGAACTTTGTTTGCATCAAAATCCACATTAACCGGCACCTTTGGCAGATGTACCTCAACACGGCTATGGCCGCCTTCATGCCTTGCAGAGCCTAGCGTGGCGGGTATCCCCAGCGCCTTTAGGGATGCAGCAAGAAGCATGCCCTTAACATGGCAGTTCCCCCTTCCATCGGCAAGCATTTCTCTCACTGTTGGCTTCCCAAAATAGTTAGTTTTCCACAGGAACTTCCTGCTGAAGTGCTTGGCCAACTCAACAATTGCTTCCTCTGGAGTGCTGTAGCCTCCCGGCGGGACAACCTTTTCTAGGTACTTTTCTATCTCCTCTGGCTTTAGCTCGTAGTCTTTATAGGCCCCTGCCTGCCTGCTGGCGTAATAATCCTTGCCAAAAATCCTGTGCTTTTCTGGACCAGTAAGCTTCCGGTACTCTCTCTCGCTAAAATGTGGCCGTATGGCCTTTGAAAATCGCTCGCGCATTTCTTTTAGGTGCATTGCTAAGCTATTGTCTTTTTCCTTATTAATCCCTGCTGGCAATGCATAAAAATCAGGCGTGTATAATGCTTGAATACTCAAACAAGGATAGGAAAAAGCTTCACTAAGGCTAAGTGCAGCCATATCCCTATACAGCGATCTAGTTGGGCATCAACAGCCGCACTCCCCCTAAACGCACCCCAACAGGTCCCCGCGCCAACCTTTTTTAACGCCGACCGAAAAGGGGGTTATCCTTCTCGCGGAGGATGGGCAAGCTGCAATCGGGAAGGTTGGGGTCGCCATCGGGAGTAGGGGCGACACCGGCAGGCTGGGCTACATGGGGAAGCTGGTGGTCCTGCCGGAGCACCGCGGCAAGGGCCTCGCAACAACACCGGGGCAATAGCACTATACCAAAAGCTCGGATTCAAGACCTGGCACATTGTGATAGGCACCATAGCCCCCTAAATGCATCTCAACAAATCCAGCCCCAAGCCAAAATCGCTTAATCCTCGGCAAGCCAAAGGAGAAGTGCATTTAAAGGGCAAGGGGAAACAAACTAGCCATATGAATGGGGATGGCTTCAGCCGGCCTGAAATAAGAATTGGGATAGACACCAGCGAGTACGGCCGAAAGATCGCAGTGGCTGTTGGTTTGAAGCCAGACTCTATTTACCCATTTTTGAAAAGAGTTGAAGCCCGGCTGAAAAAAGAGGGCTATTCCGGAGAACTGCACTGGCGCAGAATACGGACCACCACCAGAAAACGCATTCTTGATGATTTGATATCCTACCTGAAAGCGGCAAGAAAACATGGCCTCATAACTTATATATTCCAATGCAAGCGGGAAGGCGTTAAAAAGAACTGGTTTTTTCTAAAGTTTTGCCCTATGAAAATCTCAGAGCAAATCCTCCCGCACATTAGGTCTTTGGGGCATGGAACTGTATTTATAATTTCAGACAACGATTTTGACAGTTTGGCTCCCAAAAAGGGTAACCCAACCATTGACTTTCTTGAAAGGCTGATAACGAATATCGCGACGGGCCTGGCATTCACTGAAGTCCGGCCTGCACATAAGAACGATTTGGTTTGCCACGTTGGATTGCCCAAAAACAAGCTGATTACATTGGTGGGAAGGAAAAGGAGGCACAACCGCCACCCGGAGATACAGGCGGCCGACATTATACTGGGCATTTATAATGATGCAAAAAAATATAACAAGCGGCTGGATGGAATTGTGGAAGTGCCCCTAAGCTTAGAGTAAATTAGAAGCACCCGGGCCAAAGGCCCGGAGTGTGCTCATGCCCTCAACAGATGATAAGGTGAAGGCCACAATGCCGATCCTTAACCATCCTAAGGCACTAAATATTTGGGCATAATCCACACTTATAAAGGTTGACCCCCCTTTTTAAATAAAAATCGGAGCAGCCCCTGCCACCAACCCCAAAATTCCCCGGGTGCCTATCCTAACCCCTGCCAGCCTGGCCGCACTCCCCCTAAACGCACCCCAACAGGTCCCGCGCCAACCTTTTTTAACGCCGACCGAAAAGGTGGTTATCCTTCTCGCGGAGGATGGGCAAGCTGCAATCGGGAAGGTTGGGGTCGCCATCGGGAGGAGGGGCGACACCGGCAGGCTGGGCTACATGGGGAAGCTGGTGGTCCTGCCGGAGCACCGCGGCAAGGGCCTCGCAACAACACCGGGGCAATAGCACTATACCAAAAGCTCGGATTCAAGACCTGGCACAGGGAGCTGCATATGCGGAAGGAAATCGGGAAATGAATGGCAAGCGGCCGCTTATTGCTGCCCTTTGGCCATAAGAATTTTGTTTGCTTTTTTCTTATACTTTCTCGCAATAAGCAACAGTCGCATGGGCGACATTGTGAAGAGTTTTGGGCCATATTTCTCAATCAATTCATCCCGAAGGCCTGCTTTGATTATTGGGCTAGCAATATCGTGTCCAAGCTCGCTTTTCAGGTAACGTATTTCCCGCCTTAGCCCTTTCCAGTTTGTTTCAAAAAAGAGCAAATCAGATGGCAATAGGATATTGTCAATATTCTTGACAACGTAATCAAACTCCGCCTGGTGGGCTTTAAACTTTTGTAAGCTATCCTTATTGGAAAAAGAATCCCCGCCATTTGAGGGCTTATCCCCCACCACATCAGGATAGGGCCATGGGGGGCTGGATGCTGCCAAATTTCTTAGCGACCCGATTTTTCTTTTTGAAGTAAGGCCCTTTTCTATTGCTTTCATATAACTATTTGACCTCTCCACTGCAGACGCACGTATCATGTCCCACCTAGTTTGGAGATAGTTCTTTTCCTGAAGGCTCAATTCACTGTCTTCCTCAATCTCCCTCTTGTTGTATGCTATTAACACGTCCAAAAGGCCCATGCGGTCAGAGAGTGACTCCCGGATATGCTCCAGTTTGTTCCTGGCGTTCCTTTTGCTTTTGATTTTTTTTAAGCTGTCGCCAATGTGATTATCAATGAATGGATGGGAAGGATTTACCAGTTCAGCTAAAAATTCGGTCGCCTTGCGCTTAAAAGGGCTTAAACCCAATGTGGGCCTATGGACGAAATGTAAAAAATGTGCCGTTTCTTCAGCCATACTTTTCTTAAAGGAGGATGTGCCTTCCCACGGCATAAACATAATAGTGTTTAGGTGAGGAGAATATGCTGCCGTGGATTGCGGGTCTCTCCCGATTAATGCAGCATATTCATAGCTCTTTAGGAAGTGTACGTTTTGGAATTCCTTGATCGATTTTGATTTCATCGCCCCTGTGAATCCAACCAAGTCCATTATCCTCATCAGTTGCTTCTTGGCCTCCTGTCTTGCTTCTTCGGGGGTGTGTGCCTCATTCTCGGCTATCTTTTTTATTTTCATGAACTCTGCGCTATCTAACTTTTGCAGCTTATCAGCCAGCAAGTCCAATGAAGCGGATTTATAAGAATTGTGCGATATTATTTCTTTGATCTCGGGAGGAAATTTTGAAAAGTTGATTTTCTCATTGCTCCGTCCCTTTCTTATCATGGAAATGGCGTTTAATAAGCGGG
>WALL01000003.1 GCA_015522845.1 Nanobdellati archaeon
ATGCCACTCGTTGACTGCCACTGCCACCTTGAGGACAAGCGGTTCGACGACGACCGCGAGGAGGTAATCGCGCGGAACAAGAAGGCGCTCGCGTTCGTCGTCAATTCGGGCATCGACTTCGCGGGCGACACCGCCACACTCGAGCTGCACCACGAGCACCCGGACTTCATCCACGCGTCGCTGGGCCTGGCGCCTCCGCTGGCTGCAGAGATGGACGACAAGGACATTGCCGCAATCATCTCCCTCATCCGTGAGCATCAGCAGGATACCGTGGCGGTTGGGGAGGTGGGGCTCGACTACCACTGGGTGAAGGGCGAGAGGAAGCGGGAGCGGCAGAAGCAGGTATTCAGGCAGTTCATCGAACTGGCCGACGAGCTGGACAAGCCCCTTGTGGTCCATTGCCGCGACGCGATGGATGACCTCCTCGAAATTCTCGGACGGCACCACCCGGATAGGGTAATGATGCACCATTTTGAGGGCAACAGGCGCCAGCTAAAGGCTTGCCTTGACAATGGCTTTTACATAAGCCTGTGGACCGGCTACAGGGGCAAAAAGGTTATTAAGGCGGTGCCGCTAGAATATATGCTAGCTGAGACGGACAGCCCATACAACTGTCCTGTGAAAGGAAAGCGCAACGAGCCATTTTTCGTCCGTGATATTGTTGCTTTTGCCTCTACAATAAAAGAGGCAGATGTTACCGGTTACATCTTTGAAAATGCGCTGCGCTTCTTTTCGCTGAAGGCTCATTGAAGGTGGTCATCATCGTATTTGAAGAAGTGAAGAGCAGGCTTGGCCTGCATAAACTGACGCATAAGCACATTGGCGCCCTTGTGGATGGCCCAAACATACTCAGGAAAGAGTTTAATGTCAGCTTGTTTGACATGAAAGCCAAGCTGGAGCCATATGGGCAGCTAAAGGTTGGAAAAGTCTTCCTGGACCAGTATGCGCCAGACAAGCTCATAGAGGCAGTTACAAACCAGGGCTTTGAGCCAGTGATAACCAGCACGGACGTGGATGTTGCAATGGCGGTTGAGGCAATAGAGCTGGTCTATAACCCAACCATAGACATAATTGCGCTTATGACGAGAGACGCCGACTTCCAGCCCGTGCTGCAAAAGGCAAAGTTAAAGGGCAAAGAAACAATTGTCCTCGGCGTTGAGCCGGGTTTCTCAACAGCGCTAAAGAACACAGCCGACAAGGTTATAATGGTTGGGCATATGGGGGAGCAGCAATGAATATCCCAATGGGCATGCAGGAAATTGCAGGCAAGGAGCTCTCTGAGGAGGCAACTGGTGACATAATCTCGTTTATGGATGCAGGCAAAACAGGCTACTTTTGCATAACCACAGAGGGAAAGAGCGGAATAGAGGATGGCCTGCTTGTGGTTGAGCTTGGCAGTGTGATTGGCGCCCATTACGAGTACCTTGCCTTTGGGAAGGAATACGTTGCTGGTGAGGCGCTAAAGCGTGTGCTGAACTCCCTGCTTGCTGAGAAAGGGATATACGACTCTTATACACTAACATCCCAGCAGCTTGAGCTGCTTAAGATATTCAATGAGAACCTTCTTTTGTTGGAGAAGATCCCGCTTCGCTCGCTGGAGGGGCTAATCCCGCCAGCATTTTCGCCACAGTTTGAGAGCCAGGAGCTGGCTGCAAAGCCGCAGGCCCGTGAGGACATATTGCAGAAGCATGGCTTAACCGAGATAAAGGTGGATGACTATGCCGAGATAAAGGCACAGCTAAATTCAGCCGTTGAGCACCCTTCCTCAGCCGCGAAGGTTGCGGGGGAGGTGGACCGCTATCTGAATGCGCCTGCAGAAAAGCCAAAGGCGCAGCCAGCGGCAAGCCCCCCTGTAGCCTCCCAAGCAGAGCCGTTGGAGGACTTGGAGAAGCTGAATGCACAGGCGGAAAAGCTAAGGAAACTTCTTTTGAAGGGGAAATGAGATGAGGCTAAAGCCGTGGAACATTGATTGGGTAGTCAGAAACACCTTTCGCAGGCTGACTGGCAGGAAGACGCTTGAGCAGGAGCGGCAGGAGCGCTTTTTGCTGCTTAGGGAAATGCTTTGTCCCGGCGAGAGCAAGCTTGTAAAGCCTGGCCTAACGCCCGGCTATTTTAGCAAGCTGGCTGAGGACTTTAGCGTTTCACGGATAGCCCTTGCAAATGGGGATGGCTCGGTTGTTGCGGCTAGCTCCCCCATGAGTATAGAGCATAGCAAGGGCATACTTGATTCTATCTCGAAATATGCCCCTAACGCGAAATACTTATTAATTAAGGATGAGAATAGGACACATATAATCTATCCAGACAACGGATCCATACTTGTTGTGGAGGCAGCGGGCAGCGTCTCGCCCATTGAGATGAAAGTACTTATGCATAAGATACGCAAAGGGGAAGGCTCATGACTCGCATCATTGCGGTCGCGTCAGGCAAGGGCGGGGTTGGCAAGACCTCGATAACCGCCAATGTAGGCGTTGCCCTCGCGAAGATGGGCAAGTCAGTCATTATTGTGGACACTGACCTCCAAATGGCCAATCTCGGCCTGATGCTCGGAATGGAGGGCAGGCCAATAACGCTCCAAGATGTCCTTGCAGGTGAAGCATCGCTAACTGATGCAATATACGACGGCCCCGGCGGGGTTAAGTTCGTTCCTGCAGGCCTCTCCATTGAGAAATACCGCCGCATTGACGAGGAGAAGCTTGTTGATGTCATCAAGGAGCTGGCAAAGAAGGCAGACATTGTGATGTTGGATACAGCAGCAGGTGCAGGCAATGATGTCCTGACTACATTGCATGCTGCCACCGAAGTGCTAGTTGTTACCATGGCGGAGTCAGTGGCGGTTGCGGACGCGCTCAAGCTAATTATGGTTGCCGAGCGGCGCCTTGGCCTGGACATAACTGGTGTTGTCATTGAAATGTACAAGGGCATGAAGCAAGAGATGACTTCCAAGGAAATACAAAAGGCATTGCAAACAGAAGTTATTGGTGTCATCCCGGAGGACCCTCGCTTCCGCGAGTGCTCCCTGGAGGGGTTCCCTGTTGTTATGAAATACCCCACCTCTGAAGGGGGCAAGGCAGTCATCAATCTCGCAGCCCGCCTGATAGGTGCTCCTGCACCTATGATCGAGGCCAAGCGCAAGAGGGGCATCATCGACATCCTGCTCTCGCTGCTGAGCCCAAAGAAAAAGCAAAGCATTGCCGAAAAAGTCAAGAAAAAGGAGAAAGCTTAATATTCTTTCCCCTCATAACAGGAAACAGGTGTTTTTTATGGCAAATGAACGGCCTTTTGATTTTTTGAACGAAGCAACAAGCAAGCCAGTATTGGTTAGGCTTAAGGACAACAAGGAATTCCGCGGAAAGCTCATGGCTTTCGATGTGCATATGAATGTCGTGCTTGAGGATGCAGAGGAGCTTGAGGATGACAAGGTCCTCAAGAAGATTGGCACCGTGCTGCTCCGCGGCGACAACATAGTGTTTGTTAGCCCCTAAGCGGACCACAACAGTTTTTAAATCCCATTAGTGACAACAATAGCCACTGTGATAGGCATAGGGAAATGACATAAGGAAACGGATGGGCCTGTAGCTCAGTTGGAAGAGTACCCCCTTGGCGTGGGGGAGGTCCCGGGTTCAAATCCCGGCAGGTCCATCGTAAGGGAAGAGGGACGCCCTTTCCCCGGCGTTTTCCCTGCAGGAAATTCGCCAGGCCCACCTCCAAGCGCCTTTGGCGTATGGTTTATAAATGGGGACACCAACAACAAACTGATGTGGGCTCGTAGTCTAGCCTGGTTAGGACGTCTGCTTGACGTGCAGGAGATCCCCGGTTCGAATCCGGGCGGGCCCATCGTAAGGGAAGGGGAGACACCCCCTTCCCCTTACCAGCCCTAACCCCCAAGCGCCTCCGGCGCGGTTTTGGCTTTGGCTAAGCATTACAGCAGCCTTTCCCCTGTAGGCAAAGCCTGGGGAAATCAGTGCCTTCGGCACGAAGCCAAAAATCAGCAAAAGCATTGATGGAAAACCGGAACGCAATTGCGCCTTCGGCGCAGCTATTTTTTCTCGATTTCCCTTATGATACCTGGCAGCTCTGCCAGTCCCGCTATTCGGAAGTCGGGCTTCCCTTTTTTCTCCCCGCCGACCAGCACGGTTGTAATGCCGAGCTCCTTGGCGGGCTTTAGGTCGGCTTCCCACCTGTCACCAACAGTTACGGCTTCACCATAGCCAAAACCCAGCCTTCCCAAGATGATGTTGTAGAACTTTTGGGACGGCTTCATCTCGCCGGTTTCCTCTGGTGTTATCACCAAGTCGAATAGCGATTCCCATCCCGGGATCGCCTTGCCCAGCTTGATTTTGAGCAGGTCAGGAAACGAGTTTGTGAAGACTGCAAGCGACCGGCCTTCCCCTTTTAGCTGCTCCAGTGCTTCCTTCGCCCCGGGATTTGGGATAACTGCGTCAGCTAAAGCCTCCTTCATGACCCCATAAAGCTCCTTCCCGCCAACATCTAGGTCCAGCTTCTTGGAAAGCCTTGAGAAGGTATAGTCATACTTCCTTACCTTGGGGTCATTGATTGCCTTGACTTCATCAATTAGCTCCCTGTGCGCCTCTTCTACCAGCCCGCAAGCCTTGCCCGTTAGCTTTGCCAAATACTCATAAACTGGCTTGTAGGCCATTGAGGTGTCTAAGCCGTATATGGTGTTATCGGCGTCAAGCATCACCAGCTGTATCATTATTCCCTCCGTACAATTTCCTGGCTGTAGCTGACTTTTACGATTGACTGTGGAGGTATCTTTCCCCTTACTACCGCATTGGGCCAGATCACCACATTGTTCCCGACCAGGGAGCCGGGCATCACTGAGGTGTTTATCCCAGTGCTGACGCCGTCGCCGAATATAGTGCCAAAGAAATCCAGGCCACTATCGACTATTTTCCCCTTGACGTCTATTTTCATTGTTGAGCGGTCTATCCGCCTGTTGGCTGTTATGAAATTGGCCGCCAGCCTGCATTTCCTGCCGATTATCGAATCGCCGACGAACCCGGAGTGTATGTGGGTGTTCTCCTGTAGTATAGAGTGCTTGATCTCGGTGCCGAACCCAACGGCGCATGCGCTTTCCAGGTCGCTCCCGCCGCGCACCAGGGCATTGTTGCCTATGATGCACTTCTCACCTATCCATGCAGGCCCCTTTATCACGGCATGCTCAAACACCCTGCTGCCTGGCCCAATGTAGACGTCCCCTTCAATCTTGGCTGTCGGGTCTACCTTCGCACCCTCGCCAATGACCACGCCCTTTCCCTTCAGCACCTTATTGGCTAAGTAGCCAAACATCCCAAACAGGTGCCAGGGGTATTTCAGCGATTCCATCTTGGTATCGGTCACAATAACTTCAGCCAGGCTGGGATCCTTGCTGTTCTCAGCCAGGTAGCTGTCGAGGGCCAGCTCGTAATCGTAGTGGCTTTTCCCCCTAACCTTTTCCCAATAGCCAAAGAACTCTTTTGGCAGGAGGTATATGCCTACAACCCTCACGTTGCTTGGCTCCTTGCCCTTCTCCGGCTTCTCAATCATGCCATATGCCCTGCCGCCATCGAACTTGTAGACGCCGTACAGCCACGGCTGCTCGGTTTCGTGTCCCACCAGCACCATCCTTGCCTTGCTTTCCAGCATCTTGGCTATCAGTGCCTCCTCCCCGTAGTGGTTTGGGTTGAGGACGAGGAACCTGTCCTTTATCATATCTTTTGCCGTGTTGAGGGCGTCGCCCATCCCCCTTGCTTCGCTCTGGGTGGTGTAGCTTACCTTGACGCCGTAGGCACTGCCGTTTCCTATCTCCTTCTCTATGTCGCCGGAGGCCCCCTGGACGACGATCACCTCGCCTATGCCCAAGTTGCCCAGCATCTCAAGTGTATAGCCTATCAAGGGCTTCCCCATGAGCTTGAACAGCGCCTTGTGCCGGCTCTCGCCCAACGGCCAGAACCTGCTGGAAGCGCCAGCAGCCAGTATGACAGCTTGTACTCCCATTCACCCACCCTTAAGTATCCTATCCAGGATGGGCATCAGCTTTTCCCGGGTGTATTTTATATCACCTTCTTCGGCTATCAGCTCCGTGCCAATGTACTTTTCCCCGCCGGGGACACCTGAATGGCTGACCATCCCAAGCAGGAGCGGCTCCTTCACCTTATAGCTGAGGACCCGCTTCTCGTTGGGGACAGCTGTGTTGTACACCACGTAGTCCAGCTCCGTGCCCATGTAGCTTTCCATGGCCCTAGCGAAATCCATGACAGTATAGCTGTTGGTCTCCCCAAATTTCCTCATGGCCGGGACCACGAAAATCTTCTTTGCCTCCGTTTCCTGTAGCGCTTCCCTGATGCCGCTAGGCAGCAGGCTTGCCACAAGGCTGGAGTACATGTCCCCTGGGCCTATTATGACAGCATCCGCTTCCCTTACGGCCTTGACGGTTGGTGGGTAGGCCTCCACTTCCGGGTCCAGAAATACCTTCTTTATTGGGATTGAGCCGTCATGCTCCTTTGGGACGTCTATCTCATCCTCCCCAAACGCTATCTGGCCGTTCTCAAGCTCCGCAACTATCTGCGTCTGGCGTATTGTTGCGGGCAGCGCCCTTCCCTTCACTTCCATGAAGCCGTGCACTATCTCCAACGCCTTCTCAAAATCACCGGTGATGTGCTCCAGCCCGCCTATGAACACGTTGGCAAAGTTGTGGCCCCTGTGGCCGCCGTCAAACACGATGTCGTTGGCAAACCTCAGCTTCCAAAGCTTCTTCTTCCATTCCTCCGCCTCTGACAGCGCCAGTATGTGCCTCCGTATGTCGCCCGGTGGGAGGATGCCAAGCTCCTTCCTTAGGGCACCAGTGGACCCGCCATTGTCAACCATGCTAGTAACTGAAGTTATATCATATTTGTCCTTGAGGGGTTCGAGGATTAGCGTGGGTATCCCACTCCCCCCACCGAAGCAAACTATCTTTTTCATGCAATCGACTCCCAAATTAATGCTTATTCAATAGTATTCTACCTTTTTGTCCCTTAGTTATATAAAATGGTTGTCCATATCAGCGTATTCCCTTTCCTCGGCTGCCTCTCTAATCAGCTTTGCGGCCTTGAGGCCGCTCCACCCCCATTTTTGGGGCATCAACAGTTTGCCGTTCCCTGCCAGCCACGCCTGCGATGCTCACCCCTACCCGGCCGAACTCCCAGCTTAGGGCAACAATTTCTGGATAATCCCCTCAAAATCCGCGGGGGGCCCTTATCCTTGCCTGCTTGGCCAGCTTTCCCCTCACAAACAGCCCAGGCCAAGTTCCGCCTATGTCTGCCTCTAGGGCCCTTTTCATGCCGAAAGCTGCGGCAAAGGCGCTTAAGTCGTTTGCGGATGGTACCGCTCTATTTTTAAACCCCAATTGTAATAATTATGGCATGCCAATTGAAGAGCCAATCCACAAGATACCTAAACCAGTACATTTGGGGGATTATTCTGGACCCGGCGAAAAGATGTCCGCAGCAATCCACTTCGGCCCGGTTTCCCATCGTGTTTCGATGGCCAATAAGGACGGCACCCTAAGGGGGTATGTTGAGTTCGGGGCAGGTGCAACCCATGAGGAGATACGCAACCACCTGCTGTCATTTAAGCTTCCTAAGAAGGAGCATGAGCGCCTTTTTAAGTCCATAATCAGTATCATAGAGTCCGGTGAGTACTTTACACGATCTCCCTAACTGGAATCCCAAGCGACCGGACAGCTTCCGCAGCCTTCCCCTTAGCAGACTTCCGCACCACTATCTCGCCAGCACCCTCACGCTTTGCGATAATCGGCAGCTTCTCCCCCCACGAGCCCCACTCGTTGTAGACCTTCACCCTCTTCCCCAGCGAGTGCAGTGCCCCCTCAATTTTTTCCAGCAGCCTTTCCTTTTCCTGCAGCTCCTGCGTCATCTCGTTCGCGGTCAGGCCGCTCGTCTGGTCAATCAGGTAGGCAACCACTACAAGCCCAGCCCCGCCGGCGGCTTCCAGCAGGAACCTCTTCTCACCCTCCCGTCCCGTGAGCACGGGGATGAGCACGGCATTAGGCAAGCGCATACACCCCCTTCTGCCTCTCGATTACATCTCCTGATTCCCGGAGTACCTCAATAACTGTTCTTACAAGCCCCTCATCGTCGCCGCACGCCTTTGCGATTTCCGCAAGGGGCATCTCGCCGCCTTCAAGCGCTGCTATTACCTTGCTGCCAACCGATTCCACAGCCGTGCGTGTTGTTATGTAAAACTTCTTGTCAAAGCCGCGCACGCTAACAATATCACCTGCCTTCACCTCACTGTCAAGCTGGGATAGTATCTCCCGCGCACGGTCAGTAGAGTCCGTTGCAAGCCACTGCTGCTGGCCGAAAACCCTCGAGATTATGTTGCTGCTGGCCGGCTTTTTTGCGGTTAGGAACGAGTAGTAGTCCCGTGAGATCGAGTAAACACCCTTGCTTTTGTACTTTCCCCCTTCGTAGAACTGGACTGCCCCCTTTTTCACGAGCTTGCCCAGCACCCGCTGCTCACTATCAGACAGCACGGAACGCACTTTCCCTTTGGTTCGCTGGGCGAACCTTATCCCGTTGAGCTTCCGCAGCACTGCTAGCTCGCTTTCGCTGATGGCATGTGCTTTGCGGATTCCTGCCAGCTCCTTGTCAAGCAGCTCGAAGGATAGCGCATCGCCAGCGTTAATGTCCAGTGCTTTGGCTACATCCTCAGGTATCAGCACCCACAGCTCCCTCCCCCGCTGCTCAACTCTTGGCACGCCTTAAGTTGTGGCGGTTGCCCAATATAACCCTTGCCTCGGCAGCCCGTAGCGCACCCGCTTTTTAACCCCAACGGCGTAATAGCAGTGTGAATAACATCTGCATACGCTGTAAGGGGACGAAGTTCCTGTGTGGCAAGCCTGTCTGCCCCCGCATAGAGAAGGCAAGGGCGATGGGCAAGCTAAAGCCAATTGGAAAAGAGATAGCTGGCGAGTCCCCCTCTGTCTTTGTTGGGAGCTATAACTACCCCCGTGTTTATGCGGGCCCGATGGTATCACCTTATGGCGGCGCAGACGATTCCCCAGAGGGGTGGTATGGCAAACCGCTTAGGGACATTGTGGAAATGCGCTACCGGCTTGTTAGGGCAAAGGAGCCAATATCCGTTTATGCCACCCGCCCCTCACGTGACCTGCAAGAGATGCAAGACATAGCAATGTCTGCAAAGCCTGTGGATACCGAGGCAAAATTCTCACATATTCATGCCCTGCCGTCGTTTGATGCAGAATCCGCTCCATTTGGCCAGACAGCTGACCTTGACCGGTTCCGCCTAACTGAAAACCCACATATCCCAAGAAAGGTGGATGCAATTGTAAGCGACGAGCTGAAGTCCACAGATCAGCTGGCGGCGATGTACAAAAAGGATGTCCCTGTCTCACAGCTTTCGCGAATCCTTTCTGTTGGGCTTCTTGGGTTTGACAAGAAGATGGTCCCCACACGCTGGTCAATAACCGCCACTGATGACATGCTTGGCAAGCGCCTCATAGAAGAGATAAAGGATTGCCGCGAGCTCGACAGCCACCTGCTTTTTTCCTCGACATACCTCGGCAACCATTTTGAAGTCCTTCTCGTTCCCGGCGCTTGGTGCTTTGAGAATATAGAGGCGTGGATGCCTGGCAACATCTGGCTCGACGCAAATGCGCAGCCAGAATATACCCGGGACTGGGAGCCTTATGGGGGGCGTAAGAAATACGCGGATAGCGTCACCGGCGCTTACTATGCTGCGCGCCTCGCCGTGCTTGAATACCTCCACAAGATAAGGCGACAGGCAGGTGCAATTGTGTTCCGCGAGATAACGCCCGATTACTGGACGCCGGTTGGGGTGTGGCAGATACGCGAGAATGTACGTGCGGCAATGCACTCTCCCCCGGAGAAGTTCCAGTTGCTGCAGGAGGTGCTTGATGCGATTTCAGCCCGCTCATCCTCAAGGGAATGGGAGAAGAAGAGCGAGCTGCTTTCCCGCCTGCGCTCGCGCGAGCTTATGAGGAAATACCTCATTAGCTGATACCAAAACCTTTTTAAACGAAGGCAGCGAATTTGTCTTATGGCAACCCAAGAGGCAATTGACTGGGCAAAAAGGCAGCTTGCAGCTGGCTTTACGCAGGAAGAGCTGAGGA
>WALL01000004.1 GCA_015522845.1 Nanobdellati archaeon
CATTGCGCTCATCCCACACACGCTGAAGAATACCACACTCGGCTTCAAGAAGAAAGGTGCCACGGTGAACATTGAGGCTGACTACCTCGCGAAGCTCGCGCTGAAGGGGAAAAAGTGAGTACCTGCTGCAACAGCGAGCGAAGCGAGCAGGTTCTCTTGCAGCCCGTGCTTCTCTTAGCGACCCGGAGGGGACCTGGCAAATCCCAAAGGATTGCCGGGGGAGCGTCCAAGAGAAGCTGGAGTGCCGGCCACGGGACGCCGAACGGCCCTGCTGAGCCGGCGCGCAGACTAAAGCGGGGGACAAGCCCCCGCAATAGGCAGTGCCGGCCACGGGACTTGAACCCGCGACCTCCAGATTTCTCCGGAAGGGCCCTGTTGGCCAAACCCTATGAGTCTGGCGCTCTAACCAACTGAGCTAGGCCGGCTTGTGGGGATTCCGCTTTTTGCCCTTTTTATTCCTTTTCTTCAGCCCCTTGAATGCCACGCGCTCTGCCTCTTCCCAGTCTACTTCAGTATTTACACACCCATCTTTGAGCAACGGGACCGCTTGGGCAGGGATGTTCATCCATACCACCAAGTCGCTGGCGAGCCTTATCTCTGGGTGGCACGCTACCCCAAAGATTGCCTTCGGCTTGTACTTCTTGAATATCTTTGGTATCATGCTGCCACCGGGGGCAATGAAAACCTTAACACCATATTCTTCAGCCTTCTTCATAAAATTGCCTATGCCACAAAGGCCGCATTTTATACAATGAATGCCTTCTTCATCGACTGGTGCAGGGCATTTAGTGTTTCGCAGGCATTGGGGGAGAAATATTATGCGCTTGTCGGCGGGGACTTTCTCATAGTCCTTCTCATACAGCTTGTTCAGCATCTCTTCCCGGATTATATATGCCGAGTCCTTCTTTATGCCTAGCAATGATAACAGCGCATGCACCGGCACCTCAAAGAAATTCATTAAAATGACGGTCAGCCTGGGCAGCAGCACCTTGCGTGTCTTCCAAAACCATACTGCCAGTGCTGTCCCTAGGAGTATGCCAAGGACAACGAGCCCCACGGCAATTGCTGCCAGCACTCCAAAAACATAAAGCAAGTTTATCTCTAAGCCAAAGAGGTTCATCGAGGCAGTTATGGAAAAGGTAGTATAAAAAGAAGCCTCAAGGGGATCCAAAGAGCCGCCTTTCTTTCGAAAAGAAAGGCTTCCCCAGCAATTGCTTCGCAATTCGCCAGGCGGCGGAAACTGAAACCCACAAACGGGCACCGCAAGGGCGCCCAAGCCTCAGGAGGGATTTGAACCCTCGGCCTCTACCTTACCAAGGTAGCGCTCTACCGGCTGAGCTACTGAGGCAATCCATAGGAGCATGGATTGGCTTCTTAGGGTATGCTTTGCATATCCCAACTGCGCATGGGCAGCCAGCGGCACCATACACTCAGCGCTAGGCATTTTTGCCAGCTATAGAATTTAAGCGTTTCTACCGTCCCATGAAAATGATGTAGAGCAGGAATAGTATGGCCCCTATCATTATCCACATGCCCCAGTTTATCCCGCTCCTGCGTGGCGGTGGGCCCATCGGCCTGCCGCCTTCTCGCCTTGCAAGTTGCTGTGCGACGGCATTGACAACGGTGTATGCCTCATTCTTTGGAAGCCCTGCCTGTATGAGCTCGCCAGCAACAGAGTCAACGCTTTTGCCAGCTGACAGCTCCTGGGCAATCATATTAATGATTTGTTCCTCTTCGCTAGGCATGCAATTACAGCTATTCGGTTGGGATTTATAAAGTTATGCGGGCTACTTTCTCTTGGCTATTATCTCCCAATGCACGCCGCCCCTGTTGTAGCCGAATTCCCTCCTCTTCTCTTTCATCTCTATAATGTCAAATCCCCTCAGCAGGAACCTAAGCTCGTTTTCTGTAAAGTAGTGGTGTGGGTTGCCCCACTCACCCTCAAAACCCCCTTTAAACGTGTTTGGCTCTACTTCCGTCCCCTTTCCGTAGTTTGGATGGGAAGTAGAAAGGGTGGATAGGACGAGATAGCCGTCCTTCTCAAGCACCCGGTGCGCCTCGTTCATGGCGTCCTGTATCTCGTGAAGGTTTCCGTGGGCAAGCACATCCCAGTGCACGAGCAGGTCGCAGCTTTCATCCTTAAGGGGTATGCTGGACATGTCATGCCGTAAGACAGTTACGTTTTTGTATCCGTTGCGCTCGACTTCCCTCTGCAGTATGCCAACCTGCTCCTTTGATGCGTCCGAGGCAATCACCTCGTTTGCCACCTTGCGCAGCAGGTCAAAAGAGTGCCTCCCGAAGCCCGCACCCACGTCCAGCGCCCTCTTGAATGGCTGTGGGTGGAGCTCAATCACAGTGTGCATGACCGCTGGCTCCAGGTTGGAATAGGCCCAGCCCTTGTCGTGGCCAAAGCCCTCTTTAAACCTTCTAGTTTCGCCTTTTTCGTAGCCGCCTTTTCCCACACATGCTTATTCTTTTTCCTATAAAAAAAGCTAGCGCCTGCTGCTAACTGCGGAGCCTTCGGCCCCCCAACGGGCCCGCCGGGATTCGACTAACCCTTTTCTGTGAAAAGCTGTGAGAAAAGCGTTAACGGAAACTGGAACCCACGAGGTGGGAGGCACAAGGCCTCCCAACGGGCCCGCCGGGATTCGAACCCGGGCTACAAGCTCCGGAGGCTTGAGTCATATCCAAGCTAGACCACGGGCCCATTCATTAAATGCCGCTCTGCTTATGGAGTTACAGAAGCCTTGTGAATTTTTATATTTTATCCATCATTATTAACCCCATGGTAAAAGCGGTCATATTTGACATGGATGGGGTTATTTCAGACACCCAGGGCATGCATGCAGAAATAGAAGAAAAATTCCTTGAGGAATATGGCATAGACATGCCAGCTGATGAGATAACTGCCAAATACGCTGGCTATTCAGACGGGGAGTTCTACAAGGCGGTGTTCTCTGAATATGGTGTGGCCAGCGCATCCGTAGACAAAGCAGTAAGCGAAATCTGGAAGCGGAAATTTGCAGCCATAAAAGGCGGGGTATCTGCAATCCCAGGCGTGAAAGAGCTAATAGCTAACCTTCACGGAGATGGCTTTAAGCTGGCCGTTGCTTCTGCATCCATCCCAGAATTTATTGGGCTTATCCTTTCCAGTCTTGGCCTAACAGGAAAATTTGATGTAATTGTCAGCTCTGTTGAAGTTGAGAAAGGCAAACCAGAGCCAGACATCTTCCTGCTGGCCGCAAAAAAACTTGGCGTTGGGCCGAAGGACTGTGTAGTAATAGAAGACGGGATAAATGGCATGATTGCAGCTAAAAAGGCGGGGATGAAGTGCATTGGCATAGTCAAGAAAGAAGGGGAGTACCCCGCAGACCTTATAATCACTAATTTTAATGAGCTGAGCCCAGAAAAGATTAAGGCGCTCTAGCAACACTCGCCCCCCATGCAAGTTCATTCTGGCTTCAGTCGGCGGAAACTGGAACCCAAGGGGAGGCACAGGGCCTCCAAATGCGGGGGAAGGATCCGAACGGCCCTTTCTGCTACGGCTGCTTTGCAAGCAGCCGCCCGGTATAAAAGCGCCGGCGGAAAGAACCGTGCGGGGGGAGGGATTCGAACCCACGAAGGCACTAAGCCATGGGATCTTAAGTCCCACGCATTTAACCAGGCTTTGCTACCCCCGCCCACATATGGTTATTCCTGAGATAATATAAAAGCAAGTGGTGGGGCCGCGGAGATTTGAACTCCGGTCGCAAGCTCCCAAAGCTCGAAGGATACCAAGCTACCCTACGGCCCCACTGGGGTATTATGCGCTTATTGCTGCAGCGATTTTTCTTCTAAATACTTGTCAAACAGCTTTGTATCTAGTACAAGCGGAAAGCCAAGTACGCTTAATGTGGTTTGGAGGACATACGCTTTTGCCAGCTCGCGCGCCCTCTTCCCGCTGATAAGCTCGTTTATCTGCCGTGTAGCCTTCGCCCCACGCGCATCAGCAAGTGCCTTGCTTATCCTCTCCTCGCTGACCCTGCCCCTCAGCTTCCAGCCCTTCTTGCCCTTTTCGGCGTCACAGATTGATGCAACCACGCCATCAAGCTTGTCCAATGGGAGGCCTTTATCCATGTAATCTCTGGTCTTCCTGGAAAGGGTATCTTGGACAGAGGCAAGGAAGCGGGCAACATCCATAGGCTCAGTTGACTCATCCACCTTCATCTTCTTTATTGCCCGGAATTTTCCGGTGTCAGCAAAGAATTCTATCTGCCCCATGACATCACTTTAAGAGTTTCCCATAGTTCCTCTTCCTGTTAAGCACAGTATATGTGACGCTGCTTTTTACGTATTGGTCCGTCAGCTCCTTCATCAGGAAGTCGTAAAGCTCTTGGTTTGTCCTGAACTCCACACGGACGAACAGGTCAACATCGCCAGTCGTCTGGTATACGCTCTTCACATGCTTGTTTTTCATAAGCATTTTAGTGAGCTCATCTGTCTTCTCGCGTGGTGCCACAAGTGCAATGATTGCATCCACCCCGTATCCCAGCTTATTATAATTAATTACTGGCATAAACCCTTCCAAGATGCCCTCCTTGCTAAGCTTTTGGAGGCGGTTTTGTATGGTCCCAACAGCAACCCCTACCTCACTAGCAATCTCACGGTATGAGGCGCGGGCGTTCTTTGATAGGGCACGCAGGATTGCCATATCTATATTGTCTACGGCTTTAGCCATTTAGCTCACTCCAAGCCAGTTGTTTTGCCCGGCATCTTTTTAAAACCAGTACATTTTTTGGCCATTTGTTCAAATTGCCCCGACAAGGAATGTTATTAGTGCTGCAAGCTGGAACACCTTGCAGTAATGTGCCTCACGGCCGAAATCCTTGCTTTTCATGCCATTCATTGCAGTATAAAGGAACCCAAGGTCCACCAGCGATATCAGCAGCATGTATGTTGTGTTGAAAGCCCCTGCCCAGTATGGGATTGGGCTAAGCGCTACAGCGCTTACAAGTGAGAATGTGGCTATCATCCGTGATTTGCTTATGCCTATTTTTATGGGCAGGGTTTCCCTTACCCCCTTGTCCTCTCCCATGTCTTGGATGCTCTTGTATATTTCCCTCGCAAGCGTTGCGAACAGTGCCATCCCTGCAAGCGCGATGACTTCAGTCATGAGCACGCCTCCTGCTACAGCAGCGCCAAACACAAAAGTTAGCCCCGTGTTTACAGCGACAACCAGGTTTCCTGTGAATGCCTTCTTTGACAAGCTTTTTGCATACAGGACAAGCAGCAGGGATGCAGTAGTGGCAATAGCAAATGCGCTAGCGTTAACCAGCCAAGACAGCATGATCCCTACAGCAAACAGCACAGCTGAATAAGCAAGTGCTGTGCTTTCCTTCATCCTGCCAGAGGGTATTGGCCGGTATTTTTTTGTCTTTGCATCTATATCCAGGTCGTAGTAGTCGTTGATAGCCATGCCCCCGCTGAGGATTAGGAATGCGGCAGCCATTGCATATGCGATGCTTGCCCCCCACACTGCGCCACCAGCAACGATATAGCCAACCACAACGGCAACTGCGGCCATTACCCCGTTTACCGGACGGATTATCTCAATATAAGGGCTCATCACAAGAAAGAGGCAAAGGCAGTTAAAAAAGGTGTGGTGCTCCCGGCGGGATTCGCACCGGCCCTTTTCTGTTAAAAGCTGTGAGAAAAGCGCCGGCGGAAAATGAAACCCAAGAAGGGGTGCCCGAGGCACCCCGATGCTCCCGGCGGGATTTGAACCCACGCCGCAAGGTTGAGAGCCTTGTATCCTTGACCGGGCTAGACTACGGGAGCAAGCGGCTATCTTTTGATGGGAGCCCTTTTTATTATTTTTCATACCACTTGCGCTTTGCCCGCACTTTGGAGGCAGACCATATCGCCCACACGCTTGCTAGCGCCATAAGCGCCGCCAGCCCGTATAAGAAGGACCCATTCTTGAACAGCAGGCCGGTCATCGGGACCAGTGTCTTCCTGCCGAGCGGCCGTAGGGTTTTTCTCCCAGCTGGCTTTGCAGGTGTGGTTGTTAC
>WALL01000005.1 GCA_015522845.1 Nanobdellati archaeon
AGCTTAGCGAAGCCCACCCCGTGAGCATTAAGTTCAAGTACCTCTATGGCAACGACCTCACGACAGTTATTTGGAATGCAAGTGCAGGCGATAACATAACCACGCTGCCAAGCGGATACAGCGACTTTAACCCCGCATTCTTCAACGGGACAGGAGTGTCCTGTAGCACGACCAACAGCACGCTGAACAGCGATGGAAGCTGTTACTGGAATAAGAGTGCGAACATGATTTGGTTCACTTTCCCGCACTTCTCAGGAGGCGCACCCGGGGCGGAAGGGACTACTGTGGATAACACACCGCCCTTCTCGGTTACATCCACATTCATGAACAACACAAACTACACCGGCTCCGGGAACTGGACCGTTTCGCTAAGCGTGACTGCAAAGGACGCAAGGTCTAGCAGCATGACCTGCAGGCTGTACAATGGCTCCACTGTGGTGAGCGGCTCTGCCACACTTGCAAACAACACAGCAGGCACTGTTACGAGCAACATGCTCAATGACACAACATACTACTTGAAACCAGTGTGCACGGACCAGGGGGGCAACACAAACAACACAGCAGCAGTGTACAAGGTAAACGTGAACGCCTCGCCGACAATCAGCCTGACGAGCCCCGCATCGGGTGGGAGCACGACCGATACAACGCCAACATTCCAATACACAGTGACTGAAAACAGCTACAGCCCGACATGCAAGCTGTACATAGACGGCTCGCTGGCGAACACGCAGAACCCTGTCACCAACTACGGCAGCAAAGCGGTTTCCTACACGCCCACGACTGCACTCTCGTTAGCCTCGCACACATGGCATGTGAAGTGCAACGACAGTGCGAACAACGTGAAAACGAGTGCAAATAGGACATTTGCTATAAATGCTGTATCAAGCGCGAATTCATATAGCGACAGCAGCACAGTCCCCGGTCCGACTCCGAGTTATGGCTTTGAGACAACCTACACGCCAGCGGAGACGACCGCCGATGATTTCGTTTCGCTGATACAGACGGACGAAAACGTGCAAAGTGCGCTCAAGCAGGCAGGGGTAGACACCACAAATGCGGATGAGGTCCGGCACATCGCGGAGGTCTCCGCAGCGGTCGCGCAGCATATGTCAATCAAGACGAACGTCGAGCACATAAGCTCGTCCGCCTCGCAGCTAAGCGTTACAATCACATACACCGGCGAGCAGGACCTTGAGGGGCAGGTGGTCGTCGTCAACGTGCCAAAGGCATTTGCATCCTCGGCGTCGGACATAACCGTCGATGCGGGCGGCGCAACAGTTGTGGTCACGCAGGCGGACCCGGTCTTCACGGTAATCTTCGACAAGGTCGCGGCGGATGCAGAGAAAGTAATCAAGTTCGTGACGGACAGCTACGTGAACCGCGAAACCGTAAATGCCCAGCTAACCGCACCGAAGGTGGTTGTGAAGGGTATTGCAGCAGGAGTTGTGCCAGTACCTACCCCATCACCAGCGCCTACCGTGGCTCCGGCGGCAACACCCGTGGCAACGCCTGTGCCGGCACCCACGCCGCTGCCACAAAAGGCAAGATTTAGCAATAGCTACCTCTGGCTTGTTATTACATTGGCTGTTATTTTGGCAATAGTGGCAGGCTACTTAAAGCTTGCAAAAGCCAGAAAAAAGAAAAATAGGATACGGCTCTAAGCTGTTTCCTCATTCCTGCCTGTAAGCATAGGTGTAATTGGCATGTTTTTTCTTTATTAGCTGCCATGCCACAACTATTATAAGCAGTACAACAAGCGCAGCTATGAAAAGCAGGATTGTACCCATGCCCTCGCCTTGCATACCCCAATGTACTGCAGCTGCCTTTAAATAATAATAGTAGCTATCCTTATGCTTTTGCTGGCTGGCTGCCTAATAGCTCGAGAGCAGAGAGTAGCAGCCAAGCACCTCACTGATAAACGCATGAATGCCCTCCTGTGTGAGGCTGACAGCCAGCAGAGAGGCTTCTATCCCCTTTAGTAAGGTGCTTATTTCTTCTGGAAAATCACTAAAATGCCAGCTTATCATGGACTTTATCAACTCACCTTTTTGCCTTTTGCCATTGCGGTAAAACGACGCATAAGAAGGGAATAAGCCAACAAGTGCCAGGAAGTCCGATTTGATTTGCTTGCCACTTAGCTCCTCAAATGGCAGCCCCATATGCTTCAGGCGGGACTGTATGACAATCTGGTAGTGCCTGAAGAGTGCATCGCCGAAGCCTTCCTGGATGAGGGCATCATTAACAAAAACATCCTTTACGACCATGCCAAGCTCAACCATCATACTAAGCATTTCCTTTCCAAAGCCCCGGGCCTTGAATTCCCTTGAGAACAGCTGTATTATCTTGTCTTCGGTCCCATCAAGCTTTTGTGCCATATGCATAATCTCATGTGCAAGCAGCCCCTCAAGTGCCTTTTGGTCTATCAGCCCCTTTTGGATGTTCATTGAGTTATAGTCAATCACAATCTTCCAGTTGCTATAGCTAATGTGGGCATCAGACCGCTGGGGGCGTGTTGTTATCTTTACGATAATCCGCGTGGGGAGGGGATGGCTTGCCTCTATCCTTTGGGCGGCATGTGTGGCAGCCCTAATGATTATATAAGCGCCATCCTTCTCAACTGATGGGCCAGCCTCGCTTTCTACAACCGCCATAGCAGTTGATACTCCGTTAGCATTTATATATACTGCATGCGTGCTTTGCTCATGCGTGGCTTATCAGCAACATTATCGTTTATACTGCTAGTTGCAATCACAATTGCCTCAACAGTGCTGCTTTATTTTTGGCTTGTGGCACAAGGGGCATCCCCTGTAACGGCTAATCCAAAGGTCTCAATACAAGTTAATGTGTATAACTCAACGGTGCTTAAGGTAGTAAATATTGGTGTTACAAACACAAGCTCCCTGTCATCTCTCAATACTACTGCTGGCGGCTGCACATTCCCGGCAGCAACCGTGCTTATGCCCGGCATAACCTATAACTGCACCCTCCCTTCTGCGGCTTCGGGTGAGGTGCGCGTTTGGGCGCATGGAGTGAGAGCGGCAACCGTCTATGTATAAGCCTCGTAAAGCAGTGCAATGCCAACAACCGCTGGCAGGCCATACCACAGCATCCCTGTAGGGCCTTTCCAGTAAAACACGACCAGTGCAATGAGAAGCGACACTACGCCAATAAGTAGCATATCGCTGTCCGGCTTTTTTTTCTTTCGTTTTGCCATGATGCATAAACCATGCTGGCGTATTTAAGCATTATGTTTTTAAAGCAGGCAGCGTAGAATTATGTCGCGCGCCGTTAGTCTAGCGGCCCTTTTCCTGCTACGGCACCACAAGGGTGCCGCCCGGTGGAAAAGCGTCGGCGGAAAAACGGCAGTGGCAGATGCGCCGTTAGTCTAGCGGCCCTTTTCCTGCTACGGCACCACAAGGGTGCCGCCCGGTGGAAAAGCGTCGACGGAAAAACGGCAGTGGCAGATGCGCCGTTAGTCTAGCCTGGTAGGACCTAGGCTTCCCACGGCCCTTTTCCTGCTACGGCACCACAAGGGTGCCGCCCGGTGGAAAAGCGTCGGCGGAAAACGTCGGCAGGTCGGAAAAAGCCTATAACCGGGGTTCAAATCCCCGACGGCGCATTGAATCCAATAGGGATATAAAGCGCCATTTGCACACACCTTTTTAAATCATTATTGCCTAATTTTATGTATGATCGAAGCAGAAGAGCCAGCTCACATAAAAGATATCCGTAAGAAAAAAGGCAGCGACTTTTTGGATGGTGCAAGGCGCACGGTTGAGAAAGTGGCGAAGCTGCAGCCCGGCGAGAAGGTCCTAATTGCTGGCACAAAGTCTCACGAGCACTTCCTGAGGGCGCTGCACTACTATGCGAAAAAGCTTGGGGCTGACTCAAAGCTAATCATAACTGACCACATCCGTGAAGGAAGCGAGGAGCAGGAAAAGATGGTCCAGGCGGTGCGCGAGCACAAGCCGGATGTGCTCCTGTTTGCGCTGACCAACAACCTTGACGACACCACCGGCAGGTTTGCGGTTTATGATGCGGTTAACAGCTCAAACCCAAACGCATTCACTATTACTATGCCCGGAATAACCGATGATGCAATCCGGAGGTATATCCCAGAAAATCCAGATACCATACGCCTACGTGCGAATACTTTGGCTCGGGCACTTAATGAATTGAGGGGCAAGGAAATTAAGGTAGAAACCATTGACCACTTAGGAGGGAGGCATGTAATGACCGCACGTATCCCGGATGGGCGGGACGAGGAGCGCTTCAGGGAGCATGCGGTAATTGGCGATGATGGCAAGCCACAGCAAATATTTAAAGTCCATGCCGATGACCAAGCCCGCCGCAATGGCCAGTTCATCAACCTCCCCGCAGGCGAGGCATACTTCCAGCCAATAGGGATGGAAGGCGAAGCTTTCTTGGCGCCCGGCACCATAGTGATGGATCATGGTGTTGTCAAGGAGGGGATGATCATAAAAGTAGCCCACGATAAGGAAACAGGGCACTCGCGTGTGGTGGCTGTCAATCCTATAGGGGAGGAGGACAAAGAGCTAGCACAGAAGCTTTTAGCACATATAGATACCACCCCCCCAGTCGGTGACAAGCTTGAAAAGCTTAAAGGTGATGTCCGTTCCAATCTCAAAAGGGCATTTGGCCGTGATCCCACCGACGAAGAGGTGGAAAATGAATTACAGGAACGTCTCGAGAAAATATCCAACCGCAACGTCATTGCCGAACAGGGAATTGGCATAAACCCCCTAATCAAAAGTGCGTCCGGAAACCTTATCGGTGAGAAGATAAATGCAACAATCCACTGGGGGATAGGCGACAATTATAAGGATTATGGGATTGTCAAGGCAGACCGCCACGGTGACATAATATTCACGAAAGGAAAGCTTTACATTGGTGGGAAGCTGTTTGTGGATATGGATAACCGCGTGATCCCACTGCTTGACAAGTGATATTATGGGGATATCCTCCGCGATTTATGACTCCTGGAAGCGTGACTCGCAATTCGCAAAATACAAGGGCATGCTCTCAATGCTTGCCGGCGTGCCTGTGGGGAAAGTTCTGGACGTGGGCATAGGGACTGCGCTCTTTGAAGAGTTTCTCTGCAGCAAGGGCATTGCTTTTGATGCCGTTGGCATCGAGCCAAATCCAGTTATGGCGGAGAAGGCAAGGAGGAAGGGGTATACCGTGGTGATAGCTTTTGCGGAAAGCCTGCCTTTTGAAGATAGCACCTTTGATTTTGTGCTTTGTACTGATGTCCTGCACCTATCAAAGGATCCCGCGAAGGCAGTTGCGGAGATGCACCGGGTGCTAAAGCCTGGGGGGCATATGCTTATATCTATGTTTTGTAATACCTTTACTAAGGGGGAGGCAATGGCTGGGCTAGAAAGGCTTGTAAGTGGGTGGGATGTGGTGCAGAAGGGCATTGTAGGCCGCCCTGATGCAGAGCTCAGTGCAGTGGTCCTGTGCAGGAAGTGGCATCATGCAAATTGATATAACACTTATAGAAGCGTTTAGCTCGGCATTCTTTTTTGTACTGTTTGTTGTGTCAGCTTACTTTTACGGGGAAAACCGCAGCAACAAAATCCCGGTATACCTTTCGATAGCAATGATGTTCCTTTTTGTGCGCGAGATCAGCTACTTTTTAGCAGATTATGGTGTAGTTAGCAGCGGGTTTAAGGTGTTTGGCGGCGTAATTGCCCTCCTTGCGGGTGTGCTGTTCTTATATGTATTTATTGCTGAGGAAAAGACAATGAAAGACATACGCCGGATTAGGGACGCATTCAAATAAGCTTGCGCCGCATTCTCTCGAGTATACCCTTCCCTTCCTCTCTGAATTTTCCCTTTTCCCGCTCTTTTGCCCTAGCACGGATCTCATCAAGCTTTTTCCTTGTTAATGGGTCGGTGAATAGTTCAAGCTTTGCCTCTGGGTCACGGCCCATCCTGTGCAGCTCACGGAGGCGTGCCCCCAGTATGCCCTCCGCCTGCGCTATCCCCTCGCGGTTCGCCTCCAGCTCGCCGATCTTGTGAGCAAGGCTACCATTAATTAAAGTTTTAGGGTCAATGTTCCTGATGTCTTGCGCAATCTCATTTTTTATTGCAAAGTCATGCAGTGCTTCGAGCTCCTGCGGGCTTAGACTGTTGGCCCTATCCCGCATGTCAGCAAGCTTCTCAATTTCGCGCTGGTGCTTTATCTCACGGGCGTAAAACCCGACAATGTTCCTGACATGTTCCCCATCGTCTGGTGCAAATGGGCTTAGCAGCTGGCCAGTCTCTTTTCTATAAGCCCCTATAAAGTGATCAATGCCATCAACTTTATTGTTTATGAGGTAGTTTGCCATGGTTGCCCGTATAGAACGCGGGATATCAACCTTTTCATTAGCTGCCTTAACTTGCTTTGCGACATCCCTCGCAAGGCCCATGAGGTGCTCTTCCTTCACATCTGCCTCTATGCGCCCCTCTTTGAAATATTCCGGGTGCTGCGCCATGAATATGGCGCCAGGGTATTTAGACACACGGTCCTGGTAGCGCATGGTTTCGGGGTCGATTGGGGGCAGCTTTTCTATCGCATCCCCATGCGCATCCTCCAGCCGCTTCCTAATGCTCTTGTAATATGGCTCGCTGCTGTTCCGTATCCTATTCATTTCGTTCCAGACCTCAATTGCAAGTGCCTGGTTCGCATGCTCTATGCTTGCAATTGGTATCATGGACCTTTTTGTTGCGGACATGTTTCCCATTGCTGCATCCTGCAGCGCATGGCAGTACTCATGCACGAGCACCGCGCCCATCTGCTCGCGTATCGTGCCGTCGGGGTTGAATAGGTTGCTTGGCTCCTTTATGAATTCGGCAACTTTTACACCACCACGGATAAGGTCCTCATGCTCCCCCTCTGTGCGGTAGCCGCCGCCGTGCCCTAGCTCGCTTCCGCCTGTAACAACGAGTGGGATCATCCCTCTGGCAGTCTCCTCCTTAAGCTGCCTTACAAACTGGGGGTCAGGCCAGCTGAGCCCTTCCTTTTTGTGCCGCTTGGCCAGCGACTCCATCGCCTCGCCTATAAGGCCAACGAATGCTTGCAGGTGCTTCTTCTTCGCTTCCATACTATAATTATGCTTACAGTGCCTTAAATCCCTTACTGGTCAATACGCCAGTATACTCGATTCTTGCACCCTGCCCTGGCCCAACAAGCCCCGGCTCAAGTGTGAATACCATTCCCTTCTTAAGAACGTCCTTCGAGCCGATCGCCAGTGAGGGGTATTCATGCACGTCAAGCCCAACGCCATGGCCGAGCCCATAAACCCAGTATTTTGCAAACTTTCCGAAATAGTCGCGTGCGATTTCGCTTATGTCATTTCCAGTCATGCCTGGTCGCACCTCCCGCATTGTTGCCTTGCTAGCGCCAAAAACAGCTAACAGCATTTCCCCTGTTTTAGCATCCGGGTTTTCACAATGGGTTATGGTCATGTCACTGCAATAGCCACCAACGCGGCAGCCAGTGTCTATTATCACGGAGTCGCTTTTCACAATCCGCTTCTTGGTTGGGAATGAGTGTATCAGCCGGGTATTTTTCCCCGATGCGACAATTGGTTCAAAGGAGAGGGGCACCGCCTCTTTTGCGTAGTAGGAGACAAGCTGCGCATAGACACCTGCCTCTGTGTTCCCTACAATGTCCAGCTGCTTCAGTGCCTTCCGCGTCTTGCCGCATGCATTTTCGATGCTTTTTAGTTCGCTCCTTTCCTTGACAGCGCGCACTTGCTTTAGCTCTTTGCTAATGTCAACGAACTTTGCACCTGTTTTTTTCTTGAGCCTTTTTAGTGCGTTTGCTGACACGTAGTCCATATTCACGCCAATTGCCTTTGGGTGCAGTTTCTTTAGCTCGTGGTAGGTGGTTTCCCTGTCTACTTTGGTGATTGCCCTGGTGCTTTTCTTTTGTGCGGTGTCGCGCGTTACCAGCAGCGGCTCTTCACCAACTTTCCAAAATACCGTGCCGCTCGCGAGCCGGGCATCTATTCCTGAATAATACTGCAAATTCATCTCGGGGCTATCGGCTGAGCTAATGATCATCACGGTGTCACACTTCCCATTGACTAGCTCATCAAGCTTTTTTGTCCTCATTTTCTCACATCCTTTGGGCTAACTGTTGTTGGATTTTCAGCGGGAACCAGCTGGCCGCGTGGCAGCGGCTTTGGCAAGCTGCCCTTGCATATTGTGCACAGCCCGCTATCCTTGTCATAGTGCTCTGCGCAGACCCGCCTGCCGCACCTCCTGCAAACAAACAGCTCTGCGGGCTTCCCGCATATGTCGCATAGGCCCTTAAGCATATTATTAATAATACTGCCCTAGTTAAAAAACCAATGCAGTCCAATTGGAAGCTTTTCAGCATATTTGGCATAGACATAGAGCTGCATATAACCTTCATCCTATTCATATTGCTCTTTGTCTTTCTTGATGTGGATTTCCTCCTCATCCTGCTGTTGCTTTTCACTTCAATAACGCTGCATGAGCTATCACACTCTTTAGTTGCAAAGCACAATGGAATCAAGGTTAAGAGAATAGTGCTTCTGCCAATTGGTGGGATGGCAGCCATGGATGAGGCCCAGCTGAAGCCGTATCCTGAGTTTAAGATGGCAATTGCTGGCCCGCTGTTCAACTATGTGCTCTGCATTGCAATTGCATTAGCCGTACAGGCACTTAATTTGCCATTTATGGTTAGCTGGTCGGACTGGAATCTCGTACTGGAGGGCACGCTGTCAGTGCCGCTCGCCACACTGTTGGTTTCAAGCACGTTTTGGCTAAATTGGCTTTTAGGGACATTCAACTTGTTCCTTCCGGCGATACCGCTTGACGGCGGCCGCGTCTTCCGCTCAGCACTCGCCATGGTGACTGACTATGTTAATGCCACGCGCATTGCAACAACAGTCTCAACCGTCATATCCCTTTTCTTATTCTTGTATTCCCTCATCACATTTAATATAATCCTGCTTATCATTGCAGTGTTTGTTTATTTCGGTGCGGTCTCTGAGCTGGATTATGCCCTCTCAAACAAGCTGCTTGCCCATTTTCCGCTTTCTAAGCTTATCCGTAAGAGATACCTGGTGCTCCCGCCAGAAACCAAGCTTGATACGGCACTTGCAGAAATGATAGCATCGCATACCCTTGTCATATTCACAAAGACAGGCAAAAGCATGGAGCTAGTTAGTCTGTATGACATCCGCCGTGTTCCCAAGTCAAAGTGGAAGGCAACGCCCTTAAGTAGCATAGCGCGCAAGCTAAGGCCAGTAAGGCCAAGTGATCCAATCCCCAAAGTGTTGCGCCTAATGGCAAAAAGCGGTGTTGAGGCACTGCCCGTAAGAGGGAAAAGGGGGCTAGCAGGTGTCATTTTTCGTGATGACATAAGCCACGTGTTTGAAGTGTTAAAGATGTCTAATACATGAAGTGTAATTATGGAAAAGCTTGTTGAATGCATCCCTACTGCGCTCCCCCGGCAACCCTTTTGGATTTGCCAGGCAGCGCACAGACAACGGGGTGGCATAAAGCCCCGCAATAGGCAGGTGTAATTATGGAAAAGCTTGTTGAATGCGTCCCAAATTTTAGCGAAGGCAGAAGGAAGGAAGTTGTTGAGCAGATTGTTAATGAAATCCGCTCTGTTGATGGTGTCAAGCTGCTGGATTACTCGATGGATCCCAACCATAACCGTGCTGTTGTTACGTTTGTTGGCGAGCCAAATGCGGCTGTTGAGGCGGCTTTTAACGCCACTAAGAAGGCAGCCGAGCTAATTGATATGAACAAGCACGCCGGCGAGCACAAGCGCATGGGGGCAACAGATGTTATTCCCTTTGTCCCGCTGCGTGGTGTTACCATGAAGGACTGCGTGTTGCTTGCGAACCAGCTTGGGAAGCGAATTGGCGAGGAGCTTGGCATTCCCGTTTACCTATACGAGGAGGCAGCTACGCGGCCGGAGCGGAAGAACCTGGCAAAAGTCCGCAAGGGGCAGTACGAGGGCATCAAGGAGGAAATTAAGACCAATCCCGACCGCAAGCCCGACTACGGCCCAAGTGAGCTAGGCACTGCGGGCGCAACTGCTGTTGGTGCACGGCCTTTCCTAATCGCCTTCAATGTCAACCTGGGCACAAGTGACCTCTCTATTGCAAAAGAAATTGCTAAGTCAATACGTGAAAGCAGCGGTGGGTATCCTGCGGTGAAGGCAATGGGATTTGACATAGCGGACCGCGGAATCGTCCAGGTGTCAATGAATCTCGTGAATTACAAGATAACCTCGCCGCGCTTTATATTTGATGTCATTAAAAAGATGGCGAATGAGCGCGGCGTTAAGGTCCTTGAGTCAGAACTGATTGGGCTTGCCCCGCGTGAGGCAATACCCCCTGAAGACGTCAGCTACATGAAAGTTGCTAATTTCAGCGATGACCAAATAATTGAGAACCGGCTGTGATAATATGCTTGTAGATAAAACCCTTCGTGAATTCACGGTTGAGCTTGCTTCCTCTTCCCCAGCTCCAGGCGGCGGGTCAGTAGCGGCGATCTGTGGCAGCCTTTCCGCTGCGCTGACAGCTATGGTATCCAATCTCACGATAGGCAAGGAAAAATACTCTGCTTATGATAATGAGATGAAAGCAATGCGCAGCGAATCAGAGCAGCTCCGCATACAACTGCTTTCCCTTGTCGATGAGGACACCGAAGCATTCAACAAGGTCATGGCGGCATTTAAGCTCCCAAAGGGAAGCAATGAGCGCAAGGCAGCACTACAGGGAGCATTTAAAGGCGCGGCATCCGTGCCAATGAGGACCGCGCATCTTTGTTATCGTTCCATGGAGCTTGCCTCGGTAGCCGCCAAAAAGGGAAACAAGAATTCCATAACAGATGCAGCAGTTGCTGCGCTTGTTGCACATGCAGGCTTGCAGGGTGCACTGCTAAACGTGCGCATAAATCTAAGTTCAATCAAAGACGGGGAATTCGTTTCAAAGGCGCTGGCGGAGGCGGAAGCGCTCGCGGGCAGCTCCTCCCTTCTGATGGAAAAGCTTATGAATGATATCAATTCAAGAATCTAACATCTTTGCTGCGGTGGCGGAATCTGGCTAACGCGCTGGCCTTGAGAGCCAGTGCCCTCACGGGCTTGCAGGTTCAAATCCTGCCCGCAGCGCTCAATCCTTTTCCTGTTACGGCGGCGTTCGCTTCGCTCAGCCCCCGCCCGGCGGAAAAGCATTGATGGAAAAAGACCGCACTTATCCGCTCTTGCTGAGGGGGGACGCTGGTACAGCCGGCAAAGAACCTGCACCTCCGGCGCATTGTGCCGGGCAAACCTTTTTTTATCCTGATGCAGTAGCCCCCATCATGAAGAAGGTTCTTATAATCAAGGCATCTGGCGAGGCGGAGGCATTCGACCCCTCAAAGGTACACCACGCGCTGATGAGGGCAGGTGCAGGCGAGGAGCTCGCTGATAAGATTGTCAAGAGGGTTGCGGCAAAGATTACGCCAGGCATGACCACCCACCAGATTTTCTCAATGACTTTCCGCATGCTTAATCGTGAGCGCCCAGCTATTGCTAGCAAATATGACCTTAAAGGGGCGCTCTTCCGGCTTGGCCCTTCAGGGCACCCCTTTGAAAGGTTTACTGCAGAAGTGCTTAAGGAGTCTGGCTATGGGTGCAAAGTTAGCACGATACTTCATGGTCGCTGTGTCAAGCACGAGATAGATGTTATAGCAACTAAGCCTGGTGAGCGGCTGATGATTGAATGCAAGTTCCACAACGAGTGGGGGATACGATGCCATGTGCAGAACGGCCTTTACACCTATGCGCGGTTCCTGGACTTGATAGAAGGCAATGAGAAATTTACCGAGCCATGGTTAGTTACAAACACAAAGTTTACTGATGATCTCATAGATTACGCCCAGTGCCGTGGGCTTCGGCTGCTTGGCTGGGATTACCCGCTGAAGGGCAGCCTCCGCCAGCGTATTGATGAAAACAAGCTTTACCCCATTACCCTGCTCCAGTCTCTTGATGGCAAAAGTGCGGAGCAGCTAATTAGCGCAGGCATCGTTACCACAAAGCAGCTCTTGCGCCTTCGGAGTGCTAGGCGTGTAGGCATCACACAGCACAAGCTCAATGCACTGAAGGCAGAGGCAAGGGCCCTATGAATTCGCTTGATTTTTTCTCAGAAGCTGGTAAGCTAAAGGAGGTCCCGCGCACCGGCTGGCGTATATACAACGTTGCCAGCCCGGAAACTGTCTCCGGCCATTCCTACCGCCTTGCGCTGATGGCTTTACACTACTGCAGGCAAAACACGCTGCGCTGTGTTGGTATGGCACTCGTCCATGACCTTCCGGAGGTAATCACAGGTGACATCGCGGTCCGGAACAAAAAGGAGGACCAGCGGGTTACCGACGGGGAGAAAAAGGCACTCGAGCGGAAAGCCGCTGAAAAGCTATTCGCTTCCCAGCCTGAGATGCTATCCTTATGGGAAGAATACGTAGAGAACAAAACCCCAGAATCCAAATTAATCCACGACCTGGACAAGGTGGAGATGGTGCTCCAGGCGCTTGAATACACCGAGCAGGGCCGCGCTCCCGAGGACCTGGAGGAGTTCTTCCAGACAAGCGGCCCGCGCATCCAGACCGCGAAGGGGAGGGAGCTATGGGACGAGGTGCGCCGGCGATTCCTCGCGCTCCGCAAATAGCTTTTTAAAGAAGACCGCAAAAATTCTCACCTGCGCCTCTGTAGCTCAGCTGGTACAACACGGCCCTGCTGAGCCGGCGCGCGTCGCTTGCGGGGGGTAAAGCCCCCGTAATAGGCATAAGTTTGCATGGCTGATGTACCATGCCTCTGTAGCTCAGCTGGTGGAACAGTCCAGTTGCGATTGGACCAACCGCAGACTACCGCGGGGCATAAAGCCCCGCAATAGGCATCCCAGAGACAGAACCCGCGCGTAGTCGGGCAATACTGCGCCTCTGTAGCTCAGCTGGTAGAGCACTTGCCTCGTAAGCAAGGGGTCGGGGGTTCGAATCCCCCCGGAGGCTTTGAGTCCAATAAGGATATAAAGCCCCCCTGCATAATAGGGGGTATGGAAGGCAGAGTAACCCACCAGCTGGAAAAAGCCAAAGAGCTAATCAAGGTGAGCGCGGATATCTCGCCGGAGGACAAGCAGCTTCTTTTTTCCTTCGTGGAACAATACCGCGGCCCAAACGGGAGCATCGGAACATACAGGAAACTAAAGTATGCCC
>WALL01000006.1 GCA_015522845.1 Nanobdellati archaeon
CGCTTTTTCTGTAATGCTTCACAGAAAAGGGGGCGTGGAAGCATTGATAGAAAAACGGCATGCCTATTGCGGGGCTTCATATGCCGCCCTCGTCTACCGCGCTGGCTGGTGAATCCAAAAGGCTGCCGGTCCATGCGCACCTGCCGCCGGGCGGCCTTGAGCCGCCCTCGTCTACCGCGCCGGCTGAGGTTTCGGCCGATAGCAACCCTTTTTAACTCCTTCTCTGTAACTGGTGTTGTGGTATTGGGAATTCCAGATGAGGCACTGGTTGGTGCAGTGGCTGCATTAGCTGCGCTTATAGGTGTGCTAAAGGCGTTTGGTGGCAAAAAGCAGCATGCCCCAAGCGGTGCGCCAGCTGCGGGTGGCGTCGCTCCAGAAGAGCATACTGACCTTGAGGACATAGTCAACAAGCCGAGTGGGCCAAAGCTCCCAAGCCCAGAGGACATTGAGGAAGAAGAAGAGGCAGGCATGAGTGTTGAGACCAGCTCGCTTGAATCACTGCTTGCACGGCCAATTGATGAGGCACCGTCAATAGGCCCAGAAGAGAAGACCAATGTAGAAGAAGGGCTCGGGCTCGTTAAGTTTGAGGGCTCGCCAGCAATGCCTCCAAAGCCAAAAGTGCCGGGCGAAATGAAAGCGACAGAAGGGCCAAAGAAAAAGCCGCTGCCAGCACGCGCTAAGGACCTTGCTAGGCTGCATGAGCAGTTTGGTGAGGAATTCAATGTTGATGATATGGGCGACATAGTTGCAGTCCCAAAAGACAGGCCGAAATACACGCCTCCAAAAGACATAGAGGAAAAAGCGAAAAAGGAGGCAAGTGCAGAGAGGCCCGCCAAGCTTTATAACCTTCCGCCAGGGAAGCGAAAGGAAAACCTAAGCCATTACTGTATGCTGCAGTATGATGCGGGCATGCCCCCTAAAAAAGTAGAGGCAAAGCTTTGCATAAAGGGGATGGGCCATGCGGATGCCAAAAGGCTTGCATTTAAAAGTTACAAGCTTTGGATAGAAAAGCGGGAGCCAATTATCCGCGCAATAAAGGAAACCCGCGAGCTCATAAAGCGCATTGAGTACAAATACCTTAAGCGGCAAATTGATGAGGCAACACGGCAGAGCACACTAAACGAGGCAAACCGCGAGATTGCCGGGCTTGAGGCAAAGCTGAAGAGCAGCGAGGACTGGTTTGCTTAAATCTCCTCTTCCCCCTTGTAGGATATTACCCTAACCGAGTCTACGTTTGTGAATGCATCTCTAGCGGCTTTTGCAAGCTCTATTAAGTGCTCGCGGGTTGGGACATCAGTTTCACGATAAAGCTTCTCATCAGCTGACGGCCGGCGCTTGTCAAATCCCTGGACTGTAAAGATTGAGCAGTAATAAAGGTCTTTTGCGATGGCTATAACATATCCCTTCTTGTCATTCAGCCCGGGGATAACCGGGTAAACTATCTCAGTCATCTGTGCCTTGTCGCGGGCAATATCTATTGTCTCCCTCACTGGTTGTGGGCTCCCAAGCCCCCCAGTCATCTTCTTGTAAAGCCGCTCGTTGTCAAGGGGCGCCTTAACATCCACAGATACCATGTCCACAAGGTGCTTTGACAGCAGGTCACCAACAACCTCAGGATGGGACCCATTTGTATGGAGCTGTATGGCAACCCCCTGTGACTTTAAATAAGTGCAAAACATCTCAAGCTGGCGTGCCTGTTCAGTTGGCTCCCCCCCACCTATTTTAACAAGCTTTGGCTTTACCTGCAGTATGGCACCAACAAGCTGCTGCACGCTGACAACACGGCATTTTTTGCTCTTCTTGCAGCTAGCCACATCAAGGATATCCCTCTCATAGCAGTAGGGGCATTTCCAGTTGCACCCACCAAATAGCACCCAAACAGCAGCTTTTCCCATTGGCCTCAAGTCGCCCAATGTCACATACATAGCAAACAAAACACAGAGCAAGGTTAAATATTTATTGATGCATGCCATCTTGGAACTATGGGCTTCATGCGCCGCATTTTAGGCTATGGCAAGCTGGAAAGCGATGAGGAAAAGGCGGTTGGGCTCCTGCGCCATGGGCCAATGCGCCAAAAGGAGCTCATCCAGCAGTTGGGGATGAATCCAGTGAAATTCAACAAGCTAATCCGGTCGCTTGAGGAAAAGGGCATCGCCAAGCGGGAGCCGCACGGCAGGGAGAATGTAGTCAGGCTGGTGTAGCACTACTTCCGCTGCCGATCAACCACAGCAAGGATACGGTTTTTCATTTGCCAGTAATCCTCGCCAAGAACAAGGTCAAAGACAGTGCAGCCACAGGAACACCTTTCCGGCGGGTAGCCAAGATAGCGCTTTCCACAGTCCCTGCATTTATAGTAGCAAAAGTCATCCATGTTTTGCTTAGTCCCAACCATTAAAGGTTATTTTATGCAGTTGTACAATAAATAGCTTTCGCTATTGACATACCAGCAGCAATCCGCTGCCGGATTGCCTTAATGCCCAGCGCGGCTTTTTAAATGCCTTATGCCAATAATAAGGTGTGGACTGGGAAAAATTTGAGCACAGGTTCTTTAAGGAGGAGGGGCGCGAAAAAGGCGCTGATGACAGGAAGATTGAGAAAGAGGCTTTTGATGAGTTCACTGCTAACACTGTCTGGAAGCTTGCAACAAAGGGCCAGCTTGACTATCTTAGCGGCGTTGTCTCAACCGGCAAGGAAGCAAATGTCTTCAAGGGCTGGGACTTAAAAGGGGAAGTGCGGGCATACAAAATCTACAGGATGGAAACCAGTGACTTCCAGGCAATGTGGAAGTATATTGAAGGCGACAGGCGCTTTGAGCATGCAAGCCCAAAGAGGCGCCAAATCGTGCTAACATGGTGCCGTAAGGAGTTTAAGAACCTTAGCATTGCATACAACGCTGGCTGCCATGTCCCGCAGCCGCATTTCTGCCTAAATAACATCCTTGTAATGGATTTCATAGGCAGCGAATACAGCGCACCGCTACTAAAGGGCGCAGAGCTGGAAGATCCGGAAGGCACCTACTGGATGGCTGCCAAGGACATGAAAAGCCTTTACGCTGCTGGCCTAGTGCATGGCGACTTAAGTGAGTTCAACTTATTATGGTGGAAAGGGAGGCCATGGATGATTGACATGGGCCAGGCTGTGCCACTAACCCACCCGCGTGCATTGGAATTCCTAAAAAGGGACTGCGACAACGTTGCTAAATTCTTCTCAAAGCTTGGGGTGGAAACAATAGGCGATAAGCTATTTGGCTACATCACTTCCTAAGCCTCTTTTTCTCAAGGCGCCGCTTTGCATCTTCAAGGAGCGACTGGCGCTTGGCTATCCTATCGTTAAGCGCAGCATATTCGCCAATGTGCCTTGCCAGCTCCTTGTGCAGCTCCATCACGCCGTAGACTGCATTGACTATGCGGCTAAGCTTATCCCAATGGCTGCCCTCAGTTGGGTCAAAATTAGGGATTATGGTGCCAAAGCTCTCGCCCATTGCCTTGTTAAGGTCATTGAGGTATTCCCAAGCAGCCCGTGTTGTGCCGGGCTTAACTTCCCCATTCATAAGCTTCTCCCTTGCACTGGATATGACTTCAATTGCCTGCGGATCAGCATACTTTACCCCGCCATTGGAGTGGGTTATCTCCAAGCTATCTGCCTTTATCCCCGATGCCTTAACTGCATCGTGGCTATAGACCCGTGCAACCGCACGGTACAGCGAATTTAGCTCCTCCTTATCAAACAGCCCCATCAGGCTGCCTGCTGCTTCCTCAGCAGATGGGCTTTTTGGCATCCTGCTGGCTATCTCTGGCCCAAGCCTTGAAACCCTGCCAAGCAGCTCTTTTTCCCTCCTACCGTATTCTTCCCGCTTCCTGAGCAGCATATCCAGCTCATGCTGGTGGCGGGCTACCTCCTGCTCAAGGGGGCCGGCGGGTGGCGTCCCCACTGCCTTGGGAATTGCCTTTTTTGGCCTAACCCGCTGCTCCCCTTTTGGCTTCTCGCCTAATTGCCGGTAGATGTTGTTAAGGCGTGCCAAAAGGCTGCGGCTGTTTTCCAAAAGGGAGATGCTCTTCATGTTAATATGATAAAACCTCATAAGGGCATTTGGGACAGGGATCCCGCGCTTTTCGTGCTCCCAAATCAGCCATTCATGGTGCTCCTTAAGCATCTTGCTTCTCTTAAGCTCGTCCTTCTCGCTTTTCAAAGCCCCAACCAAATCCACTATTGCCTCTTCAAGCTTTGAGTCTGAGTGCACTGCCTTTTCAAACTCCGCATGCATCAGCCCGGGCGTGCTTGAACTATTGAATATCTCTTGGGTTTCCCTGTTTAACTCTGCAATGCGCTTATTATTCCGCTTAATCTGCTGCTCAATCCTCTTCTTCTCATTGAGAAGCGCCTCCCTGCCTCTCCTCTCTTCTTTTGCCTTTTCTATCTGCTGGTTTACCTCTTCAAGCTGCCTGTCGAACTCATTTACCTCGTTGGAAAGCTGCTCCAGGTCAAAGCCCGGCTCTGGGAATTCCTGGCCATAACGGGCATGCAGCTCACGGAGCTCATTGATGGTGAACTGGGGGCTGCGCAATAGCCCCATGCGGACAGACCTGCCCAGCGCATCAAGCTTTCTTGCCCTGCCAACAAGGCTTGAAGAGCGGGATAGCAAGGTAGCCTTCTTACTGCCAGAGGGAATGTGCCTAAGTGCCTCGATTTCTGCCTTGGAAAAGTGCATGCTATCAAGCTTTGGCAAGTGAAGAGCATCCCAAAGGTCCACAAAAAACTCCCCTTCGCTATCGCCCATGTCTGGCTTTAAGTGTCTTAGCACAACAGACCTGAGCCAGCTGTCAAAGTGCTCCTCACGCTTGTATATTTCTTCCCGTATCCTCTTGCGCTTCTTAAGAAGCCCGCTGACAGATGCCATACATTAATTATTGCAAACCTTATTTTTAACTATAACTAAAGTCTTTAGGCTCGCCCATGGTGCCTAAGAAGTCCATGACTTCCCCGCCTTGGGGCGGCTCTGGCGCCTCCTCCTGTGATTGGAAAAGCAGGCGCAGCGCATCACGTATTGCCTCCGAGCGAGAGGCGTAGAACCCCTCGCTAACTAGCTTGTCAAGTGCCTTTAGCATCTGGCTTGGCATGGAAACAAGGACTTTGGCCATGATGCTATAAAACAGATGTTGTATTTATATCTATTGGATATCTATTGCAATAACTATTTTTTCCTGTAAGCCCCCAAAAACCCCAAAATTTTAGTGTAAAACCGCTATTTTACGGCATTCTATAGCCGAAAGGTATATAAATGGCACTAGAGAAAATGGATATTGTAGGATTTGGCATGGACTACGAGGAAATTATTCTTGTTCCCCACGAGAGGCTAGGCGTGCTCATCGGCGAGAAGGGAAAGACTAAAAAGCTAATTGAAGAACGCACTGGGCTCGAATTAAAAATTGACAGCAAAAGCGGCGAGGTAACAATAGAAAGGACTGAGAAGAACGCTGCTATGGCCCTCAAGGCTATGAATATCGTCCAGGCAATTGCCAGGGGCTTCTCAGCCGAGCGTGCGATGGAGCTGCTTAGGGATGACATTTACTTGAGGATAATCCACCTGCCGGAGCTGGTCAGGAATGAAAAAGACCTTGCAAGGCAGCGTGCAAGGCTAATAGGCACAAAGGGGAAGGCACGCCATATGCTTGAGGAATATACTGGCGCATACATAAGCATCTACGGGAAGACAGTTGCAATTATAGGGGATGTGGAATCGGCTGAGCTAGCTGCTGAGGCAGTCGTAAAGCTCGCAAGCGGAACGCCGCACGGGGACGTTTATAAGGAGATACAGCGAAAGCAGGGACAGCTATGACAAAGGCAGATACAATATTCAAGGAATTCAGGGAGCACAGCGTTGCAGAGTTCTTCAAGAAGAACAGGCAGATGCTTGGCTACTCTGGCAAGATCCGCTCGCTGACAACAATTGTACATGAGTATGTCACAAATGGATTGGATGCATGCGAGGAGGCGGGCATACTCCCGGACATATACGTGAGGATAGAGCAGCTGGGGAACGAGCACTACCGTGTGACCGTACAGGACAACGGCCCTGGGATCCCGAAGACCCATGTGGGCAAGGTGTTTGCACAGATGCTTGCAGGCACAAAATTCCACAGGTTCATCCAGCAGCGCGGCCAGCAGGGGATAGGCGCATCAGGCTGCACAATGTACAGCCAGATAACAACTGGCAAGCCAACCAAGATAGTCACTTCCCCCCAAAAAGGCAAGATTTACGAGTGCGAGGTCATGTTCGACGTCAAGAGGAACCGGCCTCTCATCTCCGGGGAGGTTGAATACCCCGGCGACATGCAGGGCACCAAGATAATTGCGGAGTTTAAGGATGTCACATTCAATTGGAGCGACTATGGGCCAGCCGAATACCTGCGAAGGACAGCAGTTGCAAACCCTCATGCAAAGATAACCTTTGTTGCGCCAGACAAGCAAAGGTTTGTCTACGAGCGGGCTGTCCATGTGCTCCCAAAAAAGCCGAAGCCAAGCAAGCCACACCCCAAAGGAATCACAGTCGATGACTTGCTTGACTATGCACACCATGCAAAGGCACGGACAATCAAGTCTTTCCTCACGCAGACCTTTGACCGCATGAGCAGCGCAAAGGCAGATGAGATTGAGAAGCTAACTAGCATTGACTTCAAGCGCAAGCCTGACTCCGTAACTTGGCGCGATGCTGAAGAGATAGTCGATGCCATAAAAAAGACCAAGTTCCTCGCGCCAAACACCAGCAACCTGTATCCAATGGGCGAGAAGCAGATAGAAAAGGCCATACTAAACGTGCTTGAGCCAGAGTTCCACGCAGTAAGGACGCGCTCCCCATCTGTATACCGGGGCGGCGTGCCTTTCATTGTTGAGGTCGGGATTGCATATGGCGGGAAGGCTGGCAAGGGCAATGGCGACAGTGCAAAGACTGAGGTCATGCGGTTCGCCAACCGTGCACCACTGCTGTTTGACGCTGGCGGCGACGTAATCACAAAGGTCGTGAATGAGATAGACTGGAAGCGCTATGGCATGCGCAAGCTTGATGATGTGCCTGCAACCATAATCGTAAATGTCACATCCACTTATATCCCATATACCTCTGCGGGCAAGCAGGCAATTGCTGACATTGACGAGATACACAAGGAAGTCGCACTTGCGCTAATGGAAGTCGGGAGGTCAGTTGGCTCTTACATACGCAGGGAGGCACGGAAGGGCGAAAAGCAGGCAAAGCGCAAGACCTTGTTAAAGTATGTCCCAGAAGTCGCAGGGGCAGTAGCAAAGCTTACAGGCGACAGCAAGAAGGAGCTTGAGGTAAAGCTTCTTGACATGATCAACAGGAAATATGCGGCCGGGCAGATGGGTGATGGGCCAGAAGAGGAGCGTGATGGATAATGCCAAAGAAAAAGGCAACCCCAAAGGACAAGGAAGTCTCATCTAAGCTTACTGAGCTTGGAAAGGAGATTGCAGAGGAAATAAAAGAGGGCAAGCCCCCTGCATTCAAGATGCCCGTACGCTCCCTCTCTAACATACACTTCAACGAGAAGAAGCAGCAGCTTGAGCTGGGAAAGACCTACAGCAAGCGCAGCTTCATGAATGTGGCACATGCACGGAAGTTCATGCAGACCATGCTGGTCGCGGCGTGGGTGCGGAACGAGCTCGTCGACGAGGGGATAACCACCTCCCTCCGTGACATGTACTACGCGCTGAAGCGCACAATACCCGGCACAAAGGAAAACACGGTCGAGGAGCAGAGCGAATCCGACCCGATCGTTGTTGACATTGAGACCATGCTTGATGTGCTCCGTGAGGAGCTGCACCTGAACGCTGACGTCCGCGGCAGGGTTGTTGGGAATGTTGTTATAAAGGACCGCGGAGACACCGTCGACTGGTCAAAGCTTGGCTCTGGGGGGTGGTCGATCCCGTCCAACGTTGAGAACATAGAATTTAAGTCCGTTGATGCTGACTACATACTCCTGATTGAGAAGAACGCAGCATTTGAAAGGCTTCATGAGGACAAGTTTTGGGTAGACCAGAACTGCATACTCATGACTTCACAGGGGCAGGCAGCACGCGGCGTACGCCGGCTTGCAAACCGGCTCTCCGTGGAGCACAAGGTCCCGCTTTACATCTTTACAGATGGGGACGCATATGGGTGGTACATCTACTCCGTTATCAAATGGGGCTCGATGAACCTGGCCCACGTCTCAAATAGGCTTGGGACGAGCAACGCAAAATTCCTCGGGCTGACCATGACTGACATAGAGCACTACGGGCTGGACAACTATACCATCAAGGCGAAGGACATTGACCTGAAGAGGGCGCGCGAGCTCAAGGAGTACCCGTGGTTCCAGGCGCCCGAGTGGCAGAGGGAGATAGACAAGATGATTAAAAGCAAGAAAAAGGCTGAGCTGGAAGCGCTGTCCTCAAAGGGCCTTAGGTTCATTACCGAGACTTATCTGCCCGAGAAAATAGGTAAGAAAGACTTCCTACCATAAAGCTTTTTAAAGGGAGTATGCATAAACTATACGACACGGTAAACGAAAGGTGATAGTATGGAAATGATCCAAACGCGGAATAAGAGCGAGCTGCTTCAGCAAATCAAGAACCTGCGCCCAGAAACAAGGGAGCTGTATATCAACGCCCGGCCGTCAATGGATATTGTGATGAGCATATTTGAAAGCGCTCCAAACCTGGAGCTTTTGGCATGCCCGCCTAGCCTGCTCAAGCAGACAAGCACCCGTGTCTTTAAGACCCTCAACGAGAGGGGAGTAACAATCAAGCACCATGAGGTGGGGGTTGGAAGGCCAAAGAAATACGACAGCCAGACCCTTGGCAAGATTATGTCGCTCCGCCAGCAAAGGGTTCCGGTGAAGGACATTGCAAAGAGAATGGGGATACCCCTCCGCACTGTTTACTACCACCTAAAGAACAATAAGTAAATGGGTAACCACCCGCAGACAACAGGGCTTAGCTATAGCTTTTTAAACGAAAACAACAAAACTTTTTCGCCTGTGCCCAGGTAGCTTAGCATGGAAGAGCGTGTGGCTGTTAACAGCCCTTTCTGTGAAGCGCAGTGAAAAGCGCTGGCGGAAATGGCCTGACAGCAACCACAAGGTCGGCGGTTCAAATCCGCTCCTGGGCGCCAATCCTTTTCTGTTAAGGTTCGCCTTTGCGGCTAAGCATTACAGAACCAAAGGCTCACAGAAAAAAGCATTGATGGAAAACGGCCCTGGGCGCCAATCCTTTCCAGCTTCTCTTGGACGCTCCCGCAGAAAGCGGTTAGGCTGTCGCTAAGAGAAGCACGGGCTGCAAGAGAACCTGCGCTTCGGCGCACTTGTTCGCTGGCAGCACTACCTGCGCCCCTTCCCCTTCTTCTCCTTCCGCCTGCCCTTGCCAAGCAGGAGCGGGTAGCCATCGCGGTAGCCGCTATCAAGATAGTCCCGGTACATCGCGTCCTCAAAGGCCTTTCTAGCCTTCCTGTTCCATAAGTGGCCTGGCTCCACCTTGCCCTTCTCATTGTGCTCCAAAAAGCGGGTGAATGAGTACGGCCTGAACGTTACCGGCAGCTCCTGCGTGTGCCTGTGGAGCGCCTCGACGGCATCCGCATGGTGTTCCACAAGGTAGTCAAACATCGCAACCTCCTCGGACGCCATCCTGCCCTGCCTCTCTTCCATCCTCTTCCGCGCTGCTTCCCTTTGGTTAGGGCGCTTTTTCTTTAGGTCGTTCTTAGCGCCCCTGTAATTATTGAAGTCATACTCATGGAACTTTGAGAGGAACCGCTCCAGTGGCATCTCTTGCAGCGCCTTGCTGTTCTCCCAGAGCCGCTTGTAGAAGCCCGTGTGGGAATGCCCGTTCTCCAAAAGGTATTTTGCATATTCCGGCAGCCGGGTTATCTCCCCATCGACGACCTTTTTGGCCGCCTCCGCCTCCACCCTCTTGTCGTTCAAGAAGCGCTCCCTGTCCGGGCCGTATTCGCCGAGGAAGTCAATGAGCTGAACCATGGCATCCATGCCAGTAGCCTCGCCGAAGCCATGCCCCTTGCTGCCGGCGGCGTTCAAGAGCGCATTGTAGATTGTAGTTTCATATTCCATCCTCTCTTGGTTCCTCTCCTGCAGCTCGTCTATCTCCTTTGCCCTCTCTAGCTTCCTCCGTGCCTCCTCGAGCTTCCGCTCCTCCGCTTCCTTCCTGCGGCGCAAGGCGTCCAGCTCCTTTGCAACCCGCTGCCTCTCCTTCTCGGGCAGGTCGAAGAAGTCACCCATTTGCTCCCACGCCTTCTGCTCGAGCTTCTCGTGCTCCTTCCTGCGCTCCTCGCGCTCTTTCGCCTTCCGCCTAAGCTCGCGGTCGTTCTCCCACGTGGAGACCAGCAATCCGTTTGTGTCGATGCCCAGCCTATTGAGCTCCCTCTCGAAGTCTCCCAGACCCGCCGGTGCCCTAACTATGTCCTTCGACAGCTTTGCACGGCGCTTGTGCTCTGGGCTCCTCTCGAGCTCGCCCGGACGCGCTGTTACCGTTGTAATCCCATTGACTCCAACAGTGACGGTCTTGTCGCGTATCTCGTGGATGCGCTTGTTGAGTATAGCCTCGAGTTCGGTCAGCTGCGACGCCGGCTTTCCCCAGCCACTGCCCTCACCCGTTCCCTCACCGCGGAGGCCGTGGACATAAGCCATAAGCGCCGAGCGCCTTCCGGCCCAGAACCTCCCAACCTTCGAAAGCCCGGATAGCTTGTAAAGCTCGCTGTTGCCGGTGGCATCTGCCACTAGCTTCAGGTGCTCCTGCTTCCGGGGCATGGTGACTTCGCCCCGGAGCCAGCTCTTGAGCATGCCCTCCGACGGCAGCTGCTTTCGCTCATGCTCTTCCAGCTCGTAGAGGCGCTTCCCGAACATGTGCCCTGCGGCCTTGTCCCTTATCCAGTTGGTTATCTGCGAGTATGTTCTGCCAGAAAAGTCGGCGCCGCCTGCCTTGAACAGCTTCTCACGGAAGCCTTCCCCCCTAACCTCCTCGGGGGCGAAGTCCGCCTTCCCGGAGAGGAAATGCTCAAACAGCAGGCGCCTCAGCACGGGGATCTCCTCCCCGCCGGGACCGCGCTCGTGAAGCAGCTTGTGCGCAACGCGGTATGCCGAGCTGCCGATGACCGCCCTGCCCCTCTTCGGGAGCTCGCTCGCTATCTGCCTTTCCAGCTCTGTGTTCAGCCTGTCCCTCTCTTTCTTCGGCAGCTTCTCCCAGACAACACGGCGAACAAGCTCCTGGGCGCGCGGAGAGAACTGCGCCTTCATCAAGTCGTTGTGGACATCATCGAGTGTGAGGTGGGAAAGAACCTGCTTCCAGAATATCACGTGCATATCCGGCGTGAGCTTTTCTACGGGCACGCTGGTTATGCGGTTGTGCACGCGCACCGCAACGCGGTCGCCCTCGGGAACATAAACAGGACCGGCCGCAGTGCTGACGAGGTAGAGCTTCTGTTTTTTGCCGTACTTATCGTCTAGCTCCCGCTCCTTTTCCATCTGCCTGTGCTTTTTCCCTTTGCCCCTGCGCTTACCCATGTAAATAATTTTGCAAAAA
>WALL01000007.1 GCA_015522845.1 Nanobdellati archaeon
GGATTCTAGTTTTCCGCCGGCGCTTTTCCACCGGGCGGCTGCTTGCAAAGCAGCCGTAGCAGAAAGGGCCGTTTGGATCCACGACGGGGGCGCTTGGGAGAGCATGTTTTTATATCAGCGATTATTATTGTTGGTTATGGGCGCCCTAAAGCGAATTGCCCCGTTGGCAATCGTCCTTTTTATGGTATTGCTGATGGGCTGCATCAAGGTTGACATAAGCGAAAAAATCCATCCTGACGGGATGGCTGACTTTAAGATGACCATCAACATGAGCGGAATGGCAAACCTGGGCTCCATGATAAAGGACAACATCTCATTTGGGGACAACCCCCCACTGGAAAATAATAGCCCTGTCAGCGGTGGGACCGGGCTGGTGTCCATGGGCATGCAAGACAGTGGGGCAGCGATGGGCAGTGGGGGGATGATGGACTGTGGGGAAACCAAAACCAAGATGGAAAAGCTGGGTTACAGCGACATCCATTGTGAAATGAACAAGGAACAGCTCATTATGACCATCACGGCAAAAAGAAAACTAACCGAGAAAGACGGCTTCAAAAAGAGGGCCACGATTCTGGGGGCAAAATACAGCTATCGCCCAAACATGACTTCCCTCCTTGGGAATGAGGGGGGCGGCCAAGAAAACTCAAATCCGGCCATGGCAAAGGCCATGGGCATCTCAATGACCTACACCGTGGAAATGCCGGGAAAGATAACCAAGGTGGAGAACGGAGAAATTGTTGATGGAAAGGCCGTCTTTGACTTGCTTGAGGCTGGAAACGAGCGCCTGTACATTGAATCCGAGGAAAGCAGGATTGGCATACTGGCGGCTGTTGGCGTTGCCCTACTTGTGATAGCCCTATTCTTATGGTTGAAAACTCGCAGAAAACCGCGTATGGAAGCCCCGCCGGTACCTGGTGCCCCAAATCCGGAGGCATCGGCAGGCCCAGTGGAGATAGACTACGACATCGTCAAGACGGTTAGGGAGCTGGAGAAGGCGGGGCACGGCGATTCGACAATAGCCGCGAAGCTTAAGGAAATGGGATATTCCCCTGCCGATATCAACAGGATAATGGAGATGGCATCAAAGGTCGATGGCGTTGAAGCAGAGGGGAAAGCCAAGAAGGCAATAATTGCTTTGGCTGGCGCAGTTGCCATTTTAGTGGTGATGATGGCAGCTTATGCGATTTTTTTTAGCTAGAGACCGAAACATTTATAAACAAAGGCTAGCAGAACAATAGCACGCTCCGCTATCGAATTCTATGCGAGTTTTTAGGGGGAACGCTGCGTGTTAGATTCTGATATCATCTTGGGACATTCCCTTGTCCCCAAACATGAGATTATGTCCGACGCTGCTGTTGAGCGCGTCCTTAAGCAGTACAAGGTGACTAAAGAGCAGCTGCCAAAAATAAAGGCTGAAGATCCCGTAGCCAAAGCCATTGGCGCAAAGAAAGGGCAGGTGCTGAAGATAACCCGAAACTCAATAACTGCGGGAAAGGCAATTTATTACCGTGTGGTAGTGTAGCGCAAAAGGGTGACAATATGCCGTGGGAAGTAGCTGAAGCATTCTTAAAGGAAAATGGGCTGGTCAAGCAGCACATTGAGTCGTACAATTATTTTCTTGACAACCAAATCCAAAAGATAGTTGATGAGGTCGGCGTGATAGAGTCACACCAAGAGGGAATAAAAATCAAGCTCGGCAAAGCGCGCCTTGAGAAGCCCAGGATAGTGGAGGCAGATGGCTCGAGGAGAAAAATACTCCCAATGGAAGCACGGCTAAGGAACAGGAGCTATGTTGCGCAGGTCTTCCTTGAGATGGCCCTTATCCAAGATGGGGTTGAGAAGCAGTCAGAGGAAGTGTTCATTGGGGAGCTGCCGGTGATGCTTAAGTCAAAGCTGTGCTACTTGAATGGGATGAGTGAGGATGAGCTTGTGGAAGCAGGCGAAGATCCGCTCGACACTGGAGGCTATTTCATCATTAACGGATCGGAAAGGGTTCTTGTCTCAATTGAGGACCTCGCACCAAACCGTGTCATAATCTCAAAGGAAAAGCGCAGTGGCAAGGATGTTGTTGTTGTGCGCATATTTTCTGTAAAGGATGCCTTCCGCGCAAAAATTGGAGTGGAGCGCAAGCCGGAGGGCATCTTTTACGTCTCTTTCCCGGCTTCGCCAAAGAACTTGAACATGATCCCTGTGCTAAAGGCACTTGGGCTGTCAAGCGATAATGATGTGTTCAAGGCATTCAAAGACCAGCCAGAGATCATCAACGACCTCCTCCTGAATATGGAGGCTGTCAATGTCAAGAGCACGGAGGAGGCAATCGACTACATTGGGAAGCGGGTTGCAGCTGGCCAGCCAGAGGAGTACAGGCACGCAAGGGCACTCCAGATATTGGATAACTACCTGCTGCCGCACATTGGCATAGATGCTGAATCCCGCCTAAAGAAAGCCCATTTCCTTTGCAGGATGATTGAGAAGGCAACAGCGGTTGCAAATGGGAAGCGCGAAGAGGACGACAAGGACCACTATGCAAACAAGCGCATAAAGCTCTCAGGGATGCTCATGGAGGAGCTATTCCGCTATGGGTTTGGCTATTTTGTCAAGGATGTGAACTACCAGATTGACCGTGTCTTTGCAAGGGGCAAGAAGCTGCAGGTCCGCACGCTGGTAAGGCCGGATGCAATGACTGACCGCATCCGCTATGCAATGGCAACTGGCAACTGGGTCGGTGGGAGGACTGGCGTGTCCCAGCTGCTTGACAGGACAACTTACATGTCGGCACTCTCGCACCTAAGGAGAGTCATATCCCCACTCAGCAAGGTGCACCCGCACTTTGAGGCAAGGGACCTCCACCCAACCCACTGGGGGAAGATAGACCCCAACGAAACCCCAGAAGGGCAGTCCTGTGGCCTCGTGAAGAATTTTGCACTTGGCGTAGTGATCTCGTCTGGATACCCTGAAGAGAACATTGAAAAGTCCCTTGAGAAGCTGGGGGTAAGCTTTAGCAGGTGAGCATATGGAAAAGGCAAGTGTGTATATCAACGGCAAGCTTGTGGGATACCACCAAAACGGGCGGGAGCTCTCTGAAAGCATAAGGCAGAAGAGGAGGTCTGGCGAGCTCCCAAGCGAGCTGAATGTGGCTTATTACCCGGATGTTGATGAGGTCTACATTAATGTTGATAGCGGGCGGGCAAGGAGACCGCTGATTGTTGTCAAGGACGGAAAGCCCCTGCTGACTAAAAAGCATGAAGAAGACCTGAAAAAGGGGAAGATTAGCCTGGATGGCCTTGTAAAGGAGGGCGTCATAGAGTACCTTGATGCAGAGGAGGAGGAGAATGCTTACATAGCTGTAACATACAAGGACATCACACCAGAACATACCCATGTTGAGGTCCACCCCGCGCTAATACTGGGGGTTGTAACTGCAGTCGCCCCTTACCCAGAGCACAACTCGTCCCCAAGGGTAACAATGGCATCTGCAATGCTTAAGCAGGCACTTGGGGTATACCAAAGCAACTTCAACGTTAGGATGGACACACAAGCGCATGTCATGCACTATCCGCAGCGACCGCTTGCGCTGACAAAGCAGGCAAGGCTCATAGGGATTCCGCGCAGGCCAGCAGGGCAGAACTTAGTTGTGGCAATAATGCCGTTCCATGGCTATAATATGGAAGATGCACTTATCCTAAATAAGGCATCAATAGAGCGGGGCGTTGGCAGGACAACGTTCTACCGGACATATTCTGCAGAAGAGCGCAGGTATCCCGGGGGGCAGAAAGACCGGTTTGAGCTCCCTAAGCCAGAGATACAGGGATACCGCGGCGAGGAGGCATACCGCTTCCTTGGCGAGGACGGAATAGTCAACCCGGAGGCTGAGGTCCATGGCGGGGACGTGCTGATAGGGAAGACTTCGCCGCCAAGGTTCCTTGAAGAAGTTGGCGAGCTGTCCATGATAGAGGAGAAGAGGCGGGAGAACTCGATAATACTCCGCCATGGCGAAGAGGGCGTCGTTGACTCGGTAATGGTTACAGAGGCACCGACGGGCAACAAGCTTGTAAAGGTAAGGGTGCGCTCGCAAAAGATACCGGAGATTGGGGATAAGTTTGCATCAAGGCATGGGCAGAAAGGGGTTATCGGCCTGATAGTGCCACAGCACGACATGCCCTTCACTGCTGATGGGATTTCCCCTGACCTAATAATGAACCCCCACGCAGTGCCTTCGCGTATGACGGTTGGGCATATACTTGAGATACTGGGGTGCAAGGCGACTTCACTCGGAGGAAAAGAGTATGATCCAACTGCCTTTGAGGAAACAGGCTATGAGGATATGAAGGAAGTCCTTAGGCAGCACGGCTTTGCACCTAACGGGAAAGAAGTCCTTTACAACGGCAAGACTGGAGAAAGGATTGAGGCAGAAATATTCATTGGTGTAACTTACTACCAGCGGCTGAAGCATTTAGTAAGCAACAAGATGCACGCACGCTCGCGTGGCCCAGTCCAGATACTTACGCGCCAGCCAACCGAGGGAAGGGCAAGGGAAGGCGGCCTTAGGTTTGGGGAGATGGAGCGCGACACGCTGATAGGACATGGTGCATCAATGCTGTTGCTTGAGAGGCTGCTGAAGGAGTCAGACCTCGTTACAGAGCTGGTATGCGAGAAGTGCGGCTCGATTGCAATTGAGGACAAAATACGCAAGAAAAAATACTGCCCGCTTTGCGGCTCGACAGACGTCCAGCCCGTTGAGATGAGCTATGCGTTCAAGCTGCTGCTGAACGAGCTTAAGGCACTTGACATAAGGCCAAAGCTTGTATTGGAGGATAAGGCGTGATGCATATGGTTCCTGTACAGAAAAAAATCAAGAGCGTTGAGTTTGGGATAATGTCCCCAGATGATATAAGGAGGATAAGCCAGATACGCGTTGTCACGCCTGATACGTATGATGAAGACGGCTATCCCATTGAGGGCGGGCTAATGGACTTGCACTTGGGGGTCATAGACCCTGGACTAAGGTGCAAGACCTGCGGCGCAAGGATGGTGTCTTGCCCTGGCCACTTCGGGCATATTGAGCTTGTAAGGCCGGTAATACACGTTGGCTATGTTAAGATGATTTATACGCTCCTCAAGGCAACATGCAAGTCCTGCGGAAGGCTTTTGCTTGACAAGAAAGAGCTTGCAGAGTTTAAGAGCCTGCTAACAGAAGACGAGGAGGAATTTGATGAGGATACGGCCCTTGAGATCATACAGCGCTCAAAGAAAGTTAACAAGTGCCCCCATTGCGGGGCAAAGCAATCAAGCATAAAGCTCGTCAAGCCAACCACCTTCTTTGAAGGGGACCAGCGCCTGCTCCCAAGCGACATAAGGAGGAGGATGGAGCTAATACCCGACAGTGACCTGCGTATACTTGGGATTAACCCCAAGGTTGCAAGGCCGGAATGGGCAATACTGACTGTCCTTCCGGTGCCCCCAACAACCACACGCCCCTCAATCACACTTGAGACCGGGGAAAGGAGTGAGGACGACCTTACTCACAAGCTTGTTGACATACTGCGCATTAACCAAAGGCTGCGCGACAATATCGCTGCTGGTGCGCCGCAGCTAATCATTGAGGACCTTTGGGACCTCCTGCAATACCACGTAACTACATACTTTAACAATGAGGTCAGCGGGATTCCCCCTGCAAGGCATAGGTCGGGGCGCCCGCTAAAGACCCTTGCCCAGCGGCTAAAGGGAAAAGAGGGGAGGTTTAGGTATAACCTGTCAGGGAAGCGCGTTAACTTCTCGGCACGTACGGTAATCTCGCCCGACCCCAACCTGTCCATTAACGAAGTTGGCGTCCCACTGCCAATTGCAGAGGAGCTAACTGTCCCTGAGCACGTAACCGAGTGGAACATTGAGTCGGTTAAGGAGTATGTGAGAAGGGATAGCTACCCAAAGGCAAACTACGTTATCCGGCCAGACGGGAGAAGGAAAAAGGTTACAGAGCTAAGCAAGGCAGAGATTGTTGAGGAGATTGAGCCGGGGTATATAGTGGAAAGGCAGCTTATAGATGGGGACATAGTCTTGTTTAACAGGCAGCCGTCGCTGCACAGGATCTCAATGATGGCACATCTTGTAAAGGTGCTGCCGGGCAAGACCTTCCGCCTCCATCCATCCGTATGCAAGCCTTACAACGCAGACTTTGATGGTGATGAGATGAACTTGCATGTGCCACAGACAGAAGAGGCACAGGCAGAGGCATGGAAGCTCATGCTTGTCCAAAACCAAGTAATCTCGCCGCGGTTTGGGGCGCCTGTGATTATTGGCGATCAGGACTTCGTGTCCGGCGGCTACCTGATGACCAAGGAGGGCGCATCGTTCTCAAGGAGGCTTGCAGAGCGCATACTTGTTGCTGCAGGGATAACCACCGTGCCAAAGCCGGATATGCCAAACGACCGGTTCTCTGGGAAGCTTCTGTTTTCGCAGGCGCTTCCCAAGGGGCTGAACCTGGAATACAAGTCAAACCTGTGGAAAGAAGGAGACGGCAAGAAAGGCGATGGCTACGTAAAGATTAAGAATGGGAAGATGGTTAGCGGAGTCATTGACAAGGTCTCCTACCAAGGCATACTGCTGGACACAATATTTAGGAAATTTGGCCCGGATGCTACAAGGGAGTTCCTCGACAAGAGCACAAAAATGGTCCTTGTTGCAATGATGGATAAGGGGCTGACCATTTCAGTGTCTGACTACGAGGTATCGCCAGAGACAACCGTGGAAATAAAGAAGGTAATCAAGCAGGCAGAAGGGGAAGTAAATGACTTCATTGAGCGCTACAAAAACGGCCAGCTAAAGAGGATCCCCGGGAAATCCCTAAAGGAAACCCTTGAGGACAACATCATGGCAATACTTGGAAGGGCAAGAAGGGACGCTGGCCTCATTGCTGGCGATTACCTTGGCGACACATCCGCCCCAATGGTCATTAGCAGGGTTGGGGCAAGGGGGTCGCTATTGAACGTTACGCAGATGAGCGCAGTTGTTGGGCAGCAAGCAGTCCGTGGCGGGCGTATCCTAAGGGGATACCGCAGCAAGTCGCTGCCGCACTTCAAGGAGGGGGA
>WALL01000008.1 GCA_015522845.1 Nanobdellati archaeon
ACTTTTTTCTTAGGTTTAGGTTTTGGCATATTCTCACCACATTATTATTGCAGGTGGGGGTATTTAAATCCTGCTCCTCTTCCGAAGCGGCGGGCCATGGCCCGGGAGGAGGGTGGAGTAGTCCAGCTCGGCGAGGCGCTTGAGGGAGTAGCCCATCTGCGCCCCGTCGCCGCCGGGAAGGTCGGTGCGGCCGTAGCCGCCGGCGAAGAGGGTGTCGCCGCTTATGAGTATGTCGCCGTTGTAGAGGCATACTGAGCCCTGGGTGTGGCCAGGGGTGTGGATGACGCGCCAGCCGTGGAACTCCTGCGGGAGGGGCAGCGGCGAGGAGGGGGAGAGAGTGGCCTGGAACTCGGATGCGAGGGTGAATTCGTCGGCGTCGCGGAGGTGGGGCAGGTCGTTCTCGTGGATGTAGGCCGGGGCATCGAAGTAGTGGTTGCCCCCCACGTGGTCGAAGTGGCAGTGGGTGTTCACGACTGCCTCGGGCCAGTGGCCTATGCGCTTGAGGTCGGCGGCGAGCTCGGCGAAGCGGAAGCCCGTTCCCGTGTCGACCAGGAAGGGGATGTCCGAAAGCACGAGTATGGAGTTTGAGTCGAAGCGGCGGCCGCGGATGAAGTAGAGGGAATCGGATATCTTCTCGAACATGGCGCTTCCCTCACCCTTTCCCGCACGAGAGCGTGAGGTACCAGAGCGCCAGCAGCGCCGGGCCGAGGGTATAGGCAATAAGGGCAAACATGCCGGCGTCGAGCGGCTGCGTGCGCCAGAGCGAGAAGCCGTAGAACAGGGTAAGCACCGATGCCATTATCGTGCAGTGGTGCCTCTCCTCCTTTGTGCATATGCTGAAGGGCATGCATCTGCTATTCACGGCGGGGGATTTAATGCTTGCGCCGCCGTCCTCGGCAAGCCATATCCCCCTGTTTATAAATGCCCCGGCTCCGAAAGGGAATGCGATGGTAAGCGATGTGCTAGAAAGCAGGGATGAGATTGTGGAAAAGCTCATTGGGAGCGGGATGTCCGCCGAGGAGGTGGATGCCAAAATCCGTGAGAAGCAGGAGGAATACGGCGGCCTGCTCACCGAGGCTGGGGCTGCATACGCGATAGCAAAAGATAGGGGGATTGATGTGGGCTTCGAGCCTAGGCACGAGCCTGTGAAGGTGAGCGACATAAGGGGGGGGCTTGAGGGCGTGGACATTAAGGGCAAGGTCACACACGTCTTCCCCGTAAAGAGGTGGGAAAAGGGGGAGCGGCACGGGAAGGTCAGCAGCATAATAGTCAATGACGGGAGCGGGGAGGTGCGGGTAACCCTTTGGAACGGCGACTGCGACATAATTGAGAACGGGGAGCTGCAGCGCGGCGCGGAAGTGGAGATAAGGAACGCCGCTGCAAAGGAGAGGAACGGGCTTACGGAGCTGAGCTTGGGATACCACAGCGAACTAAAGGTAACTAAGAGGGGCATGCCGGAGATGGTGAAGCTGTCCGGCATTTCAGAGGGGATGAACGACGTTAATTTCGTGGCAAGGGTTGAGAGGATATTCCCACTTACTGAGTTCGAGAGGGGCGGCAGGAAAGGCAAGGTGCTTTCGATGATTGTCTCGGACGGCACCGAGCGGAGGCTCGTGCTATGGGACAGCAATGCTGACTGGAATGGGAAGATAAGGGAAGGGGACACAATCGCAGTTGAGGGCGCTTATGTGAAGGCAAGCCGCGGCAAGCTGGAGCTGCACCTTGGGTGGAGGGGGCGGCTAACACTCAATCCAGTATGGGCAACCGCCATGCCAGAAAATAGGAAAAAGCTCTCCGAGCTTGTCCCGGGGGAGGCTGCTGAGATACGCGCAACTGTGGTAAAGGTCTACCCTCCAGCAGTCTACCAGCTATGCAGCAAGACCGGGAAGAAGTATAGCGAGGGGTGCGATGGGGAGGCTGTCCCGGCAATGGTTGTAAATGCAGAGCTGGATGATGGCACTGGGGTCGTGCGCGGCGTGTTCTTCAGGGAACAGGCAGAAAAGCTCCTTGGCTTCAGCGCAAAGGAATACGAGGAAGACAGCTCTGTCTTTGATGAGAAGGAGGCAGCTGGGGAGGAGATGGCATTCAGGGGGGTGCCAAGGCATAACGAGATGTTCCAAAGGGATGAATTCATAGTGCGTGGCTTTCGCGCGGTTGATCCCATCCAGGAGATAAGCATGGTTAAAGGTGAATGAAATGCCAGAGAAGGAACTAAAAGAGATAGAGGACCTGCCGGGGGTTGGCACTGCAACCGCCGATAAGCTTAGGGAAGCGGGCTTTAAGACCGTCGAAAGCATTGCTGTGGCGGCTGTTGGGGAGCTCATGGATGCTACAGGGATGGGCGAGTCGCTCTGCAAGAAGCTCATCAAGGCAGCAAGTGACTCAATGGACATGGGCTTTGAGACTGCGAACCAGCTGCTTGAGAAAAGGGCAACCGTTGGGCGGATTTCCACCGGCTCTAAGGCGCTTGATGAGCTGCTGGGGGGAGGAATAGAGACAAGGAGCATCTCGGAGTTCTATGGTAGGTACGGATCCGGAAAATGTGTGGCAAAGGATACCCCTATTGAGTTTTTCAACGACAGCAGCTTCCATCTGGAGGGAATTGAGGATATGTACGGGCATTACATGGGGAAATTTGGAGAAAAGCCGTTTGACAATGGGTTTGTCGTTGAAGTGCCGTGCGTAAAAGTGCATTCATTGACCAATGGCGGCGTCACGCTCCAAAAAGCAAGGGCCATTTACCGCGAAAAAGTTGATAAGCTGGTAAAGATCAAGACAAGGCGGGGCAGGGAAATCAAAATCACTTTGCCGCACAAGCTGCTTGTCGTGGGGGACAGGGGAGTTGCATGGGTCCCTGCGCATGACATAGTGAAAGGTGACGCACTGGCCTGCCCGAGGCTGCTTGATAGCAATGAAAAGGAAACAATTACAGAGGACGATGCATATTTCATTGGATTGTTTGTTGCAGAGGGGACGAGAAACCCTTTTTCGATAACTACGGGGAATGAAACTATTAAAAAATGGGTGGTTGGGTACATTGAAGATAAGTTTGGCTTCACCCCGACTGTCCGGGAGAAAAAAGGCAAGACAACAGCCATCTACACAATCCTGCTTAGGAATGATGTTAAGGCGATATTGCAAGGGCTTGAGGGCTGCGTTGCAGAAACCAAGCACGTGCCAAAAGAGGTTTTCACTTCTCCCCGGAGTGTGAAAGAGGCATTTGTCGCAGGATATCTTGAGGGGGATGGCACTCTCGCCAAGCACAGCATTGCATTCACCACAAAAAGCAAGAAACTGGCGAGGGAAATGAATTATCTGCTTGGCTATTTGGGCATTGCAACCACCCACTCGACGAAGGTCGTGGGTGGCAAAGAGTTCCAGCGGGTTTTCATATGCGGGGAAGACCGCGAAAAGATTAGCGAGTTGCCACTTAAATTCAAAACAGGGTGTGGGCACAGGAATAGCAAGTATGGCTATCCCCCCAGTGTATTGAAGCTAATCAGGCGCATTTACCAGGAAAGCATGGGTGGAAACCGTGGCCGCAAGCGGAAGCAGCACGGGAAAAAAGAGGGCATTGATCCAACACTCTATTCCATTGTTTCTGCCGAGCGAAACCGAACTATAAACGAAGCGATGCTGGCAAAAGCAATCAAATTTTTTGAAGAAAGCAAGAAAGAGGTTGGGATGCTTGCGGAAGATGCGGCAAGGGTCCCAGGAATGAGCAAAGATGAATTTAAGGCATTTGCTGATAAGCTTCCATTTGCTTTCAGCAGCATAGCCGGAAGGCTCGGCTTGAGCAGGACGGGCATAAACAATTATCTCCGTCGGGGGATGCCGCACAAAAAAGCAAAAGAAGCCGGGGAAGTGCTGTCTGAAGAACTTAAGAAGCGCATGCAGGCACTAGAGAAAGGCATTAATGACCTGAAAACCGTTGCGCTGTTTAGGTGGGACGTGGTGCTGCAAAAGCAGGAACTGGACTACAACGACTTTGTTTATGATGTTGTTGTGCCAAAAGGCCATTCTTTTGTTGGCGGGAACATGCCAACGCTGCTGCATAACACCCAGATAGCGCTCCAGCTATGCATTAACACACAGCTCCCTGCTGAGCAGGGGGGCTTGGAGGGGAGCTCGCTATACATAGACACAGAGGGGACCTTCCGGCCGGAACGGGCAAGGCAGATGGCAGAGGCTGCTGGGCTTGACCCAAGCGAGGCGCTCGAAAGGATTTACGTAGCAAGGGCATTCAATTCCGACCACCAGATGCTGCTGGCGGAAAAGGCGGCGGACATGGTTGATGAGAAGAACATAAAGCTAGTTGTTGTTGACTCCCTAACCAGCGCATTCCGTGCGGAATACGTTGGCAGGGGGACGCTTGCCGGCAGGCAGCAGAAGATAAACAGGCACTTGCACACATTGCAGAGGCTTTCTGACCTGAACAACCTTGCAGTTGTCGTCACAAACCAGGTAATGGCAAACCCCGGGCTGCTGTTTGGGGACCCGACGACGCCAATAGGCGGGCACATAGTCGGGCACCAGAGCACCTACCGGGTTTACCTGCGGAACAGCCAGGGTGAGAAGCGCATTGCAAGGCTCGTTGATTCCCCGTGCCTGCCGAATGGGGAAACGGTGTTCAAGATTACTGCTGAGGGCATACGGGACATATAAGCTTTTTAAGCGGAAGCGGATAATGGCTATCAGGTGATTAGATGCTTATGCTGATTATACTGCTGCTGATAGTGGCGGTCATTGCAATATGGCTTGTGGCTGCCTATAACTCGTTCATAACGCTGCAGACACAGATGAACAATGCTTGGGCGCAGATAGATGTCCAGATGAAGCGGAGGTTTGACCTCATACCAAACCTTGTTGAGACCGTCAAGGGCTATGCAAAGCACGAGAAAAGCATCATGGTTGAGGTAACAAAGGCAAGGGCAGCCATCTCCCAAGCAGGAAGCGATATGGGGAAGAGGATGGCAGCCGAGAATATGCTCACCGGCGCCCTGAAGAGCCTGTTTGCAGTTTCGGAGAACTACCCAAACCTAAAGGCAAACCAAAACTTCATGATGCTTCAGGAGGAGCTGTCCGGGATTGAGGGCAAGATTGCATACGCAAGGCAGTTCTACAACGATGCAGTGATGCGCTGGAACCAGAAGGTGGAGATGTTCCCAAGCAATATTATTGCGGGGATATTTAAGTTCAAGCAAAAGGAGCACCTGCAGATTGAGGCCGAGGCAAGGAAAGCAGTTAAAGTGAAGTTCTAATGCCAAAGGAATACTACGAGGCCATAGCAGAAGCAAAGAGGAACACGTGGCTATTGTTTGGCGTGTTCATCGCCTTGCTCCTGGCCATCGGCTGGCTCTTCGGGGTGTGGCTTGGGAATTTGTATTTTGGGACAGCAATAGCCATGGGCATAGCCATTATATGGGGGGCAATAAGCTGGTATAGCGGCGACAAGGTGATACTTAAAGTCAGCGGCGCACGGAGGCTGAAGAAGGAAGAGAACCCATACCTGTATAACCTGGCAGAGGGGCTTGCGCTTGCCGCAGGGGTGCCCACACCGGAGATGTATATAATAGACGACCCAAGCCCAAACTCATTTGCAACAGGCCGCGACCCTGAGCACGGGAAGATTGCAGTAACAACCGGGCTCTTAAAGATGATGGACCGCGCCGAGCTTGAGGGCGTCATAGCCCACGAGATGAGCCACATAAAGAACTACGACATAAGGACAATGATGGTTGCTGCAGTGCTTGTGGGGATAATAGCGCTGCTTGGGCAGCTGTTTGTTAGGATGGTGTGGTTTGGGGGGAATAGGGAAAGGAAAGGCGGCGGCCAGATGCTGATTCTCGCCATTGGAATAGTGCTTATAGCGCTCTCGCCTGTGATTGCACAGCTTATAAAGATGGCAATAAGCCGCAGGCGGGAGTTCCTTGCCGACGCAACTGCAGTTGAGCTGACACGGAACCCTGACGGGATTAGGAGTGCGCTTGAAAAGCTAGCAGCAGACCACACCCCCCTTAAGAGGGCAAACGGGGCAACCGCGCACCTCTATATAGAGGATCCCATAGTAAATGAGAGGGGGATGTTTGCAATAGTTGGCAGGTGGTTCTCAACACACCCCCCAATAGAAGAGAGGATAAGGCGGCTGAAAGAGATGGCGCAGATAGGGTAGCTAGCCAAGGTTTTGGTGTATGCCTGAATAGCCCTTGCTTGCTGGCGAAGGCAAGCGCACAAAGGCAAGCTGCGCAATGCGGGCATTTTGCTTTATGCTGAGGCCTGCTGGGTTTTGGACAACAAGTGCAAACTCACTCCTGCCGCTAAAGCCAGCATCCCATATCCCATGCACAGTAAATGCGCCCATCCGCAGCAGTGAGGAGCGCGGCTGTGCAAGCGCTATTATGTCCCGGGGGATGCTCACTATCTCGTTGGTCTTAACCTTGTAGATGCCGGGGTTCAGGTGTGCCCACATATCGGTGAAGACAACTGGCTCCGTTTCCGGGAATTTGCGCTCTTTGTTCGAGAAGTCTATCGAGCCGGCGCCCTTGAAGCGGAATATCTCCCTGGCGGTAAGGTCAAACCCATTTGGCTGGAGCTGCTTTTCAAGGGAGATGTAGCCCGTAACAAGCCCCTTGGCAATTAGCTTCCGTATCTCCTCGTCGTGCAGTATCACATTCCTAGCTCCTTTGCTGTCTTTAAAAGCCCCTTCTCCAGCGGGTATTTCGGGCTGTAGCCAATGGCCTTTGCCTTTGAAATGTCGACTATGCGGTTGCGCAGGAGGCGGTCTATGCTTGATGGCAGCAGTGTTACATTTGGCCTCTCGCCCTTTAGCTTTGCCTTGGCAAGATAGGCAATGCCAGCTGCCTTGGCAGCTATTGGGCTAACTGCCTTTGAGGGAAAGCGCCTGTGGATTGCCTTGCATATAAGCTTATAGGTGCCGCGGTAGCTGTATGTGTCTGGGCCAGCAAGGTTGTATATCTGGTTCTGGGCCTCTGGCTTAAGCGCTAGGAGCAGGAACTGGACGACGTCATCCACGTAAACGAGGTGGAACTGGTTGTCCCCCTTGCCAATCATGGGATAGCCCTGCTTTGCAGCCTCAAATATCTGCTTCCAGAACCGGTTTGGGCCGTATATGATTGTCGAGCGGACGATGGTGTAGGGGATTTGGTGCTTCAGGCGGTAGTCCATGACTATGCGCTCGGCTTCTGCCTTAGACTTCTCGTAGCGGGTAAATGGGTTGTAGGGGTCATCCTCACGGAGGGGGTGGGCCGCATTGCCAAGCACGCCTATTGTGCTGAGAAGCACAAACCGGTATATCCCGCGGCGCTTGCATATCTCAAGCAGGTTGCGGGTGCCCTCCACATTTGCATCCCAAAGCGCGGGGGACGTCTCGTCAAGCTCCGCTGCAAGATGGTAGACCGCATCAAAGCGCTTTGAGCGTATGTTTGAAAGCCCCTCCTCAGTAAGGAGGTTCCCGCCCTTGCTGCCAAATCCAATTACGGTATGGCCCTTCTTCTCAAGCGCCTTCACAAGGCGGGAGCCAACAAAGCCCGTAGCGCCGGTAACAAGTATCCTCATCAAAAGTTATATAAGCGGACCGGATATAAATTAGTTCGCGAAGGTGTGGGAATGAAGGCTGGGAAAGTTGAAAGGTATATAAATGACCACAAGAGCCGGGGCAAGCCAATGCTGTTCATTGTCATAGACCCCTGCGACCATAAATCCCCGGAAGCCGCAGTTAAAACAGCAAAACAAAGTGTGGATGCAGGGGCGGATATGATACTTGTTGGCGGCAGCATAGGGGCACAGGGGGAGCTGCTGGACTACACAACAAAGAGGATTAAGGAAGAGGTAAATGTGCCAATAAACATATTTCCTGGGAACACCTCAACAATCACAAAATACGCGGATTCCATCTATTTCATGAGGATGCTAAATTCTAGAAACACTTACTGGCTAAGCACGGCACAAACGGTTGCTGCCCCTGTTTTGAAAGAAACAAAACTGGAGGTGCTGCCAACTGGCTATATTGTCGTTGAGCCGGGTGGAACGGTTGGGTGGGTTGGTGATGCAAAGCCCATACCGCGCGGCAAGCCAGCCATTGCAGCAGCAGTTGCCCTTGGGGGGGAGTACGGCGGGTCACGCATAATCATCACGGACGCTGGCTCAGCCTCAAGGCTTGGCCCAATCCCAATAGCCATGGTGAAAGCCGTTGCAAGTTCAATAACCGTCCCTTATATTGTTGCAGGCGGGATAAAGACGCCTGCACAAGCAGCAGGCATAATAAAAGCAGGTGCGGATGCGATCCAAGTCGGCACAATGGTTGAGTCTGGGAACGTTAAGAAGACCGTTACCAAGCTCGCAGCTACAATCAAGAAGGCTGGCAAGGCAAAGCTATGATTGAGGAGCTCACATTCGGGTTTATTGAGAGGATAGCAATTGCACTGGCCATAGGCGCATTGCTTGGGATGGAGAGGGAATACTCAAAAAGGCAGGTGGTTGTTGGGGTTAGGACCTTCTCGCTTGTCTCGCTGCTTGGCACGCTGTTCGTGCTGTTTGCTGAGCTGACCAGCGAGCCCCTGCAGCTATTGCTTGGGTTTTTGGCGGTGACAGCGCTGGTTGTTGTGCTATACTCGTCAAACCTGTCAAAGTTCAAGGCTGTGGGGATGACAACAAGCATTGCACTGCTCCTGAGCTACGTCCTGGGCGTGATGGTTGGCTACGGGAACATAACCGAGGCGGTTTTTGTTACAATCGCAGTAGCGCTTGTAATGTTCACAAAAAAATGGCTGCACAGGTTCATAAGGAACCTTAGCAAGAGGGAGGTGCTTGACTTTCTAGAGTTCTTGGCGCTTGTTGGGATTGTCTACCCGCTTGTCCCTGCGGAACCGATTGTAGTGCATGGGGTTGCAGTCAACCTAATGGACATATGGGTGCTTATATTCCTGCTGGCAATAATTAACTTCATTGGCTTCGTTGGCTCAAGGTATGTAAAGGGCAAGAGGCAGTTAGAGCTTATGAGCTTCCTTGGTGGCATGATAAGCAGCACGGTCATGTCATACACAATGTGTGAGGCTTATAAGAAAAACAAGAATGGGGGGGGCATACTTGCATCGGCATATATGTTCATTAATTCGTCTATGATGGTGCGCAACCTTGTGATAGCTGCGGTGCTAATGCCGCCGATAGCTGTAAGGATCGCCCCTCCTGTGCTGCTGAGTGCTGGCTTCCTTGCCGCTGCTGGGCTTTGGCTTTCAAGCGGAGGCAGCAAAAGCAGCATGAGGATAGGGTCTCCCTTTCAGATGGGGCGTGCAGTGTCGCTTGTGGCGAAGCTTGCAGGGGTGCTGGTGGCGATTGAAATCGCAATTGTATATCTTCCAGATATAATTTATATAGCTGCCTTCTTAGGTGGCATCACAAGCTCCGCCTCAACAATGGCCTCGCTGCCTGTGCTGGTTAGGACAGGAAGGGTAACTGTTGGGATGGCTGCAAGGGCGGCCAGCATAGCAATAGTTGCCGATTTCCTAGTTGGGAATGTCCTTGTCTACTACCTGAAAGGGGCTTGGGATGCAGCAAGGAGGGCGCTTCCATGGGCGCTTGCCGCCGCAGCAGTGTATGGGACAGCTATGGTGATGCTATGAAAGCAATAGTGGTTGTAGGGACACAATGGGGGGACGAGGGGAAAGGCAAGGTTGTTGACTACTTGTCAAAGGGCGCTAGCGCTGTTGCCCGGTACCAGGGTGGGAACAACGCTGGGCACACCGTCGTTGTGCACGGGAAAAAGTACAAGCTGCACTTCATCCCATCTGGTGTTGTCCGGGGGAAGCTGTGCGTGCTTGGGAATGGCATGGCCATAGAGCCAAGGGCCCTCCTTGGCGAGATTAGCATGCTGGAAAAGGCTGGGCTAAACCCAAAGCTAGTCATTGATTGGAAGGCACACGTCATAACACAGGAAGAGCTGGACGAGGACTCAAAAGACAGCAAGATAGGCACCACCAAGAAGGGGATAGGGCCATGTTACAGGGACAAGGTGGCACGCAGGGGATTGCGCATAATCGACCTGCTCGACAGGAAGAAGCTGGAAAAAAAGACGCGGCTGTGGAAGGAGTATTATGAGGCAGGGAAAAAGCTGGAAAAATATTTTGGGGATGCCTCGCTAAGGCTGCAGCAGCTGGGCAGTGTGCTCATTGAGGGCGCACAAGGGACGATGCTTGACATTGACCATGGCACTTACCCGTTTGTGACAAGCAGCAACACTGTTGCCGGCGGGGCATGCACCGGGCTCGGCATAGGGCCAAAAAGCATCAAGCGGGTTGTTGGGATTGCAAAAGCATATACAACAAGGGTTGGGAATGGCCCATTCCCGACAGAGCTGGACAATGCAGCTGGGAAAAGGCTGCGGGTGCAGGGAAATGAGTATGGGACAACAACAGGAAGGCCCCGGCGGTGCGGCTGGTTTGATGCGGTTGTTGTGCGCTACGCCGCAAGGGTGAGCGGGCTAACTGAAATCGCACTTACAAAGCTGGATGTGCTTGATGGGTTTAAGAAGGTAAAAGTGTGCGTCGCATATAGGAAAGGGGAAAAGGTTGTGAAGGAGATGCCGCCGGAGCTGGGTGGATGGAAGCCCGTTTACATTGAAATGCCTGGATGGGAAAGCAGCAGGGTGAAGGGGTATGCAAGCCTTCCAAAAGAGGCAAAGGCGTATGTGCGGAAGATAGAGCAGCTCGCTGGAGTGCCCGTCAGGCTGGTGAGCATCGGGCCAGGAAGGGAAGAGACATTCAGGAAAAAATGACCTTGTTCTCTTCGAGCCTTATCTTGCCATCACGGAATTTTTGAAGCAGCTCGATGAAGCCCTCGACCTCAAGCGCCTGCACCTTTTTCTTCAGCGAGTGCTCATCGTCGCTTGGCAGTATGGGGATTGGCTTTTGCCACGCGATTGGGCCGGAGTCTGCGCCCTCATCAACAAAGTGGATTGTTGCACCTGTTTCAGCCTCGCCCGCCTCCAGGATAGCACGGTGGACATTCAGGTCCATCCCCCCAGCGAACTTCGGAAGGAGGGAGGGGTGGACGTTAAGGCACTTTCCCCACCACTTATGCACGAACCAGGGGGAAAGGAAGCGCATATACCCAATTAGCAGCACCAGCTCGGCACCAGCTTCAGCCAGGGCATTGTCCACCTGCCTGTCATAATCCTCCCGCGATAGCCCCTTGGGGCTGATAAAATAAGCAGGAACGCCGCGCTGGCGCGCCCGCTCTAGGATAAGGGCGTGCTTTTTGTTTGAGATTACAACAGCAACTGAAATGCCCGTGAGCTCGCCACGGTCAATGGCATCAAATATCCCGCCAAGGTCAGTGCCGCTTGTTGAGCCAAGGATGCCGACTTTCATTCCCATCTTTCCCCCATGCCCTGCAATTCCGCTGCCCCCTTTACCGCCTGCAGGATCCTTGAAAACTTGCCCTCCCTAACAAGGAATCGCGTTGCCTTGGGCTGCCTGTGGCCTTGGAGTATGGGCTCCCCGTTTTCTATGCCCTGCTTGAAGGCATCCTCAAGATGGCCTATCGGCGCCTTGTGATCATATCCCCGCATCCTTCACTCTCCTTTTGGCTGCCTCTAGCGTATTGCCCATAAGCATTGCGACGGTCATTGGGCCAACCCCGCCGGGAACCGGGGTGATTGCACTAGCCTTTTTGCTTACGGCATCAAAGTCAACATCGCCTACAAGCCCATCTGCAGTGCGGTTAACTCCAACATCGATGACCACTGCCCCCTGCTTTACCATGCCTGCAGTTATCAGCTTTGGCTGGCCAGCAGCTACAACAAGCAGGTCTGCCTGGCGCGTCTCAGAGGCAAGGCCCCTTGTGTGTGAATGGCATATCGTGACTGTGCAGTTGCGCTGGAGCAGAAGCACTGCCATTGGCTTGCCCACTATGTTGGAGCGCCCGACAACAACTGCCTTCTTCCCATCGTAGCTGAAGCCAATTGAGTCCAGCATGCTGATTACCCCCTTTGGCGTGCATGGGGCTATGCTTGGGCTTCCTGAGAACAGCAGCCCCATGTTGGTGGGGTGGAAGCCATCAACATCCTTCTCAGGGGATATCGCGGAGATTATCGTGCTTTCGCTTATGTGCTTTGGGAGAGGCAGCTGGACAAGTATGCCATCAACGCTGCTGTCGCTGTTCAGGGAAGAGATAAGGGTGAGCAGCTCCACTTCAGTGGCACTCTCCGGGAGTGTGTGCTTTACAGAGCGTATGCCAACGCGCTTGCATGCCTTCTCCTTCATGCGGACATAGATGCTAGACGCAGGATTGCTGCCAACGAGGATGACATCAAGCCGGGGGGGGCGGGGCATGGCAGAAACCAAAGAAGCTATGCTTGCCTCTGCCTCTTTTGCAAGCTCTTTCCCATTTATTATCATGGCGGTCCCCTAACTATATAAAGGGTAGCAAATATAACCCTTTGTAAATCCCCTGCTTGAGGTACCTTCTAATGTGCGGGATAGTTGCATTAAGCAATGGTGATGTTCCATCCAGGCTATACTATGGGCTTTACTCGCTGCAGCATAGGGGGCAGGACTCCTGCGGCATAGCAAGCTATGACTACGCAAACAAAAAGTTCAGGATGGTGCGTGACCAGGGCCTGGTTGCAGATGTATTTGACGAGCAGTCACTGGAGAACCTTGAGGGGAATGTTGGGATAGGCCAAGTGCGCTATCCAACAATAGGCAGCAACTTTAAGCAGGATGCACAGCCTGTGATATTGAAGGGAAGCCCAAGCATTGCAATGGCGCACAACGGCAACATTGCAAACTATGCCGAGCTTGTTAAGAGCCTTACCATTAGGCCAAAGAACAGCTGTGATGTTGAGGCAATACTTGATTTAATGGGTGAGGAAAAGAAAAAGGAGGGGGACATATTCTCTGCTGTCCAGGCAACGATGGAACGGCTTAACGGCGCATATTCCGTGGTTGCAATAGTGCCGGGGGACGGGTTGATTGTGTTCAGGGACCCGCATGCAATCCGGCCGCTTGTCCTTGGTGAGCACAGTGCGGCTTCTGAAAGCGTGGCCCTTGACATAATGGGCGAAAAAGTCGTTGATGACGTTGGTCCGGGGGAGTGCATTGTAATAAGCGAGGGCTCTATGGAAAGGCGCTCGCTAATGCCAAAAGAAAAAAGGCACTGTGTTTTTGAGTGGGTATACTTCAGCAGGCCAGACTCGACAATTGAGAAGAAGAGCGTTTATAACGTCCGGCTTAGGCTTGGGGAGGAGCTGGCAAGGCACTGGGACAAGAGTGTGGATGTTGTCGTTCCCGTTCCGGATACCGCAAGGGCAACCGCCCTTAGCTTTGCACAGAGAATAGGCGTGCCCTACCGCGAGGGGCTGATAAAGAACCGCTATGTTGGGCGCACGTTCATCATGCCAAGCCAGGGGATACGCGAGAACGCGGTCCGCGTGAAGCTTAACCCCATAATTTCAGAAGTGCGCGGAAAGAGCATCGCCGTTGTTGATGACAGCATTGTCCGGGGGACCACGAGCAGGAAGCTCGTTAGGCTGCTTAGGAATGCTGGTGCAAGCGAAGTCCACCTTGTCAGCGCATTCCCGCCAATAAGGAGCCCGTGCTTTTATGGCATAGATATGACGCGCAACTCGGAGCTTGCTGCATCAAAATTCAAGCCAGAGGATGTTGAGGAGGGGATGGCAAAGCTCATTGGCGCTGACTCGGTAACCTACCAAACCGTTGAGGGGCTGAAGCGGGCAATTGGGCTTCCCGGGCTTTGCACGGCATGCATAGATGGGGACTACCCAACGGATGTGTCGGCGCTGCTTAAGAAGGCAGGGAACAAGAGGCCATACGAGGTGGAATAAGTGAGGGTGCTGCTTGTTGGGAATGGCGCAAGAGAGCATGCAATGGGGGAGGCGCTTGCCAAGGGCAGCAAAGTTTACGCTGTTATGAAGGCAAGGAACCCGGGCATAATGGGGCTGGCAACAGGATATGCTGTTGGCAACATCCTCGACCCGGAGCTTGTGCTAAAGAAGGCAAGGGAATGGGATGTTGACTGCTGCGTTGTTGGGCCAGAGGCCCCGCTTGGCACTGGCGTTACAGACCGGCTGGAGGAAGAGGGCATCCCGTGCGCAAGCCCGCAAAAGGCTGCTGCAAGGATTGAGCTCGACAAGAGCTATTGCCGGAGCCTTATGAAGAAGCATGGCTGCCGCGGCCAAGTGGCATACGAGAAGTTTGATGATGCTGCAAAGGCTGCCGAGTTTATTGATGTCTATGGCAAGCCGGTTGCAGTGAAGCCCCTTGGGCTGACTGGCGGAAAGGGTGTCAAAGTAATGTCTGGCCTGCCCGGCCAGCTTAAGGATGCAGAAGAAGCAAAGGCTTACGCTAAAGAGGTTATAGAGTCTGGCATTGGCGGCGCCAACGAGGTGGTAATAGAGGAAAAGCTTGAGGGGGAGGAATTTACGATACAAGCATTTGTTGATGATGAGTCCGTCATCGGCATGCCAGCAGTGCAAGACCACAAGTTTGCATATGATGGCGATAAGGGCCCGTTTACAGGGGGAATGGGAAGCTACAGCACCGGCAAGCTCCTCCCCTTCATGGGCGAAGGCGACTACAATGCGGCAATTGCAATCCTTGAGGACATAGTTGCTGCACTGAAGAAAGAAGGCACACCCTACAAGGGGGCCATTTACGGCCAGTTCATGCTAACTGCAGGCGGCCCAAAGGTTGTTGAGATAAACGCCCGCTTTGGCGACCCTGAGGCAATGAACGTGCTCCCCATACTGAAGACGAGCTATTCAGAAATATGCGCAGCAATAAACGAGGGCGAGCTTAAGAGCATGGACATTGCATTTGAGCCAAGCTCAACAGTGTGCAAGTATGTCGTCCCAAAAGGCTATCCAACAAAGCCAGAAAGCGGAAAGAAGATCAGCATTGTTGGGAAGCCAAAAAGCCGCCTGTATTATGCGTCCGTTGACAAGAGGAAGGGGAGGCTTTACACGAGCTCAAGCAGGGCGCTGGCATTTGTGGGGATTGGGAAGACCATCGGGGAAGCAGAGGCAATTGCTGCAGAGAGCCTATCCCTTGTCAAGGGGCCGGTCAGCTATAGGAAGGACATTGGCACAAGGGAGCTAATTGAAAAGCGCATCAGGCACATGGAAGAAGTCCGAAATTCAATGCAATAATGTTTTCGGTTAGGGTTATAAATTGCCGGGGGGCTAACAAGATAAGGTGTTTATATGCAAGTAACGGTTATTTTGGGCTCTTCTTCTGACATGCCGGTTGCTGAGAAGTGCACAGCAATCTTAGGGAAGCTTGGCATCAGCTACGAGATTAGGGTTGCATCAGCCCACCGCTCGCCATCGCTGGTAAGAGGGATAGTGGAGGGCTCAAAAGCCGAGGTAATCATAGCAATTGCAGGGATGGCTGCTGCCCTGCCGGGTGTGGCTGCATCATACACCACAAAGCCTGTGATTGGCGTCCCTGTTGGGGCATCACTGGGGGGGCTAGACGCCCTGCTCTCAATAGCACAGCTTCCGCCAGGGATTCCTGCTGCAGCCGTTGGTATTGGGCAGGGGGAAAATGCTGCGCTCCTTGCCGCTGAGATAATGGCGCTTTCGGATAGCGGGCTTGCACAAAAGCTTGCCAGCTACCGCAAGGGGCTGGCTGAGAAAGTAAGGAAGCAGGACGAGGGGCTGAGGAAGTGATACACCCCATTGAATACAGGTACTCCTTTGATGGAATGCGCAGCCTGTTCGACGAGGAGTCAAAGCTAAGGAAGATGCTTAGCGTTGAAGCTGCCCTAGCCCGGGCATATGCAAAGGCTGGGCGCATACCAAAGGGGGATGCGGAGGCAATTGTAAGGGCAGCAAAAAAGGTCAGGCTAAGCCGCGTAAAGGTAATAGAAAAGCAGACGCACCATGATGTGATGGCGGTTGCGGAGGCGCTTGCCGAGAAAAGCGGCAAGGCAGGGAAATGGGTGCATATGGGTGCGACCTCATACGACATTGTCGACACCATGTGGGCGCTCATACTTAAGGAAGCCATTGGCATATTGGAGAGAGACCTGAAGGCGCTAAAGCACGAGCTGCGGAAGCTGGCAAGGAAATACAAAAGCACAGTAATGGTGGGAAGGACGCACGGGCAGCATGCGCTGCCAATCACGTTTGGGTTCAAATGTGCAATTTGGCTAAACGACCTGTGCCTCCACGAGCGCAGGCTTGCTCAGCTGAAAAGGCGCGTGCTAGTTGGGAAAATGAGTGGCGCAGTTGGCACCTTTGCGGGGTTTGGCACTTCAAAGATACAGGGGGCAGTAATGCGGGAGCTTGGCCTTGGCGAGCCAGCGATCACAAACCAGGTTGTCCAGCGCGAGGGGATTGCCGAGCTAATAGCGTATTCGGCAATTGTTGCTGGCACAATAGAGAAGGTAGCAAAGGAGATACGCAACCTTTCCCGCAGCGAGATAAAGGAGGTTGAGGAAAGCTTCGAAAAGGGGCAGGTTGGCAGCTCAACGATGCCGCAAAAGCGAAACCCCCATAAAAGCGAGAACTTGTGTGGCATCGCAAGGGTAATACGCAGCAATGTCTCGGTTGCGATGGAGGACATTGCGCTTGAGCACGAGCGCGACCTAACCAACTCCAGTGCAGAAAGGATAATCCTGCCAGAGACGCTCGTATTGCTTGACTACTCGCTTAGGCGGCTTGCGTCCATACTGCACAGCCTAAAGGTATACCCGGAGCGCATGAGGGAGAACCTTGAGGGGGACCCTTATGTGATGGGCGAATCAGTAATGCTTGCCCTGGTCAAGAAGGGGGTGCCAAGGCAGGAGGCCCACAGGATAGTGAAGGGGGCAGCAATGCGCGCATTTGCTTCTGGCAGGAGCTTTGTGGATGAGATAGGGAAAGCCACAGCCAGCTGGCTGTCAAAGGGCGAGCTGGACAAGGCACTTGACCCCTACGGCTACCTTGGCGAAAGCGAGAGGCGGGTTGATAAGGTGCTGGGGGAATGCAAGTGAGCCTTAGCTATGCAGATGCCGGGGTTAACCGCCAGGAGCGAGACACCGCAAAGAAGGCCTTCTCTTCATTTGAGGGCAGCTATGGGCTTAGCAAGTATGGCAAGCCCCTGAAGCTTCCCTTTAACACGGTATACCCTGTTGGGGAAAAGTATAACGTCAAGACCTGTGACGGCGTTGGCACAAAGGTGCTGATTGCTGAGCTTGCTGGAAAGCACGACACCATTGGGATTGATGCTGTTGCCATGGTTGTAAATGATGCAATACGCTGCGGCGCTGAGCCAATTGCAGTTACGGACATCATAGACGCCAGAAAGTCAACGCCGGAGCTTCTCGGCGAGCTGCAGAAGGGGCTTGAAGCGGGCGTTGAGATGGCAGGATGCCCGCTTGTTGGAGGGGAGACTGCTGATGTGCCAGAGCTAATGAGCGCGCCTTATCACATAAACTGCGACTGCGTTGGGGAGGTTGATAGGAAAAGCATTGTCAGCGGCAGGGGAATATCGGCAGGGGATGTGGTTGTGGGGATGCGCAGCAGCGGGCTCCACAGTAACGGAATAAGCCTTGCCAGAAAAGCGCTCTTCAAGGAGTGGGGCGGCAGCTATGGCGCATTTGACCAGCCAGATGGGATTGGCGGCGAGCTTGCCATGGAGGCGCTTAAGCCAACTGAGATATATGTCAAGCCAGCACTGCGGGCAATGGCTGAATATAATGTTAAGGCAGCAGTGCACATAACCGGGGACGCTTACCTTAAGTTTGGCAAGCTATTCGGCTACTCTCCGGGAATTGGCTTTGAGTTTGACAACTTCCACCCGCAGGGGATATTCAAGCTAATACAAAGGCAGGGGGTTAGCTGGGAGGAGATGTTTAAGACGTTTAACATGGGCTGGGGGTTTGCCCTTGTCGTAGCAAAGGAAGATGCGGATGGCATAATCCAGCTGCTTGGGGGGGGCGCTGAAGTGATTGGCCATGCAATCAAAGGCAGCGGCATAACTATAAGCTATGAAGGGAAGAAAATGGGGTTGAGCTTCTAATGGCTGTGCGCATCCTTGTAAGGTTTAAGGAAAAGGCAGAAGACGCGCGGGCCCGCCAGCTAGAAAGGAGGATATCAGCCTACCTTGGGATTAAGGCTTCTGTGGAGCGCATAGACAGCTATACAATTGACGCCAAGCTCAGCGAGGAAGAAGCAAAGCTGGCTGCCACGAAGCTGTTTGCTGACCCCATAGTCCAGGAAGCGCTCATTGGCAGCGCGGATGGGGAGTGCGACTACCTAATTGAGATTGGGCTGCTGCCCGGCGTGAAGGATAACGTTGGCGACACCTCTAAAAAGGCGCTTGAGGAGCTGCTTGGCAGGGAGCTTGAGGGGGGGGTGTATGCCTCAACACAGTATAGGCTTAGCGGGGGGGTTGCACGCAGCGATGCGGAGAGGATTGCCTCAGAGCTGCTGGGGAACCCAATGATACAGCACTGGAAAGTGCTTGCTTGTGGGGAAAGCAGCGGGCTTCCAGTGCCAAAAGTCAGGATTGGCGGGGAGGGGGAGATACATGCCATCCCGCTCAGCGCCGACGACAGCGGGCTTGTTAGCATAAGCAAGAAGCGCTCGCTTGCGCTAAGCCTTAGCGACATGAAGGTCGTTAGGGCGTATTACATGCAGGAGAGCGTGCGGAAGAAGCGCAGGCTGCGGGGGCTGCCGGACTGGCCGACGGATGCGGAGCTTGAAGTGATTGCACAGACACAGAGCGAGCACTGCAAGCACAGGATATTCAACAGCCTCATACGCTACAGCGAAGGGGGGCGCACCAAGCTCATAGACAGCTTGTTCAACAGCTACATAAGGAAGTCCGCAGAAGAGATAGCAAAGGAGAGGGATTGGATAGTCTCCATGTTTTGGGACAATGCAGGTGTTGCCAAGCTAAACGGCAGCTGGAACTACGCTGTTAAGTGCGAGACGCACAACAGCCCAAGCGCACTTGACCCATATGGCGGGGCAATCACAGGCATAGTTGGGGTTTACCGCGACCCAATGGGAACTGGAAAGGGCTCAAAGATAATAGCAGGCACATACGGCTTTGCAACCGCAAGCCCCTTTTACACGGGGGGCCTTTCCCCACGGATGCCGCCGCGCAGGCTCCTTGATGGGGTAGTTGAGGGTGTGAAAGACGGGGGAAACAAGAGCGGGGTCCCAACTGCGTATGGCTTTGCGTTCTTTGACGAGGGCTGGCTTGGGAAGCCGCTTGTCTATGTGTCAGCAATTGGCCTCATGCCCTCCAGCATAAACGGGGAGCCTTCCCATGAAAAGCACGTAGACAGCGGGGACCGCGTTGTCATGGTCGGGGGCAGGGTCGGGAAAGATGGCATACATGGCGCAACAGAAAGCAGCCTTGAAGGGGGAGAGTGGATAACTGCTGGCCACGTGCAGATAGGCGACCCATTTACCCAGAAGAAGGTGCAGGACTTCATCCTTGAGGCTAGGGACCTTGGGCTTTACAATGCCATAACTGATATGGGCGCTGGGGGGATATCGTCTGCAGCAGGGGAGACTGCACGCATGAGCAATGGCTGCACCCTTGAGCTCAGCCGCGTGCCGCTGAAGTATAGCGGGCTTAAGCCGTGGGAGATAATTGTGTCAGAGTCGCAGGAAAGGATGCTGCTTGCCGTGCCCCCCAAGAAAATGGGCGAGCTCCAGCGCCTTGCAAAGAAGCATGACGTCGAGGCAACCGACATAGGCGTATTCGAGGACACTGGCGAGTTTGCAGCCAACTGGAAGGGGAAGCCTGTGCTTGCGCTTGACATGGGCTTCCTGCATTCTGGCTTCCCACAGCTGGAGCTGGAGGCAGAGTGGAAAGGGGGTGGCGAGCCAGAGCCGGAGCTTCCGCCGGAGGACCAGGGGGCGCTGCTGCATGAGATGCTCTCAAGGGAGAATATTGCAAGCAAGGAGTGGATACAAAGGCAATATGACCACGAGGTCCAGGGCGGCAGCGTGATTAAGCCGTTCCTTGGGAAGGAAAATGACGGGCCAAGCGATGCCGCTGTGATAAGGCCGCTGCTTGGCGAGGATGTGGGAATTGCAATAGGCGCAGGCTTTACCCCGAAATACAGCAAGATTGACGCATATTACATGGCAGCAGCGTCGCTGGATGAGGCAATAAGGCGCGTGATAAGCGTTGGCGCATCGCTGGGGCACATAGCGCTGAACGACAACTTCTGCTGGCCGGATTCCATATACGACAGCAAGGGAAACCCCGATGGGAAGCAAAAGCTTGCGCAGCTTGTCCGGGCAAACAAGGCGTTGTATGACTACACAACCTACTTCAAGACGCCGTGCATATCCGGAAAGGATAGCATGTTCATTGATGGGAACATCAGGGGAAGCGATGGGAAGGAGCACAAGGTCAGCGGCCTTCCGGCGCTCCTATTCACTGCCTATGCAAAGGTTAATGACGTTAGGAAATGCGTTTCAATGGACTTTAAGGATGAGGGGGACGCCGTCTATATCATTGGCGACACAAACAACGAGCTTGGCGCATCCGAGTATTACGAGGCAAGGGGGCATGTTGGGGGCAACGTCCCCATGCTGGACAAGGAGAAGGCACTACAAGGCTACCGCACAGCCGAAAAGGCAATACAGGAAGGCCTTTTGAAGTCGTGCCACGGGTGCTACCGTGGCGGGCTTGCTGTAGCGCTTGCATCCTGTGCAATTGCGGGGGGGATTGGCGCAAAGCTAAGCCTTAACGGCCTGCCAGGGAATGCAAAGTCCGACATAGCAAAGCTTTATTCTGAGACCGGGGGAAGGTTCATTGTAACTGTTGCAGGAAAGGACACAGCAAGGTTTGAGAAGCTTGCCACCCAGGCAAAGAGGATTGGAACAGTTGGCGGGGATTTGCTTGTGGTTGATGGGATTATCAGTGAGCCAATTAAGGGCCTGAAGCAAAGCTGGCAAAGCACATTTAGGGGGTTTTGGTGATGGTGCGGGCTGCCGTCCTCGTTGGCTACGGGATTAACTGCGATTACGAGACCTCGTATGCGCTTAAGCTTGCTGGTGCAGAAGTTGAGCAAGTCCATATAAGTGGGCTAGGCGAGGCCGGGCTTGAGCGGTTTGAGATATTAGCCATCCCCGGCGGGTTCTCGTTTGGGGATGACATTGCCGCTGGGAAGATGCTTGCAAACAAGCTGAAGGCAGCTGCTGGCAGCAGCATCGAGCAGTTTGTCTCGGATGGCAAGCTTGCCATAGGGATATGCAATGGCTTTCAGGCATTGGCAAAATATGCGCTGCTCCCAGAGATGGGGGAGCAGAAGTTCACGCTAACCTTTAACGACTCCGGCAGGTTTGAGGACCGGTGGGTACACCTAAAGGCAGAGGGAAACAGCATTTGGACACGCGGCATAAGCTCGCTCTACCTGCCGGTAAGGCACGGCGAGGGGAAGTTTGTTGCGCCAAAGGAAGAGCTAAGGCACATTGAGAGGGAGGGGCTTGTAGCGCTACGCTATGCCTCAGCCGAAGGGGGAAAGCCAAGCTACCCTGACAACCCAAACGGGTCGATGAACGACATTGCGGGTATAACAGACAGGAGCGGCAGGGTGCTTGGGCTGATGCCACACCCTGAGGCAAGCTTGTATCCAACAAACCACCCGCGCTGGACACGGGGCGAGAGAGATGTCCTTGGCATTGAGCTGTTCAAGAATGCGGTTAAGTTTGCGGAGGAGGAGCTAGTGTGATAGTAACACAGACCAGCCTTCCCTACCCAAAGCGGGAGGGGAAGGTTAGGGATATCTACGACCTGGGGGACAAGCTACTTTTAGTTGCCACGGACAGGATATCTGCATTCGACTGCGTGTTTAAGGAGGGGATCCCGCATAAGGGCAGGGCGCTTACAACAATATCCAATTACTGGTTCAAAGAGATGGCAGGGGTTGTAAAGAACCACATAATAGAGACGGACATGCGCCGCTTCCCAAAAAGCCTGCAGGATAAAGGGCTGGATGGGAGGGCCGTGCTGGTAAGGAAGGCGGAGCCAATCCCCATTGAATGCATTGTCCGCGGCTACCTAGCTGGCTCAGCATGGCGCAGCTACAAGAGGGACGGGACAGTCCATGGCGTGAAACTGCCAGCTGGGATGGGGGAAAATGAGAAGCTAGATGAGCCAATGTTTACTCCATCAACAAAATCAGACCAGCACGACGAGAACATAAGCATTGCACAGGCAAGGGAGATAACCAGCCATGCGGACGAGCTTATGGGGCTGTCGCTAAAGATATATAAGCGGGCCTATGCCCTTGCTGAGAAAAAGGGAATAGTCATCTGCGATACTAAGCTTGAATTCGGGCTGGTAGATGGCGAGGTTGTGCTCATAGACGAGCTGCTGACGCCAGACTCGTCGCGGTTTTGGTACAAGAAAGACTATGAGAATGGCAGCCCAAGGCAGCTTGACAAGGAATACCTGCGGAAATACCTGCTTGGGCTTGACTGGGATAGGAACCCACCAGCACCGCCGCTGCCAGCTAGTGTTATAAGCGAGCTAAGCCGCAGGTATGTTGAGATATGCAAAGCAATAACTGGTGAGGATATTGGACAGCAATAAGTTCATTGAAGAGAAGGTTGCCTGGATGCGCAGCAAGATAAGCGGCAAGGCCATAATCGCCACATCAGGGGGAGTTGACTCCACGGTTGCTGCAGTCCTTGCCCATCGTGCAATTGGGGATAGGCTGCATTGTGTCTATATTGACACTGGCTACATGCGCAAGGGGGAGGGCGAAGGCATCAGGGAAATGCTTGGCAAGATTGGGATAGCTGTTGATGTTGTGGATGCGAGGGAAAAGTTTTATTCCGCACTTAGGGGGATAGCCAGCCCAGAAGAAAAGAGAAAGGCAATTGGTGAGCTGTTCATCCGGTCCTTTGAGGAGGAGGCAAGGAAAAGCGGCGCAGAATTCCTTGTGCAGGGGACGATTGCCCCAGACTGGATAGAGTCTGGGGATGGCATCAGGGACAACATCAAGAGCCACCATAATGTTGGGGGGCTTCCAAAGGAATACCGGCTTAAGATTGTCGAGCCCCTTAGGGACCTTTACAAGGACGAGGTGCGAGCGGTTGGCAAGGCGCTTGGCATAGGCGAAAAGGCGTATAGCCGGCAGCCATTCCCGGGGCCTGGCCTTGCGATCAGGATAATTGGCGAAGCAACGCCGGAGAAGGCAGCGGTGCTCCAACAGGCTACCAGCATTGTCGAGGAAGAGATAGAGTCCTCTGCGTCAAAAGGCGAATGCAAGCTTCCGTGGCAGTATTTTGCCGTGCTTCTGCCTACAAGGACCGTTGGTGTCCTTGGGGACAAGCGCGCCTATGGCTATACCATTGGGGTGCGCGCTGTAGAAAGCATAGATGGCATGACCGCCAGCTATTCGGAGCTCCCCCATAGCCTACTTGCGCGCATATCGAACAGGATAACGCGGGAGCTAAAGGATAATGTTAATAGGGTGGTGTATGATATAACATCAAAGCCGCCAGCGACAATAGAGTGGGAATAATGGACATTGTTGTTGTGAATTTTGGGTCACAATGGACCCACAGGATATGGCGCAGGCTAAGGGACCTTGGCTGCGAGACAAGGATAGTTGACGTAAGCACCCCTGTAGAGGAGCTTGACTGTGACGGCCTTGTGCTGTCTGGCGGGGCTGTGAGAATAGGCTCTGGCGGCGAGGAAGAGGTGGGGCATGCCCACGACTACCTCGACAAGCTTGAAAGGCCAATACTTGGCATTTGTGCAGGGCAGCAGTTCATTGCAATGCACTTTGGGGGGGTAAGCAAGCCGTCTGAAAACCCGGAGTATGGGAAGGTAAGCATAGTCGTTGAGGACGAGGACGACTTGTTTAAGGGGATCCCAAAGAGGTTTACGGCATGGGCCTCCCACAATGATGAGGTGGTAAGCTTCCCTGGCTTTAAGCTCCTTGCCCGCTCAGAAAAGGGGGTGAACCACGCTATTAAGCACGAGAGCAAGCCAATATATGGCACACTGTTCCACCCGGAAGTGGAGCACACGGAATACGGCGAGGAGATATTCAAGAATTTCATTGGAGTGTGTAAAGGATGATTAGGCGGGAGGAGATTCAGGAAATTGCAAGCCAGTATGGGAAAGGCATTACCATAGGCGTGCTTGGCAGCCACTCTGCCGAGGAAGTTGGGATGGCTGCAAAGGCTGCCGGGCTGAAGACCGTTGTGGTGTGCCAGAAGGGAAGGGAGGAGCTGTATACAAACTACAGCCACCACCTGTTTGATGAGGCAATTGTGCTGGACAAGTTCTCGCACATAACAAAGCCTGCAGTTGTCGAGGAGCTTATCGGCATGGGCACTGTCTTTGTCCCCAACCGCAGCTTTGCTGTCTACGCTGGCTACGACGCCATTGAAAATGACTTTAAGGTCCCAATGTATGGCAACCGCTGGATGCTGCGTGCAGAGGAGAGAAGCGCGCCAAGGAACCAGTATTGGCTGCTTGAGGAGGGGGGGATACGCTTCCCAAAAGCGTTTAAGAGCTATAAGGACATTGACAGGCTGGCAATAGTCAAGGTGCAGCAAAAGGAACACCCATTGGAGCGGGCGTTCTTCTACCCAGCAAGCCCGGAGGAGTTTGTCGAGCAGGGGGAAGCCCTTGTTGAAGATGGGGTCATAAGCAAAGAGGGCCTTTACAGTGCCAGAATAGAGGAATTCGCCCTTGGGCCGCGTTTCAACGCAAACTTCCAGGCGTATGCGCTGCAGGATAAGTTTGGCAGGCTTGACTTTGCCGGCCTTGAGGACAGGATACAGACAAACATAGGGGGCATGCTTAACCTGCCAGCAAGGGAACAGCTAAAGCTAAGCGCCCACCTGAAGAACGAGGAGGTTGGGCACAAGGGTGTAACAATGCGGGAGTCGCTAAAGCCAAAGCTTTACAGTGCTGCTGAGAAGTTTATCGACGTAGCTAAACGGGAATATGCCCCCGGCATGATAGGCCTGTTCTCGCTGCAGGGCGCAATGCCATACGGGGAAAACGGGAAGCCTGAGTTTGTTGTGTTTGATGTGTCGCCGCGCGTCCCGGGCGCGCCATGTGTCGGGCCAACAAGCCCGGAGATGAGGCGGCTCAGCCTAAAGTGGGGGAGGGCAATAGAGGCGCCCCTTGACCTAAGCATTATGGAGATTATGGAGGCCGCTTCCTCGGGAAGGCTAAGCGAGGCGGTAACATGATTTCAAAGGAGAAGATTAGCTCAATAGTCGAGGAATACGGAAAAGACGTTACGATTGCAACGGCTTGCTCGCACACTGCGCTCCAGATCTTCCACGGGGCAAAGCTGGAGGGGCTAAAGACCCTTGGGATTACAACCCCCGAAAGGAAGCGTGTTTACGATGCCTTCCCCCTTGCAAGGCCGGACAGCTACATAGAGGTGGAGAAGATGGGGGACATCCTAAACAAGGAGGTCCAGGAAAAGCTTGTTGATGAGCATTGCATCGTCGTCCCACACGGCTCATTTGTCGAGTATGTTGGGGCGAAAAACATTGAGGAGAAGTTTGAGGTGCCCATGCTTGGCAACCGTGCAGTCCTTAACTGGGAAAGCGACCGGGAGAAGGAGCGCAAGTGGCTGGTTGAGGCGGGCTGCAAGGTCCCGCCACGCATAAAGAGCCCCGATAAGATAGACCGCCCATGCCTTGTAAAGTTCCATGGCGCAAAGGGAGGGAGGGGCTTTTTCATTGCGCTAAACGAGGAGGAGTTTTACGAGAAGCTAGGTAACAGGAAAGACGACTATATAATCCAGGAGTTCGTGCTTGGGACACGGTACTACTACCACTTCTTTTACTCGCCCCTTGGCAATAGGGGCTACCCTGCAGGGAAAGGGCACATAGAGCTGCTGGGCATAGACAGGCGCAATGAGTCAAATATTGACGAGCTGCACAGGTTTGGATTTACCCGTGAAGAGCTGCAGAAGGCAGGGATAAGCCAGACCTTTGTAGTTACAGGAAACTTGCCGCTAACGCTAAGGGAGTCGCTCCTTGGGGGCGTGCTCGACAGGGGGAAGGCAGTTGTTGACAAGTCCATTGAGCTGTTCCCGCCGGGCATGGTGGGGCCGTTCTGCCTTGAAACCATTATAACAGACAAGCTTGAGACGTATGTGTTTGAGATTTCCTCCCGCATTGTCGCTGGGACAAACCTTTACCCAATGGGCTCACAGTATACCCCTTACTTGTTTGACAAGCCAATGAGCACCGGCAGGAGGATTGCTGTTGAAGTCAAGAATGCGCTTTCCAAAGGCAGGCTTGGGGAGGTGGTGTTTTAATGAAGGCGCTGCTAAGCGTATATGACAAGACCGGCATAGTTGAGCTTGCAAAGGCGCTTGAAAAGCACGGCTATGGGCTGCTGTCAACCGGGGGAACCATGCGCGAGCTTGAGGGCGCAGGGCTGCATGTTACCGGGGTTGGGGAATACACTGGCTCTCCGGAGATGCTTAGTGGGAGGGTAAAGACACTGCACCCTAAGATCCATGCGGGCCTGCTTGCAGACCTAAGCAACCCGCAGCATGCCAGGGAGCTAAAGGATATGGGTGTGGAGCCAATCGGGCTAGTGGCTGTAAACCTTTACCCGTTTGAAGCCACAATATCCAAGGAGCACACCCTTGAGGAGGCAATTGAAAACATAGACATAGGCGGGCCAACAATGCTGCGGGCAGCTGCAAAGAACTACAGGAATGTCGCAGTTGTGTCAGACCCTGCAGACTATAAAGTGGTTATTGGAGAGCTTGAGTCAGGTGGGATAACCCCAGAGACAAAGGAATACCTTGCAGCAAAGGCGTTTATGGCCACAGCATACTACGACTCGCTGATAGCGGGCTACCTGCCAAGGGAGAAGTTCCCAGAGCTGCTCTCGCTGCCCTACCGCAAGGTGCAGGAGCTTAGGTACGGGGAAAACCCGCATCAGGAAGCGGCATTTTACCGCGAGCCGCTGGTCCGGGTATCCTGCCTTGCAAACTCAAGAAAGCTCCACGGGAAGGCGCTATCGTTCAACAACATACTCGACATGGACTCCGCACTAAAGCTTGTGAAGGAATTTGACGAAGTTGCTGCAGTAATACTCAAGCATAACAACCCCTGCGGGGCAGCAACGGCGGAAAACCAGCTCGAGGCATACAAGAAGGCAATGGAGACCGACAGCGTCTCAGCGTTTGGGGGCATCGTTGCGCTTAACACCCCTGTTGAGCTGGGGACTGCAAAGGAGATAACCTCAACGTTCATTGAGTGCGTTGTTGCCCCTGGCTACAACAAGGATGCGCTGGAATGGCTCACGTCAAAAAAGAAGAACTTGCGCCTTATTGAAGTGCCGCCATTCCGCGGGAAGAAGGACCCGGCAGACATCAGTATGAAGAAAGTTGTTGGCGGGGTGCTTCTCCAGGACAGGGACCAGGCGCTGTTCAAGGGCGAGCTAAAAGTTGTAACAAAGCGCAAGCCAACAAGCGACGAGATGGCTGCCATGGCCTTTGCGCTTAAGGTGTGCAAGCATGTGAAGAGCAACAGCGTAGTCTATGCAAAGAAGGACAGGACAATTGGGATTGGCGCTGGCCAGATGAGCCGCGTTGACTCCTCGGTCATAGGGGCAATGAAGGCAAAGAATGCGGGGCTAGACACTAAGGGGACTGCACTGGCAAGCGATGCGTTCTTCCCGTTTAGGGATGCTGTTGATGCCGCTGCTGAGGCTGGCGTTACCGCAATAATACAGCCTGGCGGGTCAATCCGCGACCAAGAGGTAATTGGTGCTTGCAACGAGCACGGCATTGCAATGGTATTCTCCGGCATGCGGCACTTTAACCACTAGCTGGCAGCTAGGGGAAATAATATATGCCCCCATCCCGTCAGCGCAATTATGCAGGCTTACTGTGTAAAGTGCAGGAAGATGGTTGGGATCCAGGGCGGAAAGGAAGTTGTTGTAGATACAAAGCGTGGTAAGAAGAAGTTTATGATGGGGGCCTGCCCAATATGCGGGACAAAGGTGTCCCGTGTCCTAGGAAACGCCTAAGCAAACAGCAGCCAGAGCAGCGCGTCGCCGAGTGCAAGGTTTAGCAAGAGCGATGCTAGCACATATGCCCCAAAGCGCGGCAAATATTCGCTAACCCAGACCTCATCTACCCCATGCCTCTTTGCACTCCTCTTTATTGCAGGAAGCTCAATGTCCAAGAAGGTTTTCCTTGCCCCTATGCCTAGCTTCTTCAGCTGGGCCTTGGTGAGCATCTCTGTTGCAATCACATCGTCCTCGTTTAGGTCTTTTACACTCTTCTTCTTTACAATGAAAAGGCGGAGTATGTCGCCCTTAAACGCAAGCACAAATGCCCCTGCTGCCATTGGGGCTATAACCACGAGCATGTTTATGTTGATGTAAGCCCATGCCACTGCAAGCGGAAGCAGGAGCAGCACAAACGCCGCTCCCTTGGCTGCTTTCCTGTTAAAGCCCTTTATCCTCTTCCTGCTATGGTAAAGCCGGACAGCATAGCCAAGCGACACAAAAAGCATGGCAAGTACTGCTGCAGCAAAGAACACACTTAGCACAAACGGATAGGGGGCAGCCACTGGATGGAAGCCAAGCGCTGCAAGCCTAGCGGGGTAGGATGGGACCAGCAGCGCCAGTGCAGTAAACAGCTTTACGTCCCCGCCGCCAAACTGCCCAAAGATGTAAAGTATGAAGCACAGCCCAAACACTATTGCTGCAACCGCATAATTAGCTAGCGCATAGCTAATCCCATGATAAAAAGGCAGCAGCACTGCCCCAAGCAATATCAGCGCATGTGTGTATTTGTCAGGCATATACCCTGTCTTCCAGTCGGTATATGCAACTACAGAGGTCCCAAGAAGGGCGATTGCAGCCCCCAACAGCTCAAACATGGTTATGCACCTCTAGCACGCTTAGCTCAACGCACTTGCACGGGCCAAGCATATCTGAAAATGAGGGCTTTGTCCTCCCCCCATCGCCGCTTATAAGCTCCTTTATGTAAGTGCCTGACTCCGCCTTGATTATTGCCTTAAAGCGCCTTGGGCCAAGCAGCTCGGCGGATACAGAGCGGACTTTCCGGCTCCTTGTCAGGTCAGCCCTCCGGTGGAGCACCCTCGCTGGCGTTTGCTGGGCTATCTCCGCCCCACTGAATGCCTCCTCAAGGCGGCTTAAGCCCTTGACATCGCTATCGCACTCGACTATGGCCTCATAAGTCTTGTCATACTTTGCAGCCTTGAGCATGCGGACTTCCGCCTTGCTTGATGGGCGCAGCCCATGCACCTTAACCTTCCCACCTGCCTGGGAATTTATCTCCTTCTCCATGGAGGCCCATTTCAAAGTGCGCCTTAATGGGTGCTGCAGCTCAAGCACAAATGGCCGCCACCCAAGCATGGTTGCGTCTATATCCTCCCTTCCCGCGCCATGGAACTTCTCGCCACTGGCTCCGGACGCGACAAGCAAGGGCTTTGCGATTATCTCCTCAACACTCGTTGGATACATCTTCCCGGTAAAGTTGCAGTAGCTGCATCCGCGACCATGGCAATGCCTGCAGGGCCACTTTGTCTGGGGGATGCCGCGCACAAGCTTCTTATACTCCCCATACACAAAAACGGGATGGACCTCAAGGCTTGCCTTGCCTGTAGTGAAGTCTGCCAGCACCGTCACATCCGGATGGCTAAAGCTTACCTGCTTTCCCGTTGCTGCCTCCAGCTCCATGCCAAGCTGCCTGACTAGGTCCTTCTTTAGCGGCTCGGAGTTGTCGGCGCCAATCTCGTTCCAAAGCTCCTCTTCCCGCCCAAGCAGCTGGCCTTCAACCCTGCACCCAACTAAAAAGCTATCGTAGCCAATCCCTTGGAGCAGCTGTGCTGCCTTCCTTGCCATTCCGCCAACCTCAAGAAAATGGCCGTTGCATAGCGGGCAGTCCTGCTTTAGTACGGGCTTTCCTGGCTTTGCAGAAAGGGCTTCCTCCAGCGTCTTGGACTGGCGCACCTTTGCCCCAATGGCCCCGCGGTCCATCGGGCTAAAAAGCCGGAAAAACTGCCTGCCTATGCACCTGTCGCAGGCACCCATGCCAAGCAAGCGCTCCCTTGCGGAAGCATAGTCAAACACCAGGGGCCGCACCCCCAAGTCTGCCAATCATCTTTGAAAGGCTGCGGGGAAGGCGCTTGCCCTTCTTAAATTTCTTAAACATCTTTTTTGTTGCATTGAACTGCTTCAGCAGCTCGCGCACCTCGCGCTCAGGCCGGCCAGAGCCGGCTGCAATGCGCCTTATCCGTGATGAGCTTATTATGCCGGGCTCATCGCGCTCCCCCTTAGTCATTGAGTCAATAATGAACTTGTAGGCCCTCATCTTCTCCTCGCTCTGCTCCATTAGCTCCGGCGGTATCTTTGCCCCAAGCCCAAGCTGCTCAAATATCTTCGAGAGCGACCCCATCTTCCTCGTTGCCTCAAGCTGCTTGTAGAATTTGGCAAGTGTAAATTCCCCTTCCATGAGCTCTTCTGGCGAGATGTCCCCCTCCTCGGCTGCCTCCTTCACCTTCTCAAGAAGCGCCCCCAAGTCTGGGAAGCCAAGGAGGCGTGAGACATACTTCTTTGGGTCAAACGGCTCTATGTCCTCGGGCTTCTCCCCTGTCCCTATGAAAGTGATTGGCACGTGCGCCTCTGCACATGCAGAAAGGGCTCCGCCCCCCTTTGCAGAGGAGTCCATCCTCGTCACTATGACTCCCGTGAGGCCAATTGCATCGTTAAATTCCCTTGCCTGCTTGCCTGCCGTCTGCCCCATGTCAGCACCAAGGACAAGGAACTTCTGGTCCGGCTTAAGCATTGCTGAAAGTTCCTTTGCCTCGCTTATAAGCTCCTCATTCAATGAGTCCCTGCCTGCGGAGTCAATGATGAGCAGCTCGTGGCTTCCTAGCTTCTCAAGCCCCTGCCTTAGTATCTTGACTGCGTCCTTCTCCCCTTTTATCCCAAACATGGGGACGCCAACCCTCTCTGCTAGCTGCTCTACTTGCTCATAGGCTGCGGGGCGCCAGGTGTCCGTTGTGATTATTGCTGCTGAGAGCCCACGCTTTGAGTAAAACTTTGCCAGCTTTGCAGAAGTTGTTGTCTTGCCGTGGCCATAGGTCCCAACAAGGAGTATCCGCTGTGGCCTTATCTCCGGCACAAACACGCTGCCCATTAGCGAGACAAGCTCGTCATAGACTGCCTTTACAAAATACTCGCTTTGGGGCACGCCGGGTGGGATGTCTGGGCTCTTCATCTTTGACTCTATGCGGCGCGATATCTCAAAGACCAGCTTCACGTTCACGTCTGCAGAAAGCAGCGTGCGCTGCAGCTCGCGGATGCTTGACTTCAGCAGCTCCTCGTCAACAATTGGAGAGCCGGATATCCTCTTCAACAGGGATCGCAACCCCAAAGCCAGCTTAGATACCGCCATTGCACCACTTACTCAAATATCCTTTTTAATAGCTCGTCAGGGTCAAACCTCTCCAAGTCCGTGTAGGACTGGCCTGTCCCATAATACGCCACAGGGATGCCTGTCGAGCTTGCTATGCTAATTGCTCCCCCGCCCTTGGCGTCCATATCCATCTTTGAGAGGATTATGCCGTCGATGCCAATTGCTTCCTTAAACTCCTTCACCCTGTCAACTAGTGCGTTCCCTGCAATTGCCTCGTCAACATATATAAGCAGCTGCGGCTTTGCAACGCGCTTTATCTTCTTAAGCTCCTCCATGAGGTTCTTGTTTGTCTCCTGCCTTCCTGCAGTATCAATGAGGACGCAGCTTATGCCCTTTGCCTTAGCGCTACTAATTGCGTCATAAGCAACAGCAGCAGGGTCTGCGCCATAGCTCTGCTTTACCAGCCTTATCCCAAGGGCATCTGCATGGTGCTGGAGCTGCTCTATTGAGGCTGCACGGAAAGTATCGGAAGCTGCAAACAGCGAGGATATCCCCCTGGACTTTAGCATGTAGGCTATCTTAGCCAGCGTTGTTGTCTTGCCAGCGCCGTTCGGGCCAAGGAACATTATGACGAAAGGCTTTTCGCCTGACTTTACCTTGTCAACTATCGAAAGCCCGGCGTCAGGCATCATTGCGCGGATTGAGCTTTGCACCATCTGCCTGACTGCAGAAGCCATGTCCTCCCCTTTCTTAAAGCGCTTTTCAGAAAGGCGCTTCCTCATTTCCTTTGCTATGCCCTCTGCAGTGCCCTGGGAGACATCTGCCTCAAGCAGCGCAAGCTCAAACTCCCAAAGGAACCCGTCAATCTCGCTGCTAGAGAGCTGCGCCTCCCCTGCTATTGCCTGTTTAATCTTTGTGGCAAGCGAGGGGCGGCCCTGCGCCCTCTTAGCTTTCTTTGGAGCCTCCGCTGGGGCTGGTAATGGCTTTGCATGGCTTTTTTCCTTTGGCGCTGCTGGCTGGGCAGGCCCAGAATCCAGCTTGCCTTCAGCTGCCTTCGATATCTTCGAGGCTAGCTCCCCTACTTTCTTCCTTAAGAAGCCGAACATGCTAACCGCTTACCACAGGGACAGACGGCCTGCGGCGCTCTTCAAGCTTCTTTTGTATCTGCAGTGATTCCGCTGCAATCTCCCCGCCAGCTTCCCGCGTCTTCCGCAGGGCTTCAGTAAGGGCAGCTTCCCTCTTCTCAAGCGTCTTGATTGCCTCCCCGCGTGTCTGCTCAATGACAACCTTTGCACCAACATTAACCTTTACCTTGTCGGGGAGCGTCTTTACTGGGATCATGACTCCACCAAGCGGCAATAGCCCGCTTGCTTCCCCCTCTGGCATGTTCTTGAGGGTTGCCCGTGTTAGCCTTAGCTCGTCAATCGCCCGGGCAATGCTATCTAGCTGCGCCTGGAGCTGGCCAAGCCTTGCCTCATTCTGCTGGAGCCTTGCAATTGCCTGCCTTTCAGTAAGCTCTACCATCTTAGCCCCCCCTGCTAAGCTGCCCTATAACAACAGACCGTGAGTCTTCTGGGCTTATCTCCTTTATTGAGTCTATCCTTATAAGAAAGCGCTTTACCTTGTGCCTTGAGCCAATGTCTGTGTATGCCTTTTCCCTTGCCTCTTCTGGCTTTAGCGCCCTCACATCCATCGTAAACTTTTGCTTTTCGCCTTTTTGGCCAAAGTCCCCTTTCAGCCTATACACCTTTACCATTTTTTACCACCTCTTTATTTGGAAACAGGGCATCATCCACCCTACCTAGCTCAAACGGTGTGCTCTGCGACCCAACAATTGCCCCGTTGGAGTTTGCAAGTATGCTCCCTTTCACAAAGGGGTTCCCATAGTTCAGTGAGCCAATGGCCCCCCCAGTGCCAAATATGGACTTTAATCTTCTGAACTCCTCCTTGGATATGTTTGGGTTGGCAAGGAATCCCTGGTTTGTTGCATAGGTGCTTGATCCCGTTATGTCGAGCCCACCCAATGCTAGGGGCACCGCCTCCACTCCAAATGCCTCGGATACCCCTTTTATCTCGCTAGCACGGAGAAGCGGGCTAACTGCCATCCCCTTGTCGTTTGCTGTCATGGTGTTCCCAACTGCCGTGAACCCCTCAACAACAACCACATCCAGGTAGCTTCTAAACATCTCTATCTCATCACTATAGGCCGTCTTTGGGAGGGCAATGCACCTTGAGTTCATTGCTGTCATGATCCCAAGAAGCGTTGAGCCTGCTACTGAGGCCCTTACTACCTCTGTCTTAAGGACGTCTTCAACAAGCCCTGCGAAGCTCTCATCTGCATTATGCGGGAGAAAGGTGTATTCCTCATTCGTTGCCGCATACACCCCAATGAAGGCACTGCCAAGGAGGCTTGCTTGCTCAATGCGCATTTCCGCACCTATGGTAGGACAGCAATTGCCCTGTCCTCTTCCTCTTGGATCTTTACCTTAATGCTCCGCGGCGGGTTATGTATGCCTTTGGCCCAAATCGCCTTGTTTACGGGCTCGCTTATCACCGGCTCCTTCCTTGTGTGCTTCCGTATGTACACCTTAAGCTCACGAAGCGCGTAGTTTGCCCGCTTAGAGATTGGGTGGGCAAACGCCTTCCG
>WALL01000009.1 GCA_015522845.1 Nanobdellati archaeon
TTCATTTCCCCACCACCGGCCCTTTTTCTGTTACGGGGCCACAAGGGCCCCGCCCGATGGAAAAGCGTCGACGGAAAATCATTTCCCCACCACCAGCGTTGCTATTGCATATTTTCCAGCTATTGAGTTTGGCTTGAAGGGGATTGCTATTGCATATGCCCTCTTCCCGACTGGCCCGCTCTGCACCGAGAATGTGCCCGCCGGTGCCATCGAGCCGTTGTATTCGCGTATGTTCAGCAGCGCATTCATTGGCAGGCCGTAGTTGGACAGCTCGGAGAGCACCAGCGCCCTCGCGCTGCCTGTGTCCCCCCTATCGGTTAGCGCAACCGCTGCTGCCAGTGTGCCGTCGCTTTTCATAGCATATAGCGCGCTCTCCCCCTGCTTGTAACTAGCAAGGCTCACCATGTCTGAGCGGCTTACGTTTGAGAGCGTAATGAGCAGCAGCATAAGTATGGCAATCCCAATGGCAACAGCAATTGAGATATCTATGCTTAGGTAAAATCCCCTCACGGCAGCACCTCCCTTTGTGCCCAAATGGCCATCACAAGCTTTGCCGGAGTGCCACCGTAGTCAACAGCCCTGCTAAATGACATTACCTTTTCTGCCCCATAGCTGTAGCTGCCTGCACCGAGTGCCTCGGTCCCATTAAGCCACAGCAGCTTTAGCGAGTAGTTCCAGCCTGGCCCGAGCTCGCTCCGTATGGCGCTGTCGCCCTGGGCGAAGAACTGCTGCACTGCTGTCTTGTTCAGGCAGTAGGGGGCGTATGTGTACTCATCCGAATAGCATAGGTAGTCCAGCCCGGCAATTGCCTTTGCGCTCATTTCATCCGTAAGGTCTTTCTCGCGCATTGTGGTGCTGACCCAGACAGCCATCATGCTTATGGCAAGCATCATGACCATGAAGATTCCATATGCAGCAATTAGGTCCATTGTAAATACCTGGCCCCTCATATGCGCCTCCATACAATAACTGTGCGGTTGCTATTGGTTACATAGTTTGTCCCGCCCCCGACGTTACTTAGCACTGCATCCCCAAAGAATTCCGCAACGCCGTAGCTGCTTGTATTCTCGTCCCCAATTATGTCTATTTCAATACTGCTGTTTCCGTAGTGCACGGTGTAGTTATGCCCTTCTATCTGTTCGGGCAGCTCAAATGAGCCGAAGTAGCCGTCGCCCGCGAGTTGTGCGGCGCTTATTGCATCAGCAACCCTCTTCGCGTAGAACCCTGCCTCGTAGTTCTGGTTGTCGAATGGCAGCAGCCCGGCGAACGAAGTGGTTATGTAAAGCACAAAAATGCCATAAATGAGCACAGCTACGCCTGCTGTCCCAAGGAACTCATAGCTGAACTGGCCCTTTTCCATAATTACCTCATGGCGAGCAGCTGATGTTGAGGTTTATGTTGTCAAACCGGAACTCCGCCCACTCGCCGTTGTCCCAATCATGCACCTTTCCGCCAAAGTCCGCGTAATATGTCCCCGCGCCGGTTATGTAGCTGCTTACGTCGATTGCCTCCGAGCCGGATGTGCTGGACGGGTTGGATTGGTAGAGTATGTCATTTGTTGAGTCGTCCCCGTACCCGCCGTCCTGGCTTCCGAGATAGTTCATCCCACTGCTGTTGCCAAACCTGGCCTTCACCCATATGTAGTCGTTGTCAAACAATCCGCCGAGCCCATGGTTTGTGAACGACCAGTCGAAGTAAAGTGTCGCATTCCCGCCATTACTTATTTCAGTGTACATCCCAGGCGTTATCGTGAACTGCACCCCGAAGGCGCCGCTTCCTGAACCGTCGTCTGAGCAGCCGTTGTTGACGTCGCCTATCTCTATCTTCAGGTCATCGTCGCTGTCGACACCGCTGCTGACAGCAGTTGTTGTTGGGTTGGTAGCACTTACGTACTGCTGCCCGGCGAAGTAAACACAGCTGCTCCCGCTGCTGTATGTGTTCCAGTCCCAGTCCCAGCCGTCGTCGCCCGCATCAGCACCGAATGTGTTTGCCGTTGTATTGAGCCCGCCCGTGAAGTCCACCGGCTGCGGCTTGTCGCTGTCAAGCTCCCATATGTCAACTGTGTAGGGGCAGCTCTTGTTGTTTGTGAACGACGTGCTGTTCGACAGCCAGTTGTCGTTGGTATCATTTGCGTAGAACACAACAGTATGCGCCCCGCCGCCAATGCCCGACACGTATTTAGATGCGCTCTTGTTGGTAGTGTTCATGCTCTGGTTTGCCCCGCCATCCAGCGAATACCATGCACTGTCAAGCACGGCGTTCGAGCTCACGTTAAACCACATGGAACTTGTCTGGTATGTTGTGTTTTCCGGCGAAAGGATGTTTAGCTCCCTGATTGCCTCCCCGTAACACACCTCAAAAGCCATCCAGTCTATGTATGCTGTAGTCTTAGTAAGCGAATCTGAGAGGTAGTCCACCCGCGTGCCTATCCATTTTGCCTGGCCGATTGTGCTTGAGACATTTGTTTTGTTCACTGTGCATACATCTATTATGTCGGACAAGGAGCTGCTAGACATTGTGCACACGGTCTTTCCCCAGCCGTTGCTGGTGAGCCACTGGAGTATAGGTGTGATATCCTCCATCCCATCCCCCTCGTGGTGCTCCACCCACTCGGTCATGTTGTAAATCACAGTATCGCTCCCGCTTCCCGGAAGCGCGAACGAGAAAGCACCCTCTATAAACGCAAGATTGTCCTTCTGGACATTTGGCTCCTCAACATAAACATCATCGCTGTAGCGGGCGTTTTCAGTTTCGTTTTCGTATTCCCCATTTATGGCCCAGAGCAGCGACGCATTGAAGCACCACGGCTCCGGCCCGTAGTCCGTCGTGAACCAGACGTCGTCAGTCCCCGACTTGCCGTTGTCCCCGACACACATGAGTGTCAGGTGCTGCGGGCCGCCGGTTGTCATTATTGTGGTGTTTCCCCCTATCGTGACCACGTCCCCCCCATTGATTGTGTAGCCGCACCAGTCGGTGGTCCCGTTGACAGTGTAGGTGAGGTTTGTGGGATAGCTAGTGTAAGTGGTGTTCGTTGGCTCGATTATGTGCACAAGCAGCCCGCCTGCTATGCCATTACCTGTCCCGCTGCCGGTGACTATGACCTTCAGGTAGATGCTGTCCGTGGCGTTGCCGTCGCTTGCCACGATCGTTCCGGTGTATTCGCCAAATGCAGTCCCTGAAGGCACGCTTATTGTCACATTAGTGGAGTTGCTTGATAGTGCATTGAGCGAGAGCGAGCTATCCCCAAGCGATGCCCATGACCCGACATCCCCTGCAGCGCTAAGCGATATCTGCCGCGCATAGCCGCCAACTTCAGTTGCGTTCAGCACAAAGCTAGAGTTTTGCCCAGGCTCCAGGTTCACGGTGTAGCTTGTCGGGCTAAGCACAAAGCCAAGCTCGTATGGAGAGATAAGGACATACCCTTCAGGCATCTTCTCCACCTGGAAACGGAAGTTCCCGCTGTTGCCCGGCCATGCCCCCCGGACCTCTCCCTGTGTGTCCTTAAACACATCCGTGATTCCGCCCGTTTGAGTGTAGACGGCAAGGTTTATTTCCTGCCCGCCCGTTGCGGTGGGATGGCCGATGTAGCTGTCGGCCCACTTGACCCCGCTAGGGATATAGGCATCGACAAGCTGCTTCGCGCCCGGAGCCTGGTAATAAATGTAGTCCGCCGTCTTCGCCAGCGAGCTCACGGCCAGGTCCGCCTGCAGCACCCTTGACGACTCGCTTGCCTGTGTGAACACGTAATAGCCCGCCGGAAGTATCAAAAGCAATATAAATCCTAGTATCAAAAGGAACTCTGTGGCAGCCTGCCCGCGCATGAGCTACTAAATGAGTATATAATATATAAAGCTGATTAAATGGCTAAAATAAAAACAGGCATCAAAGAATTCAATGAGATAGCCACAGGGCTTCCAATGCCGTCTGCAATCCTCGTGCAAGGCCCGCCGGGTGCTGGCAAGTCAATATTTTCGCTGCTGCTAATGGACACCAGGGGGAAGGAGAAAAAAGTTGTGCTGCTCACAAACAACACCCCTGCTGAAATCAAGGAGGAGATGAAGGCCTCTAAAATAGGGTTCGAGCCAGGCATAATTGACTGCTATTCCTGGCTAAGCGGCGGCAAGGCGGCGGTTGACTCCCTTGCCAACTTGAGCAAGGTAACATTCCTCATTGAGGATGCCATCAGTGAGGGGGCCATCGTGCTTTTTGACTCGCTGACGCCGCTTATTCTCTACAATTCCGAGGAGGAGATAGAGCGCTTCATGCAGCAGGCCATTGCAATTGTTAAGTCCAAGGGCGCACTGATACTGTTCACTCTTGACTCTAGCACCTATCCAAGCGATGCAGAGGAGACCTTCCGCTCGCTCTGCGATGGGGTGATAAGCCTAGACCCTGCTAAGGGGCTCACCATACTAAAAATGCGCGGCATGCAGGCACCCTCAAAGCCGTTCTTCTATGAGATAGGCGCAAAAGGGTTTAAGCTGAGGGCAAGATAGCAAGTTTAAACCCCCCTTAGAAAGGTTTAAATTCGCTGTTGCTGTAATGTATCCAATGGCTAAGCTAAAGGGGATTGAGCTAGAAGACGACCACTTCCTTGTTAGCTTCCGCATAAGCAAAAGGGAATATGACCTTTTCAAGCACGGGAATAAGCACTTTTTGCTGGTCCCATTAAGTGGGATGTACAACCAGCTGACAATAGGCACACTTGGCAACTCCTACCGCCTTATGCTCCCCAAGAAATTCCTGAAGGAGCACGGGATAGCCGAGGACAAGCTGCCAAAAAAAGCAGATGCAGGGGTGTTTTCGATAGGCGGCGAGAAATACCTCACGGTTAGGATATCTAGCTCCACACTTGGGGAGCCACAGTTTGAGGGTGAATGAAATGAAGCGCTATACTACTGGGCTATCCAACCTGGATAAGCTCATTGGGGGGGGGCTGCCAGAGCATACTGTTACGCTGCTGAGCGGCAATGCGGGCACAGGCAAAACCCTGTTTGCACTTAATTTCCTCCTTGCTGGCGCAAAGAAAGGCGAGAAGGGCGTGTTCGTCTCCCTCAATGAGGGCAAGGGCGACCTGCTCCGCGCCTGCGATGGCATTGCCCAGCTAAAGCCAATCAGGAAATACCTCAACAAGAGCATACTAATCCAGGAGATTGACCTTGAGGAGGTAATCGACCTGGAATACTTCACAAAGATATTTGAGAAGTACTCAAATGTAGACCGCGTTGCCATTGACAACGTCAACAAGCTGCTTCTCTTTTCGAACGGCGACAAGGACTACCGCATCAACCTATCCCGTGTAATTAAGAACCTCCGCGCAAACGTCGGCTCCTCACTGCTGCTTTGCGAAACGCTCGACCATACGCTTGACACCAACCGTGGCGAGACCTACGAGGCAGACGGTGTCATCAACCTATCCTTCCTTGAGGTAGAGGAAAAGCCAAGCCGCACGCTCGAAATAACAAAGATGCGCTACACCCCGTTTGATGCCTATGTCCAGCACGAGCTCTCAATCTCGAAGAAAGGCTTAAAACTGACCAAGGCGAAATTTATCTGATGAGGCTTTCCCACTCGCTGCATAGGGGCATACTTGAAGCAACAGTGGGAGCACTTTTTAACCAGCTGATGATGGCCAGCGTTAGGCGGCGGAGGAATACGCTTTTTTTTGAGGGGATTGTGGCGGAGTACATCCGGGTATGCGAGCAGAGTGGCTACGCTGACAGGATGTTCAGCATTGGGCATAAGTGGTTCAGCATGATATTCTCAAGGCTATTCTCAAACAGGATATGGCATATGGGCCAAATGCTCGTCTTGGATAATGTCATACGCCCCCTTTGGATATCGCTGGGGGCGTTGGATGACATGGAAGTGGAGCTGCATGGCAGGGAGATATCCGTTGTAACGTACAACGACTCAATCATCCGGCTCATTGGGCCAAACCAGTTCTATGTGGGGATGGTGGTCGGGGGGCTTTCCCTCCTTTTCGGCAAAAAGGCAAAATGCATAAAGGCACTGCAGACAAAGGCCAAGAGCAGCTACAGGCTGGTGCTTTTAGACGAGCCCCCCACGCAGTACCCCTCCATTCCGCTTGATGCCTACAACGAAAAAAACCGCTTCACTCCGGAACCCGGGTTCAACCTGCAAATGGCCCTAAAGCAGAGAATGTTCGTTTTGGACGGCAACCATATAAAGTTTAGAGGGCGGGGGATATGGCATGTTGAGAACACAATATTCCACCTGCTCAGCAGCGAGAAAATCCTTCTCGACAAGGTTCCCCGTATATCCTATAACTACTTTAGGGAGGTTATCCAAAAAGGGGCAGGCAGCAAGGAAAAGCTCCGGATTCTAAAAACCCTTCTGCAGGTGATGGGATGGGGCAAGTTTAGCTTTGAGATGCAAGGGAAGTCAATTATCGTGAAAGCAACCAACCTGCCGGTTGGCTTCCAGAAAGGGAAAAGCGACTGGTCATTCCTATTCAGAGTCATAGAGGGGTATAGCTGGCTGATAAATAGGGGATACCGCCTGGCCTCGCTGGAGCAGGCACACAACTCTGCAATTGCCCGCTATTCCCTAACGGAATAGGCCGATAACGGACACAAGGATTATCCCAACGCGCATATAGTGGTGTGCCAGCCCGCTGTCTGAGCTTGCATAGGCAACAAGAGTGGAGGCAGCCAAAAAGGGGACAAGCCACAGCAGGAAAGGGACATTGCTGGCAATGACCATAATGCCCGCAACAGCAAAAGACAGCGCAACCACAGGTCTTGCCCGCCCAATCCCAAATAATGCGGCATATGTCCTCACTCCTGCCAGGCGGTCGCCATGTACATCCCGCATATCAGCAAGGACGCTCATCCCGAATATGATGGCAAATACCGCAATGGCGACCGCCGCCACAGCTGTGCTGAGCGGCCCGCCAGAGAAAACACCATAAAGAAAGTCAAGCAAGAAGCCAACTGCTATCGACATGTTCTTCAGATGCAAAATTCTCTTCCAGCCGAGCACGGAGTACATAAAGCCAATGGCGCCACCTCCCAGCAGCAACAAGAGGGGGAGCATCCCAAGCGCACCTGCCATGCATGCCGCGGCTATGGCACAGGCAGCTGAGACAAGCACCCCACTTTTTGAGGTGGCATAGCTGTTGATTCCCCTTCTGTTTGCGTAATCCTCTACAGTGTCAGTGTGTGTGTTGAACGAGTAGATGGAAATGATAAACAAGAACGCAGAGAGGAAGACAGTGGGCAGCTGGGCTGGAGCCCCACCCGCAAGCGTATAGCCCAGCACAGATATGGCCGCTGCAGATAGCCCAATCTTTATCCGGAGGTATCCCAAAATCTCAGAAAGGGGCAGCCTATTTTTTCTCACTATGCTTCCCCTTCACAAACCGCCGCTTTTGACCGATTGTTTCCGGCGGAAAGTTCTCATAGGTTAGAGGGTTTTTACGGACGCTCTTCACATGTATCCCTGACTCGTGTGCAAACGCGTTGTCGCCCACCCACGGCTTGTGCGGGCTGAGGGGGATGCCGCTGTACTCCCGCACCATTTTGCCTATCTCATGTATGAGCCCGATTTTCCACCCCCCATCCTGCCCGTACAGGTACTTCAAGGCGAGTGTGACCTCCTCAATTGGCGCATTGCCCGCCCGCTCGCCAATGCCGCAGAACGTTCCGGAGAACGCATCTGCCCCCGCCTCGATTGCCGCAAGCGTGTTTGCGGTCGCCATCCCAAAGTCGTTGTGGTGGTGCGCCTCGATTCTGCAGTGCGCCCTTTCCTTCAGCTCGCTGAACAGCGAGTGGCTTTGTGCCGGCGTCATACAGCCAAGCGTATCGCCAACAAGCAGGTAGCCGATGTCGTCCTGTACAGCTTCCATGAACTCAAACAGGTACGCTTTGTCGGCACGGCTTGAGTCCTCGGCGGCATAATCAACACTCATGCCATAGTCGTGGCAGTAGTCAATCATGTCAAGCGCATAGCTAATGTTCTCCTCCCGTGTCCAGCCGAGCTTGTGCTCGAGGTGGATGTCCGAGACCGGCGAGACGAGAAGCACCCTCTTAACGCCGCAGCGTGCTGCAGCATCAACATCCGTCCTGCGCAGCCTGGCCAGCGCCCGTATCTCCGCCTTCAGGCCAAGCTCAACAAGCTCTTTTGTCACCCTTTCCTCTTCGGCTGACACTATGGGCATGTTTTCAATGAGCGATACGCCAAACTCATCGATTTTCTCCGCGAGTGCCAGCTTCTGCTCAGGCGAGAAGCTTACGCCCGGCATCTGCTCCCCATCGCGCAGTGTCGTGTCAAAGATTTCGACCATCAGCGTGAATACTGCCGCCGTATATAAATAGCTTTCATTTTGTTAAAACAATTCATCAATGCGTTTAAACCACTATCTGTTTTTATATAAGAACTTCCTCCTAGATATAATGGTGAAGATAACTAGGGTGCCCACAGGCATTGATGGCTTAGACAGGCTTTTGCATGGGGGGTTTCCGCTGGGAAGCACAACACTTTTAGTTGGTGCCGCAGGCACAGGGAAGTCGACCTTCTGCAAGCAGTTTGCGTGGGAGGGCATAAGGGAAGGGGAATTAGCCATAGTGCTGCTCTCCGGCGAGCCCGTGTCCTCATTTATAGGCACAATGCAGGGGATGGGCTGGGCTATTGAAGGGCATAAGCAGGGCATACAGTTTGTCGACCTCTATTCATGGAGGGCACAGGCATCATTTAAAGACTCCAACCCGGGATACAATATCGCAAGCCCATCTGACTTGAACGACCTAAACAAGGAATTTAAGGGCCTGCTGGAGAAGGCAGATGGGAGGAGGGTAAGGGTTATTGTTGACTCTATCTCAGATGCCCTCTTATACAACTCACCACAGTCAGTCTTCAAGTTTATGCAGCTCTTTGTTGCGCAGGTAAGGCACAAGGGCGCAACAGCGCTGGCAGTCCTGGAGGGCGGGCTCCATCCTGAAGACCAAAGCAACACGCTGGAGTACATTACCGACAATTTAATTGAGATGAAGCTTGGTGGCGGCAAAAGGCAAATGCGCATACGGAAGATGGCATCAACACAGCACCCCCTAAATTGGATAAGCTACACAATTGGCAAGGGGATAGAGATGAAAGTGTCGCCAATTTTCGGGTAATTATTTATACCTTACTGGAGTTATCTGCTTGGTGGTTGTATGATAGAGCGAGTTCCAACCGACATAGAAGGCCTTGACGAGATGCTTGGCGGCGGCTTCCTTAAGAAGAGGCATGTCCTTGTTACAGGCGGGCCAGGCACAGGCAAGACCACATTTGGGATGGAGTTCCTTTACCGCGGCGCGCTGCGCGGGGAAAAGGGGCTCATGGTGATGCTTGAGGAAAAGCCAGAGAAGCTCGTCGAAAACCTCCAGCAGGGCATGGACTGGGACCTGGAGGAACAGCTAAAAAACGACAACATAATCCTTGTTTCCATTGACAGCTTTAGCTGGGAGCGCCTTAGTGACACGCTGCAGTCGTACATTACCCGCCACAACGTGAAGCGCGTTGTGGTGGACACGCTTACGCTGCTAAAGATGAACACAAAGGACCCGTTTGAGTTCAGGAGGCAGATAATCGGGCTGCTTGGGTTTTTAGAGAACTTGGACTGTACGGTGCTCTTTACCTCGGAGGCACCTTACCCAACACGTGAGGGTGCAAGGTATTCCATCGAAGAGTTTATCGTAGATGGCGTCATTGCGCTTTACAACATCCCAATCAAGAACGAGCGCAGGCGGGCGCTGGAGATCCTAAAGATGCGGGGGGTTGACCACTCCAATGCAATGTACCCATTTAAGATTACCAAGTCGGGCATCGTCATCTACCCGGAGGAGATAATCTAATGGACACAGCCTGCTACCAGTACAGCCTTGGGGCTTCCCTTGACATGAAGAAGCTGGCAAAAGTTAAGGGGCTCAAGAGGGTGTCAAAGCTAGATGTCATGGAAGCGCACTTTGGCGACCTAGTCATACAGCTATTTAAAAGCGGCGAAATGAGGGCCTTTGTGCCGGGGCAGGGGATTGATAGGCTGCAGCCTGCCCTCCTGTCTGTTGGGGTAAAGCTAATTGAGCTGCTTGCAGCAATAAAGGGCCTTGGCTACAAGATAGACGAGCAGAAGGTGCTATCCTCCGGCCACCCGATGCCCTTTGAGTATTTGGCACCGGAGGGCGTCAGGCCAAGCTTTAAGGGAGTGAGCATCAACGTGCTGCGCGAGCTTGCATATGCCCCTTACGACCTTGCCCAGGAGTTCCAGCTTGAGAGGAACGAGGTCCAGGCAGGGGAAAATGCAGGCAGGCGGCTTGTTGAGAAGGCAAGCCCAAAGGATGTGAAAGAAGTTAATAAGGTGCTGGCAGGCTATATGAAAGGCAACGGCATAGGGGTGCCATCCTTCTCCGAGGAGAAGGGCGAGCGCACCACCTATCCCGTGCAGGTGCTTGAGCTCCAAGAGAGCGCATTTGCGGCAGGGATGCCTGTGATAAACAAGCCATACTGCCACTTCGTGCGGGGGCTGCTTCGCGGCGCCTATGTGGCATTTTACGAGCTAGAGAACATAGAGGTAAAGGAAACAAAGTGCTGGGGCCTTGGCGACAGCATCTGCACCTTTAAGGCAAGGATTTACCCCAAATGAATATAAACTGCCAAGTGCCATTGTTAAGCCATGGAAGCGCTGGCACTGCTTGACTTGGCAGCGTTCATGGCAACCCTTGCCCTTTCAATTTACCTATTCCTGCGAAGGCCAGAGAGCAGCACAAGGGAGGTTTTTTCAATTTTCCTTTTTGTGGCTGCGCTTTCCACACTAATGATGTTTTATGCCTTCTATTCTACAGGCATGCTGCGTATAATCTTCCTTAAGGCAGAGTTTGCCTTGGCATTGTTTGCCATCTTTGTGCTGTTGCATTTTGCGTTCCTGCTGGCAGACCAGCGGTTTTACCTAGCGTATTATATATTCCCCCTGTCTATGGTTGTTATTGCGCTCTTTACTGACTTGTTTGTCTCTGCTGCCAATATGGCACCAGGCGGGTTTGGGGGCAGGCTTATTGCGCTGGCAGAGCTGTATATGGCCACGGTGGCTGCATCTGCCTTTTATGTCCTGTTTAAGGTCTATTCAAAGGTAAGGGCAAAGCCGGCCAGGGAAAAGCTAAGGTGGGTTTTGCTTGGGATTGGCATCCTTTTAGCTGGTGTAGTGGGCAGCGTAGCTTGTAGGGCGCTTAGGCTTAGCTTTTTAAGCCCATACCTATACTCAATGCTGCTTATGTCCATCTTTGTTGCATACCCATTTGCCAGGAGGCGGAGAGATGGACGCTAAGACTGCTACAGGCGTGCCAGGCCTTGACTCGATGCTTGGCGGGGGATTCCCAAGAAACTCAACAATACTCCTTGAGGCGCCCCCAGGGACGGGCAAGTCGACGTTTTGCAAGCAGTTTGTTAGGGAAGCCGTGAAGGTAGGAGAGCCATGCATTTATGTCGCCACATCTGAGCCTGTTGGCCAGGTTGTAACACGCCTTAAGGGGATGGGAGTGGCTAATTTCTCGCAGGTTTCCTTTATTGACGGGTACTCTTGGAGGATTCCGGAAGCAGCCGCCGAGCCAGCTGAAAACATAAAGGCGCTTAAGTCGCTAACGGAGCTGAACGAGCTCACGCGCATGATTAAAAAGGAGATGAAGCGCTTGCCTTTTGGAAAGGCTGGTGGCAGGATAATAATTGACTCGCTCTCAGATATGCTGCTTTATGCTGACCCAGCAAGCGTATTTAGGTTCTTGCAGCTCTTTGTTGGCATAGTAAAAAGCTCACACTCCACTGCAATGGTGGTCCTTGAGCAGGGCCTCCATGAGCCAAGGCATGTTGCAACGATTAGCTACATCTGTGATGGGACAATACACCTCAAGCTTGATGGCGACAAGCGAAGCATCTATGTGGAAAGGATGTTTAATACCGTGCATCCGCTCAAGTGGATACCATTCACGCTTGGCGAGCATGGTGTTGAGATAAAGGTGGAGGACTTCTTTAAGTAATGGACTTTGAGAGGATAGTCAATGCTGCCGCTGAGGCGATTTTTGTCTTAGACCGGTCCGGCAACTTTTCTTTTATAAATAAGCATGCCATTCGCCAGAGCGGCTACAGCAAAAAGGACATAATTGGGAAGAATGCGCTGCGCTTAATCCCAAAAAGCCATTGGAAGAGGGCAATGGAAACATTCAGCCAGATACTTTTAGGCAGGGTGGTAAAGTCGGTGGAGTATCCCGTCCGCTACAAGTCTGGCAAGGTTGTAATAATGGAATTCACTGGCAAGCCGCTTAGCGAGAACGGCAAGATTGTTGGGGCGATAGGGACTGCGCGTGACATAACAAAAAGGAAGGAATTAGAGGAGGGGCGGGAACAGGCCAGGCGGATGCTGCGCTTTATCATAGACAGCCTGCCAATGCGTGTCTTTTGGAAAGGCAGGAGCTTGCGCTATCTTGGCTGCAACCGGGCATTTGCGGAGGACGCTGGCTATCATTCCCCCAGCGAGATAATTGGGAAGACAGACTTTGAAATGGCATGGAAAAAGCAGGCAAGGCAGTATAGGAGAGACGACCGCTATGTAATACGCACAGGAAGGGAAAAGCTAAACTACGAGGAGCCGCAGGCATCGGCTGGCGGGAAGCTCCGCTGGTTGAGGACAAGCAAGCGGCCGCTAAGGGGCGCAAGCGGCAAGGTGATTGGTGTCCTTGGGGTTTACGAGGATATAACCAAGCAAAAGGGCATTAACAGCAGCTTAAAGGAGAAGATTGCAGAGCTAGAGCGCTTCCAGAGGTTTTCAGTTGGACGGGAGCTGCGCATGGTTGAGCTGAAGAAAAAGCTAAGGGAGTGCAAAAAGAGATGATTCCCATCCCCTTTTCTGGGGCTGCCCCCCTTGCACTGCTGCTGATAATAATCCTGCTCCTAACGGCAATGGCCATTCTTGTATGGGTGTACCAAGAGGATAGGCATGATGCGCGCAAGAAGGAGGCACGCATAAAGAGGGCGATGGCTGAGCTAAGGAGAAAGGAGAAAGAGGCACAGGAAAGCAAGGCTGAGCTTGAGAAGACAAAGCTTGCACTAATGAACATGGTTGAGGACCTGAGCGGGTCCTACGAAAAGCTAAAGGAGCTTGACAGGCTAAAATCGGATTTTGTCACCAATGTGTCACATGAGCTTCGCACGCCAATAACCACCATTACGCTGTCATTTGACCTGCTGCGGAAGGAAAAGGACAAGGCAAAGCGCAATGAGCTTTTAAGGATGATGCAGCGCAACGTTGGCAGGCTTAGCCGGACAGTAAATACCATCTTGGACTTCTCTGCAATGGAGGCTGGTGCAGTAAGGGTTTCTAAAGAGAAAGTTGAGCTGCGCAGCCTTATTAGGGAAGTTTCCCAAGAGGAAATGCCAAAGGCAAGGGTAAAAGGCATAGCACTAACGGTGAAGGCCCCAGCAGGGATATGGGTTTATGCTGACCGTGAGCTTGCCCACAGGGCACTGCTGAACATAGTTGATAATGCAATTAAGTTTACTGATAAGGGATGTGTAAGAATATATGCAAAGAAGCAAAAGGATTATATCATTGTAAGTGTTAAGGATAGTGGCAGGGGAATCCGCAAGTCTGACCTGCCAAAGATATTTGGAAAGTTCGCCAAGCTTGAAGAGCATGTTCCAGGCTCAGGAATTGGGCTTTGGGTCAGCAAGAAGATAATTGAACAGCATGGCGGCAAGATCGAAGCTAAAAGCAAGCGGGGGGCTGGCACTGAGATTACAGTCACCTTCCCAATGGCGGCAAAAAAATGAAAAAAATCCTTGTGGTTGAGGACGAGCCGGATGAGGCAAAGTCCATGCAGATGGTCCTTGAAGGGGAGGGGTATTCTGTTGCCATAGCGCCAGATGGCAAGGAAGCAATTGACAGCATGCAAGGCGCTGACCTAATTGTGCTTGATATAATCTTGCCGCGGCTGCATGGGGATGCAGTCCTCCGGGAAATGAAGAAGAGGGGGATAAAGAAGCCAGTTGTAGTTGTTACTGCTGTCTCTAGGGAAGTAGGCGTTGAAAAAGACCTAAGGCAGATAAAAAGGGACATAGTTTTCTTACAAAAGCCCTTTTCCTCAAGTGAGCTTGTGGCTGCAGTCTCCTCAAAAATCAGATAACCTTTTAATTAATGATGCTGTAGCAAGGGCTGGTGAGCTTATGGAACGGGTGCCAACTGGTATTGATGGGTTGGATGATATGATTGAAGGGGGCTTCCCCCGCGGAAGGACGGTCCTGCTAAGCGGCGGTTGCGGCACAGGAAAGTCCATCTTTGGCCTGCAGTTCCTTTATAAGGGAGCAGTTGACTATGATGAGCCCGGCGTTTATGTAACCGTTGATGAGCGCCCAGAGCTAACGCGGCAGGATATGCTCCGGTTTGGGTGGGACATAGCCTCACTTGAGGAGCAGGGAAAGCTTGTCATGCTGGACCTTACTGGCTCCAAGATTGGTGTCCAGACAGGGGAAAAATATGCGCTGAACTCCGCTCTGGACATAGACCGCCTTGTGCTAAAGATAATGCAGACTGCAGGCGAGATTGGGGCACGGCGGCTGGTCATTGACTCGCTCCCAGCGTTAGGCTTCCACCTAAAGGGGGAAGCAGAAGTCCGCAACATGATACTGAAGCTTACATATATGATTAGAAAGAGCGACTTAACAGCAGTCTTGATCTCAGAAGTCCCAGAGCAGACGCCAGGAAGCGGCCCAATGATGTTTTCAAAATATGGCGTTGAGGAGTACGTGGCAGACAGTGTCATACTGCTGCACTACCTTGGCATGGGCACAGACACAAACCGCACGCTTTATGTCCGCAAGATGCGCGGGACAAAGCACATTGAAGACATAATCCCCATGCATATAACCGAGGCAGGGATAAAGCTAGTTAACCCGGACGAGGCCTTTAGCGTATAGCTGCCGCCCCCTTCCAACAATCCTTTTTCTGTTGCGGGGGCATTCGCTTGCCTGCCGTTTTCCTGGATGCTTTCCCCACAGCTTTCGCAGAAAAGGGTTCCTTGCTAGGAAAAGGCCGCTACACTTAATGCAGGACAAGGGCTAAGGCAACAGTTATAAGGACAATAAGCAGCAGCGCTAGGAATATTGTCAATATTTTAGCGGGGAGCGCCTCGGCCTTCTTTGAAATCTTCGCCTTTGGGTATCCGCCAGCAGGGCCTTCATTAGGAAGCTGCCGCATGGCTGCTGATGCGGTTTTTTGCTGCTCATAGTCTGCTATCTCCCTGACAACCTCGTCTTCCGTATACCCCTCCCCCTCAAAGTATTCTACCACTTTAAGCTGGGAAACCCCCTCATCAATCATCTTCCAAAGGAGGCGCTGGTGATTATACTTCATCACAAACAAAGAAGGAAGGTTTAAATTTAAAGATATCGCTAAAGCAGGTGTGTTGGACATAGCGCTGTTTAGGGATAACCCTGAGCTAATTAAAAAAGGGCTGGAAAGGCGAAAAGCCGACCCCCAGATTGTGGATAAGGTAATCCAGCTTGACAAGGAGTGGCGCGACGCACTTAAGGTGGCTGAAGAGCTAAAGCACCGCAGGAATGTTGCCACAAGGGAAGTTGCTGAGCTTAAAAAGGGGGGCAAGGACGCTAGTGGGAAGATTGCTGAGCTAAAAGGGGTCTCTGACAGCATTGCGCAACAAGACCGCCTGATCTCAAAGAAGAAAAGCGCAAGGGACGCGCTGCTCATGCGCGTGCCAAACCTGCTCCATGAAAGTGTCCCCTACGGAGAAAGCGGGGAAGACAATGTTGAGGTTCGCAAATGGGGCAGCCCAAAGGCAAGGGAAATCCCCCCTCACGGCGAGATCCTTGAGCAGATGGGGCTTGCCGACTTCAAAGGTGCTGCGAAAATAGCGGGTGCAGGGTTTTATTTCTTAAAGGGTGATATTGCATTGCTGGACTATGCACTGCAGCGGCTTGCAATTGACTCGCTTGTTGAGAAAGGGTTTACGCTTATAGAGCCGCCGTTCATGATGAACAGGAAGGCTTATGAGGGCGTAACAGACCTTGCAGACTTTGAAAATGTGATGTACAAGATCGAAAACGAAGACCGTTACATGATTGCAACCTCCGAGCACCCACTCGTTGCGATGAAAATGGGGGGGGTTATTCCTGAGGAAGAGCTACCAATAAAGATGGTAGGCATAAGCACAAACTTCCGGAAGGAGATCGGTGCCCACGGCGTTGACACAAGGGGGATATTCCGCGTCCACCAGTTCAACAAAATTGAACAGATTGTGATATGCCGGCCAGAGAAGTCATGGGACTGGTTCGAAAGGCTGATAGGGAATGCAGAGGACATATTCCAAAGGCTGGAGCTGCCATACCGTGTAGTGAACATATGCACAGGCGACATAGGGACGGTTGCCGCGAAGAAGTACGACCTTGAAGTGTGGTCACCAAGGCAGGGCAGGTATACTGAGGCAGTAAGCTGCTCCAATGTAACGGACTACCAGGCAAGGCGGCTGAACATAAAATATGGGAAGCGCGGCGGGGAAAAGGCGCTGGTGCACACGCTTAACTCGACGGCAATCGCTACATCCCGTGCAATTGTCGCACTTGTTGAGAACGGCTATGAAGAAGGTGTGGTGCGGCTGCCAAAGGCACTTTGGCCATATATGGGCGGGAAGAAAGAGATTAGCGGGAAATGATCTCGACTCCCCTCTCCCCCTTTATCTTGAACTCAAACCACTGCAGGGGGTGTGGGGCATTTATCACCCTATCAAACTTAACAAAACGCTTGCCCCCTTCAATCTTAAATAATATTGTGTTGTCAGTTGCATAAATAAGCGTGTTCATCTCCTTTTCACTGTGGAGGCCCTTTTCCACAACAACGATTGATGTTGCCTTAAGCGACCGCACAAAAGCAGTGAATAGCTGGAGGAACATGAACACCGACTTTGGCTCGGAATACAGCAGGAAGTCTGAAATAGAATCAATTACAATCCTGCCGCCTTTGCCACGCCAGTTGGCTGCCTTTTTGATTATCCTAAGCAACTCATTTAGGTTGCTTAAAGAGGGAAGCATCTTAACATCTTCTGTTTCAGCGGGAGGGGAATCTGTCCTCCATGAATAGCAGTCAATGAAAATTAACTGGCCTTTGTAGCTTGCTGGATCATGCCCTTCCCGCCTCATTGTCTCTTTGACCTGGTCAATTGGCGCACAACTTACAATATAGATGCCAAATTCCCCCTGCCCTAGCCCCTCGTACAAAAACTGCCTCGCAAATGTGCTCTTGCCAGTTCCTGGAGATCCAACTACCAGCGAAGTGGATGGGGATGGGAATCCCCCGCTAATTATCTTATTCATTCCCTTAACTCCAAATGGCTTTTGACTGTCCATTGCCTTATATATTTATGGAAGGTGCTAATTATATCTGCCTACTAAATGTTTATACATAAAGGCAAAATCCATTATAAAAGGTATGCCCTAAAGGGATATATACCTGGATGCAAATAGTTGGGTGGGAACATGGGGATACATATCCAAGCAGGCACAGCCTGGTCAAAGGCAAAAAGCGCAAAAAAAGCTGGCGAGGAGGCAGCAAAGGCAGCCATGAAAAGGGCAGGGGCAGATAGCTGTAACTTCGTCCTGGTGTTTGCCTCTTCCAAATACGCCCCACAAAAGGTGCTTGACGGTGTGACAAAAGTAACAGGGAATGCGCCACTCTACGGCTGCACAACGGCAGGGGAAATAAATGAGAAAGGGGCATATGACGGCTCCGTAACTGTAATGGTAATAAAGTCAAAATATGTGCGCGTGGGGGTTGGGGTTGCAACTGGCGTGCGCAAGAGCCCTGCTGCTGCAGGAGAAAAGGCAGCGACCAATGCGCTGAAAGCACTTAAAAGAGAGCCGCGCCTGCAGTCCCTTGCACTGTTTAAAAAATCCTCTTGGGAAATGGTCAAGTTTCACCCATATATCTGCCTTGACACAATAGATGGGCTTTCGGGCCAGGAAGAGGATGTTCTGAATGGGATAATGCAGGTAATGGGGACCAACCCAATTATCGGCGGGTCTGCCGGGGACGACCTAAAGCTGAAGAAAACCTACCAGTTCTGCAATGGCAAGGCGTACACCGATGCTGTTGTGGCGGCTGTAATTTCAACAGACCTCTACACAAGCATTGTCTCAAAGCATGGCTGGAAGCCATTGTCAAAGACAGTAGTTGCCACGAAAACAGATGGCAGGAAGCTCATTGAGATAAACCACCGCCCTGCTGTTGAGGGGTATGCAAAGCTGCTAAAATGCGACCCCAAAAAGCTAATACAAGAAGGCACAATCGCATTTGGGACTGGGCTGGAATACCCCCTTGCCATACCAGACATAAGCGGGGAGCCCTGGCTAAGGCATCCCTTTTCTGTTGAAAAGGATGGCTCAATAGACTTCTTCTCTAGAATCCCAAAAACTGCCGTCCTTCAGCTGATGAAGGGGAAGAAGGAATGGCTCATCCAAGCAGGAGAGCAGGCAGCACGGGAAGCAAAGAGAAAAGCGGGTGGCACGCCTGCCTGTGGCATAATGTTCAATTGCGTGGCAAGGAAAGCGCTGTTGGGCAAGCAGGCTGGCACTGAAATCAAGGAGATTAGCAAGCTATTGAATGCCCCCTTTGCAGGGTTTTATACCTATGGCGAGCAATCCCCAACCAGCCGTGGGGCGAATGGGCACAAGAACCAAACAATTAACCTGCTGCTGTTTGCTGACAAGCTGATAACTGACTAAGGATAAAACCAAAGCGGGACACTGCTTCTTCGGCAAGGCATACTCGAGTGGTTAAGTTTGTTGTTATTCTAAACATGCAAAAGTACAGAAACATTAATAAAAAGAAAAATGCGAAAGACAACGGCACGGGCCCGTAGCTCAGCCTGGCTAGAGCACTAGGCTTTTAACCTAGGTGTCGGGGGTTCGAATCCCCTCGGGCCCGCTGGGGGGCTTTATTCCCCCTCCTTGGGTTCTAGTTTTCCGCCAGGTTATATTGCTCAAACGTCAGTTTCTTTGGATTCCCAAGAGCCTTTCTTTTCGAAAGAAAGGCTGCTGTTTGGATCCCCTCGGGCCCGCTACTATTTATTGTGTTGTTGGGTTGGCTGTTTTCCGCCGGCGCTTTTATACCGGGCGAGCGAAGCGAGTAACAGAAAGGGCCGTTTCCGCCAGCGCTGTAGGTTATGCATCCCGCCATCCAGTTTGGGCGCCCACTCATGAAAGCTATAAAAAGGGACTAGCCACAACTAATTAGAGTATGCATTGGGCAGAGCAGTATGCAAAGGAGATAATAAGGCGCAATCCGGACAAGGGAACCTATGTCGTAGAGTCGGGCATAACCCCAAGCGGTGTTGTGCACGCAGGCAACTTCCGCGAGGTGCTGACGCAGGACTTTGTCTACAAGTCGCTCCTGAAGGAGGGTATGGATGCCAAATACCTCTATATATGGGACGACTACGACCGGCTGCGGAAGGTTCCGAAGGGCATAAGTGGAGAGTGGGAGCAGTACATAGGGGTGCCCGTTTCAGACGTGCCCGACCCATGGGGCTGCCACGACAGCTATTCTGAGCATTTTGCAAGCAAGCTCATTGAGGAAAACGAGAGGTGTGGGGTGAATGCAGACTATGTGCGCATGAGCGACGAGTATAAGCGATGTGAGTTTGCAGAGGAGATGAGAACCGCACTTGAAAACAGGCTGAAGATAAAAGGCATATTGGACAGCTACAGAAAAGTGCCCCTCCCAGATGGCTGGATGCCCATACGTGTTTATTGCGAGAAGTGCGGCAAGGATACAACAAAGGCGGAGTACCTTGGCGGCTATAGGGTTAGGTATACATGCGAGTGCGGGCACTCTGGCGAGTTTGACTTCCGCAAGAAGGGCAACGCAAAGATGGTCTGGCGCGTCTGCTGGGCGCAGCGCTGGAAGCACTACGGTGTTGACTTTGAGAGCAGCGGCAAGGACCATCATGCTGCTGGCGGGAGCTGGGATACAGGCACCCGGATAAGCCGGGAAGTATTCAACCATGAGCCGCCGCTTGGGCCAATGTACGAGTTTATCTATGCAAAAGGGCAGAAGGAGAAGATGAGCTCAAGCGCCGGGAATGTGTTCACAGTAAGCGACTTGCTGAAGATATATGAGCCGGAGATTGTAAGGTTCCTTTACACAGGAAAGATAAACCACGCGCTGGAAATCCCGTTTGACATGGGCGTGCTAAACAATTACAGCAACTATGATAGGATTGAGCGGCAGTACTTTGGCAAGGAAGCTGTAGCTGATGAGAAAGGGCAGGAGAACATGCGGGCAATATACGAGCTAAGCCAGCTTGGCGAGCCAAAGGAGCGGGCGCAGCCGCCATTTGGGTTTTGTGCGAGCCTCTCCCAGCTAACTGCTGATGTTGACGAGGCAATTAGCATATTGCAGCGGACAGGGCACATCAGTAAGGCACTTAGCAAGGAAGATCGTGAGCGCATTGCCCTACGGCTAAGGCTGGCAAGGAACTGGGTAGATGAGTTTGCCCCAGACCAGGTGAGGATATTGCTGCTTAAGAAGATGCCTGATGTAGATCTTACCCAAGCCCAAAGGGGGGCACTCTCAATGCTAGCTGGCGCAATTGGCAGGGCATCCAGTGCAGAAGCACTTGGCAAGGAGATAAAGGCAATAACAGAAAAAAAGGGGGTAAGGCCAAAGGAGCTTTTTGAAGCGGCTTACCTGCTGCTGCTTGGGAAGAGGCAAGGCCCGCGCCTAGCCCCGTTCCTGCTGTCGCTGGATGAGAAGTTCGTTGTGAAAAGGCTTAGGATGGAGGGATAAGATGGATGTGATGGGGATACTTGCAAAGAAGAAAAAGCCAGTCATGGGAAAAGTAATGCAGCTGATAGGAGATGGCAAGCCAAAGGGGCTTTATGAGATGATGCGCGACTACCCGCTAAGGAGCGGCAAGGGGCTTAGGCCTTCACTGGTGCTTATAACTGCAGAGGCATATGGCGCAAGTCCAAGAGATGCCATGATCACGGCAGCAGCAATGGAGATGTTCCAGAACTGGGTGCTAATACATGATGACATAGAGGACAAAAGCAAGGAGAGGCGCGGAAAGCCGTGCCTGCACCGCATCTACGGCATCCCGCTTGCAATAAACGCTGGCGATGCCCTCCACATAAAAATGTGGGAAGCGCTAGCAAAAAATGAAAAATTGCTTGGCACGAGGAAGGCATTTGCCGTAATCAAAAAGATGGGCGAGATGCTTGACCGCACCGTCGAAGGCCAGACAATGGAGCTGTCATGGGTCCAAAACCAAAGCTGGAATGTAACTGAGAGGGACTATTACACGATGGTCTACAAGAAGACCTCATGGTACACTGTGATTGCACCCATGCAGTTTGGGGCAATAATAGCAGGCAAGGGGAACATGAAAGCAATACACGCCTTTGGCGATGCGCTAGGAAAGGCGTTCCAGCTGCAGGATGACATATTAAACCTAACTGCGGGGGAGGCTTACGGCAAGGAGATTGCTGGCGACATTTACGAGGGGAAGAGGACCCTTATGCTAATCCACCTGCTTAAGCACTGCTCAGCAGCAGAGAGGAAGAGGATAATTAGGATAATGAACAAGCCGCGCGAGAAAAAGGCAAAGGCAGAGGTAAAGTCCATAGTTGCGCTAATGGACAAGTACGGCAGCATTAGCTATGCAAAAAGCGCTGCAGCAAGATATGCAGCAAAAGCAAAAAAGCTGTTCCCCCAGCTGCGCATACCAAGGGGGAAAGCAAGGCAGGAGCTTGAGGCAATAATCAGTTTCATCATCGAGAGGGAGCTGTAATTGCGCACGGGGCTGTTCCCTTCAATGCTTCCCTACGAACCCTTTTCTGCTAAAAGCTGTGGGAAAAGCGTTCACGGAAACTAAAATCCAGCAAACGGGGAGCTTCGCCCCCCCAATGCACCGGCCGGGATTCGAACCCGGGTTATTGGCTTTCTCCCAACCGATTTGCGGTTGTTGGAAGGCCAAAGTCCTACCAGGCTAGACTACCGGTGCAAACTTGGCAGAAAAGGGCTGAGTGGGACGGGTGGGACTTGAACCCACGACATCACGGTCTTCAGCCGTGCACTCTCCCAGCTGAGTTACCGTCCCGCTATGGCAGTTTTGAGTGGTGGCATTTAAAACCTTTATCCCTTCCTTAGCTTCATTAGCTTAGCCCATTCCTCCCGCTCTTCAAAGGGTATCTTCTTGTTTTCTTGTATTGGCACAAGCAGGACCATGACAATCCCAATGGCTGCAATGGCCATAACCGCAACAAATATCCAGCCAGAGTTGCTTATTAGGAAGTTGCTCACTGCTTCTTCCCCACTCTCCCCGCTGCCCTTACTTGGCACGGTTATCTCACCAAATGCATTTGCGGTTGAATTGCCTGTACTGACGCTTATCTCATAGTTATGTGGGCCTGCCTTAGCAGGGAAGAGGAACTCAAGCACTTTGGAGCTGCCGGATGCCAAGGGGAACGTCTGCTGTTGGGTCCCCATATCAGTTATTACGCTAGCGGCTACGCCTGCATAATCCGTGCTGCCAATGTTCTTTACCCCAACTTCAATGCGTATCTTGCTGCCCATGACTGAGGCGTAGACATTCTTAATCTCAAACTCGCTATAGCCCTTTGCGGATAGCATAGGGTCGACGGTGACAGGAAACCTTTTGCTGGCACGTGGGCCCACTAAAAAGACGTAATAGGTGTCCCTCTCCCCATAAGGCGCCACAAACTTCCACTGGATCATCTTTGTCTCGCCCGGCCCGATGATGGCGCTTTTCCTAAAGTCGGAAAGCAGCTCTATGCCAACGGTTTTCTGTGCGGCATATGTTGGGATGAGCACATTTGGGCCGGTGTTTGTCACATTAACATTAAGGAAGAAGCTGCCCTTTGGGGGGACGCGGCTGTGGGAGGTGCTGGCAGATACGGACAGTGGGATTGCATACCCCCCAGCTGAGTAGCCAAGCACCTTAATGTCCTCAAGTGACTGGGGGAATTGGTAAAACAAGTATGTTGGTGCGGCATACAGCTTGATATGCATAGCATTCACAAGGCCAATCTCGCTGAAGGTTGGGTCTACCGGGATCCACTCCCCCCCTATGAGGCTTTCAGCCCACGCATGCCTTTGCCATTGCGTGCCCGTATAGACAAGCCCAGTGGCGAGGCGTGTTGGGATATTAAGGGAGCGTGCCAGTGCAATGTAGACATTAGTGAACTCATCGCATACCCCTTGCCTGCTCTTAAGGACAGCAGATGCAGGCTCAATCTTGTCCCAGTAGCTGGTGTTGTATTCGATATACGAGTTTACCCAGAGAGCCAAGTCCCTTATTGCCTCAAGGGCAGTGTGGCTATTTCTTGTTACATCCAGCGCCCTCTGTGCGATACTTGGGTCGCTTGGATCGTAGTATGCCCCACCACCAAGGTATTCAGGAGGGCCAGCAATGGCCACAGGGAATCTTTCATCCCTTGGTATTTTGGGCTTGCTGGCATCAATGGAGACATCAAATATGAACGAGTAATTTCCCTCAACAGTAAGCAGGGCATTGCCATAGCTGTCGTGCTTTACAGGGAGCTTCCCATAGTCAACCAGCTGCCTGCCGTCGTTCTGGGGTATGTAAAGGCTTTGCGGCCGCGGGGTATAGCCGCTTATCTTTATTGTGACATTGGCCCTGCCAGCACTTTCTGGAAGCTGTGCAATTGCCATTGAGAGCAGCAGCACAAGCAGCACTATGCGCCTCATCTGTACCAATAAAAGCAGAGTTGATATAAATAGTTGCTAGCCCCACCATGCCCTTTCTGCTAAAAGCCGCGAGAAAAGCATTCACAAAAAAGAGCAATGTGCAAGGGGGCTTTACATCCCCTTGCCCCCAGTGCGCTAGAGGGGATTCGACGAACCCTTTTCTGTTAAAAGCTGTGGGAAAAGCGTTCACGGAAACTGAAATCCAGCAAGCAGGGGGAGCTTCGCTCCCCCCAGTGCGCTAGAGGGGATTCGAACCCCTGTTACAGGATTGGCAACCCTGAGTCCTAACCAGACTAGACTACTAGCGCACCCAGAGGGCCCGACGGGATTCGAACCCGCGACACCGAGGTTAAGAGCCTCGTGCTCTATCCAGGCTGAGCTACGGGCCCAAGGGCACCGCCTTAAGCAGCGGAGCTTTTTATACGGCTAGTTATATAAAAAGGATTATGCCAGTAACGGTGCTTAGGATGGGCCACAGGCCGCAGCGCGACAAGCGAGTGACAACTCACTGCGCCCTAGTGGCAAGGGCATTTGGCGCAGAGGGCATCATTTATTCCGGGGTTAAAGACCCAAAGTTTGAGGAAACCATACACAAAGTTGTGGGTAGCTGGGGCGGCCCCTTCTTTGTGCGCTATGAGAAGAGCTGGCGCAAGGCAATAAGGGAGTTCAAGGGGAAAAAGGCACACCTTACGATGTATGGGCTCCCGTTTGAGGAAGTGCATATCCCAAAAGGGAACCTCTTAGTGATAGTCGGTGCTGAAAAGGTTCCCGGCGAGGTATACAGCCTTGCAGACTATAACATTGCAATAGGCAGCCAGCCCCATTCTGAGATTGCAGCGCTGGCGGTTTTCCTTTATCATATTAGCGGCGTAAAGGAAGAATTTGATGGGGCAAGGCTAAGGATTACCCCTTCCATACGGGGCAAAAAGGTTAATATACCTTAATCCCCATAACAACGGGGTGGCAGTTTCATTAACTAACCGCCAGGTTAACAAGCTTCTTGAAGAAGTAATCGGCCATGACGGCGTTCTAGTTCTAAAGGCTTGTGATCTAAAGAACGGGATAACCGACGAGGGTATACAGAGAAAGACAGGCCTCTCATTGCCAAAGATACGGTCCCAGCTAAACCAGCTGCACTACCGCGGCCTAATCCGCTACAACCGTGAGAAAAACCAAAACACAAACTGGTACACTTACACGTGGTTTGCAAACAAGGATAAGATCCATGAGGTCATCTCGTCGGAGTGGGCGAACTACTTGGAGAAGCTGGAGAAGCAATTGGACTATGAGTCAAACTACATATTTTACGCCTGCGAGAATGGCTGCGGCAAGCTGCCTTTTGAGCTGGCAAGCGAGTATGACTTTAAGTGCCCTGACTGTGGGGGGGAGCTTAAGCACATTGACAACAAAGCAAAAGTTAGGGAGATACTTAAGGAGATAAAAGAAGTGAAAGCATTAATGAAGCAGCTGGCTTGACATGTTGACACGTGAAGAGGCACTACAAATCCTTGAGGAGGAGAATACCCCGCAAAATGTTATTGAGCACTGCAAGGCAGTCGCAAGGAAGGCAGTTGCAATAGCAAAGGAAATCAAGGCCGCAGGGCACGATGTTAACCTACAGCTTGTAGAGACCGGTGCGCTTCTTCATGACATAGGCCGCTCCCAGACACATGGGATTGACCATGGCTATATGGGCGGCGTTATCCTCCGTGCACGCGGGCTGAAGGAATATGCACACATATGCGAGAGGCACATAGCTGCCGGGCTATCAAAGGCCGAGGCAAAGCGGTTTGGGCTCCCCCCAAAGGAATACATACCCCAAACAATTGAGGAGAAGATAATTGCCGATGCCGATAACCTCACAGAGGACACGCACCCAATACAGATAGGCGAAGAAATCCAAAAGCTAAGGGATGCTGGCGTCCCAGAGGAAGCCATCACCCGCGTGCGCGAGCTTTACGAGGAGATTGAGGCACTATCTTCTTCGGCTTGAGCAGAGTTTCAGCAACACTTTAATATCCCCTTTTCCTGTTCTTATCTATGCGTACAAATGACGAGCTTGTTGACTACCTCAAGGGGACTGGTGCGCTGTATGATGAGGCAGTAGAGGAGGCAATGCGGCGTGTGGACAGGATAGCGTTCGTCCCGCAGCGATACCGAAGCCATGCTTATGAGGACCGTGCTCTCCCAAACTTGCTTGGCCAAACAACATCACAGCCAACAATGGTTGCGCTTATGCTGCAGCATCTGGCAGCTTCAGCCGGGATGAAGGCACTTGAGGTTGGGGCAGGCACAGGCTATGTTGCAGCCATCCTTAGCGAGCTTGTTGGCCCGGAGGGGGAAGTCCATGCCATCGAGCGCATTCCTGCCATAGCGCACGAGGCCCAAAAGCGCCTTGTTGCATACTCTAATGTATATGTCCATATAGGCAATGGCATAACAGGGCTGAAGGGCAAGGCGCCCTTCGACCGCATAATTGTAAGTGCAGCTGCGGAGAATCCGCCACAGGCGCTCATTGACCAGCTGTCTGGCAGCGGCAAGATAGTAATGCCAGTTGGGCATAGCAATATGCAGCGCCTCACGCTTGTGGAAAAGCTTGCCGGCAGTGTGCGGAAAACAGACTTGGGCATAAACTGTGTGTTTGTCCCGCTCATCTATTAAGCTTACAGAAAGGGGGTGCCAGCGGCACTCCTTTTTCTGGCATGCGGCTTAATCCTTTCCGCTTGACACAAGCACTATTTTTGTTGGCCCATCTTTTTCCTTCTCACGCTCAAGCCGATATAGGTTGCCTGTTGCTGCCGCCTCCATTGCATCATCGTGGGTTATTAGGAATATTTGGCTTACAACCTCAGGAAGCGGCCCCTGCATGGCCTCTGTCAGCCGCATGACCCCGTTTGAGTCAAGATTATGTGTTGGCTCGTCAAGAACAAGCCATGAAAGCTGGGGGGCAAGGACTATTGAAAACGCAATCCTAAGTGCAAGTGCTGCTGTGCTCCTCTCGCCCCCCGAGGCAAACCCCTCTATGTTTGCCCAGCCACCGATTAGGGTTAGCACCTGTAGCGCATAGTCTCCCTGCTCAATACCAAGCCTAATCCGTGGATAGTCAGCATAAGGGTAAAGCTTGCCCCATATCTCATCAAGCCCCAGATTTACTGCAGAGACAAACTGCTCCCTTAGCTGTACCTGTGTATCCTCAAGGCTTTTCTTGAATATTGACATCTTGTCAGCTGCTTTTGAAAGGAGCCCAATGCGCTCCCTCATAGCCGCAGCTTCTTCTTCCCTTTCCCTCATCTCGCTGATTAGCCGCCTTTTCTCAGTTGCAAGCCTCTCTGCTGATGAGACAAGCGACTCTAGCTCACCTGCTTTGGAAGACAGCTGCCTTATTCCGGCCTGCAATCCAGACAGCTCGCCCTCATCAAAGTGTAGCTTGCTTAGCTTTTCTTTTAGCCTTGCCTCCTTCTCTTTAAGGCTTGTGATTTCCCTTATGGCAGCATCAAGCTCCCCCCTTTTCTCGAGTAGCATCTCAAGCTCCTTGGCCCTGGCGGATAGCACTTCCCTTTCTTTTTGCAGCGCACCAATGGCGGCTTGCTCTTTTTTGGCAGCCTCCTTTAGGGAACTAAGCCTTGCCAGCGCATTGCTAAGGTCCTGCTTAAGCTTTGCAATATCCCCAGCAGCACCAAGCGCCTCTATTTGTGCGCTTATCCTGTCAAGCTCCCTGGCCTTTTCCTCAATGGGGCCAATGCTAATGGCACTAAGCCTTTTTTGGGTGCTAAGCAGGAGTGCCTTGCTATCGCTAATGTCCTTGGCTGCAGCCATTTCAAGCTCCCCCCGTTTCTCTAGGGTTATTGGGCTTTCACATACCGGGCACCTATCACCTGCCCCTGCAAGTGCCTTAATCCTCTTCTCTGCGTTGGCTATTGCAAGCTCGCACCTCTCCTGCTTTTCCAGCAGCGAATCGCGCTCTGCCCTTGCCGTTTCCAGCTTCTTGTGCCATTCGCCCTTCTCCAGGGCGGCTTTCCTTTTGGCAAGTGCTTCCCTTTCAGCAGCCTTTTCCTCAGCTTGCCTTAGCTGCTCGTTGAGGACAGCTACTTCCTGCTCTGCCTTGGCTGCCTCCCTTCCTGCCTTTGGCTCAGCTGCAGCCGCTAGCCCCTTAAGCTGCTGCTGTGTGTGCTGTAGCTCTGCAGTTATGTCCCCCGCTGCTTCAAGCTCTTTCTTAAGCTCAGAGGCGGCCTTTGAATGCACATCGAGGCGCGAGGATATTGAAGCCAGCTCTTCCCTAGCTGCCCCTGCCTGCTTTCTTGTATCCTCCATTGTAGCCCGCCTTTCCTCTAGTTCGGACAGCTTTGTGCGCACGCTTAAAAGCAGCTTCTGGTTTCTAGCTTTCTCATCTTCTATTGCTGCAAGTGCCTTTTCCTCCTTAGCTATATCTGGCAGCTCAAGGCTGCCAAGCTGCTGCCTTAGCGCATTGGCTTCGCTTGAAAACTGCCTTGCAAGCGCAGAAGCATTCTTCCTTGCCTCGCCAAACCTGTCAATTCTGAGCAGCTCATCAATCTTTCTCTTCCTTTGTCCTGAGGGTATTTGCAAGAAATAGTCAAGCTGGTTTTGCTCGCTATAAACCGCTCTAGAGAAGAGGTCATAGTCCATGCCGAGTATTTTTGTAATCTCCTCACTAACGCGCTTTGTCTGCGGGCCCTCAATAAGGCGCCCCCCCTCGCGCAGCTCGCTTCTTGTTGTGCCCTTCCCAAGCGCTACTTCCCTAACAACCGTATAGCTTTTGCCTTTTGCAGTGAAATCCACCTCCACTGATGCCTTGCCCCTCTGTTCTGGCTTGTTAGTTATGCAGGCGTCAAGCGAAGCTTTTTTCGAGCTTAGCGCGGGGAATGTCCCAAAAAGGGCGAAGCTTATCGCGTCAAGGACGGCGCTCTTCCCGGCCCCCATTACACCGACTAGCACGTTTGTCCCCGGCAGGAAGCTTAGCTTGCTGTTGGCATGGCTCTTCCAGTTGGTCAGCCTTACTTCTGTAATCACGCCCTTCATTATTAGCTTTCTCGAATAAATAAGCAAAGGCTTTTAAACCACCTCTTGCCCAATAGCGCCGGGGAGTTTCTCCCCCGCGAGGCGCCCCGTTCTCCTCTCCCCCGGGGGCCTCGCGTTATGGTGCTAATATGCGCTTTTTCTGCGATGCAATGCTGGGGAAGCTAGCGCGGTGGCTGAGGATTTTTGGCTATGACTGCGGGCTTGCTCCTGAAAGGGCAGCAGACAGCGAGGTCCTTAGCCTTGCCGAAGGCCGCATACTCCTCACGCGCGACAAGGAGCTGGCTAGGCTGCCAAATGCGCTTTATGTGCCCGGCAATACCATCAAGTCACAGCTGTCGCTGCTTTACAGGAGATACCACATCCGCCTGGCCATAACCCCAACGCGCTGCCCGCTATGCAATGGAAAGCTTGTTAAGGCAGAGACGCCTAATGGCCCTGGCTGGAAATGCACCAGCTGCGGCAAGGAATACTGGCAGGGCTCACATTGGAAAAGGATAGCAGAGCTGGCTGAAGAGGTAAGAAGGGAATAGCGCTTACATAAGCCTTGCGAGGTCTACAACGGCCCGACTGAGCCGGCGCGTAGGCGCTTGCGGGGGCACAGGCCCCCGTAATAGACAGGCAACAGCGCTTACATAAGCCTTGCGAGGTCTACGACTTGCACATCGCCAACTTCTGGCAGCGCCTTCAGCTTTTCCTCTAGCTTCTCGGTCCCTCCCTCGGAGTCGGGGATGACAACGGTCAGCTTTAGTGCCTTAAGGCCAAAGGCAATTGGCTCCTCTGCCACATTGTCTACCTTCCCGGCGGCTGCAACAGCAGCGCCCTTTAGCTTCTCAAAATCAGTACCCTCAGCGGGCATGAGCTTTAAGACAGCAACTACGTCTCCCATGTGCTCACGGCCCCTCGAACCCGCACTCTGGGCACACGTACCTGCTTGCCCTCTCCCTGCAGTCCTGGCACCTAATTATCTCATGGCCACAGCTAGGGCACTTGAACCGCACATAATTGTCAGTAACTTCCTTATTGCACGACGTGCACTTCATCAAATCACTCCAGGGCGTTATTCTGAGGGCGATGCTTTTTAAATGTTTAGGCACATTCTCGGCAATTCATGGAGAGCGGGCACCACTATTTTCAGTAGTGCTTAAAAAGAAAGAGGCCCAAAAATACCTCCCTGAAGTGTCCTTTAGGCACCAATACAAACAAGGCAAGCTGTTACAGAAAGCCTCCGTGATCTAGCCTGGATAGGATGTAAGCTTGCGGAGCTTATCGCGAGGGTTCAAATCCCTCCGGAGGCGCTCGGGGAGCTAACGGCTCCCCCTTGCTCTATTTTCCGCCGGCTCTTTCCCACGAACCTTTTTCTGCTAAAAGCTGTGGGAAAAGCGTTCACGGAAAAAGCATTTCCGCCGGCGCTTTTATACCGGGCGAGCGAAGCGAGTAGCAGAAAGGGCCGTTTGGATCCCGATAGGGGCGTTCCTTTTTTTAACCCCAACTGCCTTATCCCAACCATGAAGGGGCCAACCAAGCTGAAAGAGTATGGCGCCAAGAAGGCGTTCGGCAAGCTGCGCTCCGTGCTGATGCACCGCCCATATCATGAGCTAGAGCTTGTTGGCGATCCAGATAAATGGGGCTTTGCCTCCAAGCCAAACAAGGACATTGCTGCCAAAGAATTTGATAACCTTGTGGATATCCTAAAGGAAAACAAGGTAGATGTCTACAAAGTCCAGACTGACCGCGCCCCCCCGCCAAACCTCTACTACACGCGGGACCTTGGCCTGTGCACAAGCAACGGCATTGTGCTTGCTAACTTTTATGCCAACTACCGCCAGGGGGAGGAGCTTTACCTGCAGATAACTGCACAGGAGCTTGGCATTCCTGTCTTTGGGAAGCTAAGGGACACTTATTTTGAAGGGGGCGACTTTGTCCAGATAAGCGACAGTACAGCGGCGCTTGGCCTCCAGAGAAGCAGCTACGGCGGCTATGAGGATGTCTCAGAGTTTGTTGATGTCGACCTCTTGCCAGTCCCGCATTCGGAGAAGTTTGCCCACCTGGATGTTGTCTTTAACATGGTTGGCCCCAAGCTATGTGTTGCATGCACCAAGGCGCTCCCCGCAGAGTTCATAGACTTTCTCAAGCAAGAAAAGATAGATATAATTGACATAACTGTTGCACAGCAAAAGGAACTTAGCTCAGACGTGCTTATGCTCAAAGGGGGCAGGGCCATAATAAGCGATGAGTGCACTAAAACAATTAGGGAGCTTGAGAAGAGGGGGGCCGATGTCATTCCTATCCCCTTACATGAGCTGAAGAAGGGCAAGGGGGGGCCGGGGTGCCTTACCCTTCCGCTCTTGAGGAAGTAATTTTCTCAATGATCTTGCTTGTCTTATGGAGCTTGCCATTTGTAAGCTCCCTTATCCTGACAATTTTTGGGCTCAGCCCGCGCTGCTTCAGGTCATAGGCTAATTTATCCTCATCTACCTCCTGATCTGGGCCAAGTATGATTACATCAGGCTGCTTTTCAGCAACGACCTTATACCAGTCCTTACTGTCCCCAACTATTGCCTCATCAACGGGCTTTAGCGCTGCAATCACTTCCCGCCTTTGCTCTGCGGGAATAATCACCTTCCCCTTTGCCTTCCTAACGGTCTCATCGCTGGCAACAACTACTATTAGCCTGTCGACAAAGGACTTTGCTTCTGTAAGATAGCGGATGTGCCCGCTGTGGAGGAGCACAAACTTGCCGAAGGCCATCCCAACCCGCATGAGGATATTCAGCTGGCAAAGCTTTTAAACCTTGTATTAGTTTATCTAGCAGATGCTCCTAGAATTAGATGCCCCGCCAGATAAGGTGGAGGCAAAGATGGTCAGGCTGATATTGCCAGACTTCATGCTGCTATTCCTTGTGCTTGCAATAGCAGGCAATGCCGCAGTAATCCTCTCCGGCATAGTAAAGTTCCCGCAGGTGCTCCTGCTTGTGCCAGCAATTTCAATACTTGCAATCATATTTGCATTTGTGCGGTTCTATGGCTACCTTTCAACTGTGCTTCGTGTAATGGGGGCACTATCAGCCGTTTACGATGAGCTTGGGGGGGGCAAGGCCAGGGTGCGCATAGCCTTCCCCGCACCAATCCTGCTATTTGGCTTCCTCTCAGAAGGGGGCTTTTCTAAAAGCACAGATAAGGTGTTTTCCTTCCTGATGAAGTCTGATTCTGCAAAGTACCAGGCCAGCCTTGCTATCCTGGTTGACCATGGCTATAAGCTTGATATTACAGTAACTGACTGGCGTAACCAAGCCCATTCCCGCCAGGCGGAAGGCAAGCTGCCGAAGTTGCAGAATGCAGCCATTGGTGTGGTAGAGGATATAAGAAGGTCAGTCCTTGAATCAAAGGGCGTCCCCATCCAAAGGATTGTCACGTCCCACGAAGGCTACCTGCCGCAGCCAGTTAAGAGGATGGCACTAGCTAGGAAGCCAGCCATTGTGCCGGCCCCCCCAAGGCGGGTTCCCACTCCCCCCCTCCCACCGGTGCTTGAGAAGAAGGCAGTTGAGCAAAAGAGAGATGAGCTAAGGGCAAAGCTCAGCACCACAAGGAAAAAGTCAGAAAAGGAGGCGCTGCAGGACGTGCTCTACCAGCTCGAGGAAATAGACAAGGTAATCAAGAGCGGCTAGTAAAGCTTTTTCTTCATGTATCTGGCGTTAGAGTACCCAAATCCCAGTAGCCCGTATGTGTGCACCACATGCGGTGCCGGGCCCGCATGGTGAGCACTTCAACAGGCCTTAGCTGCCCTGTCCTATCCATTAGCTCATTCATCAGCGCCTTTCCCCTCCTTTTCCTGTGCTCCGGAAGGACTGCCAGGTGGTGGGTGGTTGCCTGTAGCCTTCGTCCCTGTACTCCCGTATCATGGCGTTATCCTATCCATTGTCCGCGGGAACCCTATTGCCTCATGTATGGAGTCCAGCCCGCAGATCCATTCTACAACCCTGTCAATACCCATGCCAAAGCCGCTGTGGGGGACAGAGCCATACCGCCTGGTGTCAATATACCACCCATAATCTTCAGGCTTTTCTCCCTGTGCTGCGAGCTTCTTTTTTATCTCCCCTATGTCCTCCTCACGCTCGCTGCCGCCAATTATCTCACCAACGTGCGGGACAAGCATGTCCATACCAAGCACGGCATCCTTATCATCGGGCGCCTGCTTCATGTAAAATGCCTTTATCTCTTTTGGGTAGTGGGTAACAATTAATGGCTTGTCATACATCTCGCAAAGCTTTGCCTCTTCCTTTGTGCGTAGGTCCTTGCCATAAGGGACATCCATTCCTGCGCTTGCCAGCTTCTTTAGCGCATCCCTATACCTAATCCGCGGGAATGGGGGCTTTACACGCCCCAGCGCCCCAATGTCTGCTCCAAGCAGCTCAAGCTCCTTCTTGTTTTCCTTAAGCACTTTCTGCACTATGAACGACACCAGCTCCTCCCCCTGCTTCTGCAGCTCATCAAACTGCTGCCAGGCAGTCTCAACCTCGGCATGCCAGAACTCTGTCAAATGCCGTGATGTGCTGCTCCTTTCTGCGCGGAATGATGGGGCAATTGTGTATATCTTCTCTAGTGCGAATATCGCCGCCTCCGCATAAAGCTGCCAGGTCTGCGTCAGATAAGCCTTCTTTCCAAAGTAGTCCACTTCAAAAAGAGTTGAGCCACCTTCTGCTGCAGTCCCAACAAACATCGGGCTTTGGAACTCGTAGTACCCTCGCGAGCGGAAGAACTCGTCCACTGCGCCAAACACCGTGCTCCTTACCTTTAGCACGGCAGCCATTGGCTGGCTGCGCAGCCAGAGGTGGCGCATATCCCTTAGGAACTCCTTGCTTTGATCCTTTGTAATGGGAAACCTCTCCGCCTTGTGGACTACATCCAACTTTTTAACAGCCACCTCGTAGCCGCCCGGCGCACGCTTGTCCTCCTTTACGGTACCTTCAACAGCAACTGACGACTCGACAAGAAGGCTTTTTGCCTTCTCGTATTCCTTTCCCTTCACAGCACACTGGACAATGCCGCTGCTGTCGCGCAGCACTATAAACACAACACCCTTGCTTGCACGATGCCGGTAAATCCAGCCCCGCAGTGACACCTTTTTCCCCGTGTGCTTTGCTATCTCACCAATTGGAACAAATTTCATGCATGCAGCCTCCAGAACTTCCTACGGTACTCTTTCCACGCCTCTGTTTTCTTTGCCTTTGCATCCTCAAGTATTGTAAACTTTTTCCTCTTCAGGTGTGTTACCGGCTGTTTAATCAATTCCTTAAGCAGCGCCTTGGCAGTCGGGTATTCTCTCTTCCTTTCGGTAACTACCTTGTTTCCCCGCACAATCGCCTTCCTGTATTTTTTAATAAACTTCTCAATGTGCTCCCTGTCATAAACCGTAGGTCCCCAGTGGTCATTCACCGGCGGGAGCTGCCATACCTCAAGCTCAAGCAGTATCTGTGCCTTTGCCTTTGAGTCTGTCCAGCTCCAGCTGTCAATAACCTTAAATTCCCTCTCATGCAGTTTCTTGACAAGCTTTTTCTCAAAGCGCTGTAGCTGGGACCAGATGATCTCCTCGTTCTCTTCCCCGATCTTCCATTCAATGACAAAGACCTTCCCGCGCCTCGGGAGCAGCGTTGCCCTTTCAGCTATTTTTCTTGTCTTCAGGTATTCGCGGGCAAGCATAATAAATTCGCAGAGCTTTTGCTCGCTTACTGCTGCTGCTACATTCCGCTCAGGGTCAACAGGGTCAATAACTACAAGGGGGTCGCTAAATTTCCTTTTTCCTTTTACAATCTCTATGTGCTCGCCGTATTTCCAGTCGCTTGCTGCTTCAAGCACGCGCTGGAATGAGCCATAGTGCAGCACAAGCAGCTCGCAGAGGTATCCAGAGAACCCATGTGTCTCCACCTCCGCGCCATAAACCCCTATCCGCTTGGCAAAATACTTTAAGAGCCGCACTTCATCTGGGTTTTTGAGGTTTGCAAGCATGTATTCTGTGTGGAGCGGGGAGCGGTCAACCGCAGAGATTATTTTCTCCCCCTTCCTTATCTTATAGCAGGGCACAAGGTCAATGTCGTAGCCCCGTATCTTCATCTTAGTATAGGGGTGCTCTGCATAATGGGTATGGCTCTTTACGCCAAATGCCTTTGCAACCTCCCTTCCAATTTCAAGGCCGACTTTCTCAAGCTGCTTTCGTGGGGCCCCCTTGTCGAACAGCACAAATATATCTAGGTCCTTGTCTCCCTTTAGGCAAGTGTCCTTTGCTATGGAGCCGGCAAGTATGGCATCGTGGCCAAGCCCGTTAATGACGCGGATTATGTCCTCTGAGAGCTTTAGCTCCTTTGCCCTTTCAGCAGGGCTTGACTTTAGCTCGGAAATCTTTTTCATTTTATCCTCCTAATTATCCCGCGCTCAACGAGCTTTTCTATTGCTGACTTCACCAGCACCTCCGAGAATCCAGTTTCTGTTGCATAGCCTGCTGAATCAAATGCGCCCCCCCTTCTACGGAGGGCGTTCCATACTAAGGATTCAAGGGGCCCGTTAGGGATAAACTTCTCATTTACTATGGCATAGCTGCCGTTTATCTTGTCTTTGATTATGGCTTTTTTCCCCTTTTGCAGCCCCATCATCTTATAGACAACATCAGTCTTGTACTGGAAAACCGCAAAGACCGCTATTGCCACAATGGCCAGGGCAGCAATTAGGATATATGCCGAAAAGCATATTGGCCCAAGGCAGACCATGCCAGTGCGTAAGCCAGCAGACCATGGGCAGCTGTACATGTCCCCTCTGCAGTTTGGCGGCTCAGGCTCTGTATAGACCACCTTGTAATCCCTCATCTTTCCTGCCGGGTCATAAGTAAACTTGCTAAGCCCAAGGTATGCCACTGCCCACGCATAGTAGTTCCCCCCCTTGTAGCCAACCACAATTCCGCAAGGTATTCCCTGGCTACGGCTCATCTCGCGGAAGAGCAAGGCCTTCTCAATGCTGTCTAGCCCAAGCCCACTTTTTTTAACAGCATCGTTGAGGTTGACATTTAGCGTAGCAAGGGTTGACTCAGATGTGGGCGTGCTTGCTATCGAGTCAAGCACCTGCTTGAATGCATCAAGGGCGTCGGTTCCTGTTGCCGTCTTATCAAGGCTTGGCTTTATTGAGCTTGATGCGCCAGCCCCTTCTATCTTGAACAGCGGCTCGCTGTCTGTGTTGAGCAAGTACTGCTTGCTGTATGACGGGCTGTAGGGGTCCCCTTCAAGCAAGGTTTCATTGTTTACATACCCTGATGCATACTTTATGCTAATGTCTTTCTTTTCACCAGCCGCCAGCTGCAAGTTCCATGAAAGCACCTGTGCAAGGCTATCCTTTAGGTTTATCTCCTTTGGCTGGTCAAAGGTTGGCCGTACCCTATCAAATGTTGCAACCACACCGTCCGCCCTTTCCTTTGCAAGCGGCGGGGAAAACCACAGGTAGCTTGAGCTGGGATTTCTCTTGTATGGGGCAAAAATATAATACGGACCCCCATTGGTAGGGTTTATGCTGACTTCTACAGTTAGTGCCTTCTCCCCGTTGTTGTCCAGGTGGATTACTTGGCTTACATAGCTGTCTGTGGCCTCTATGTCAACAGACGCAAAAACGTCCCCCCCAAAGTTCTCAGGATAGCTTAGCCCATAGCTGCTAACTTCCTCCCCTGCACGGAATGGCGTTTCCTTTGGGGTGCTTGCCTTAATAGTTACCCCCTTGGACTTCACTATGGGGAACATGGGGACGGATAGCGTCCCGCCAATGTCCATTAGGTTTTGCCTTGAATTTAGCTTTACAGTAAGCGAGGGGGACGACAGGACTGCAGTCCCGTCCTCTGTTTTCACTACCATACTCATCGCTGAGCAAAGCGCGACAATTAGCAGCAGGCTAAAGAGTCTTTTCATGCAGCACCTTATAGGATGGCCCGCTTGGCGTTAGTGTGCTGTTTATGAGCACAACGCCCTTGACTGCCACATCCACCCTTATTTTTTTGCTGAGCATTCCCGCCAGCACATCATCCGGCTTGCCCTTTATCCGGGCCAGCGTGATGTGCGGGATAAGCTCTCCGCCCCCTATAACCCGATGTATGTTTAAAAGGCTTTCCACAGGCTCACAGCCAGCCCACAACACGCGCACGCGCTTTTCATCCGGGAATGCGCCAATCCTGTCAAGCACAATGCTGAACGGCTTTTCCCTTATCTGCCCAATTTTCCTTATCCACCTCTCCGGCTTATCGTCGCCGACAAACCGCAAAGTCATATGCAAATTTTCCTTTTCAACAAGCTTTACCCTTGCACTTGACTTTTCCATCTCTTGCTGTATGGCGGCAAGTTTGTCTTTGGCGGTATTGCCCAGCGGGATAGCCACAAAAAGCCTCACGCATGAAAGAAGCAACTTGTTTTTTTAATAGTTTCCGCTGCATTACCTTATTGCCTTTTCGCCGTTTTGGTTCCGCACCTTAATGTGCTTTGGCCCCTCGAGGTCGCGGGCAATCCTTTCAAGCCCACTAAGCTCCCTGTCTGCATATATGATAAGCGTACCCGTTAGCTGCGAGGCGGCATCGCGTATATCCCCATCCTGAAGGCCATTTGCATCAAGCACTACCTCATGCGCAACGCCGGACGACTCCAGCATCCTGATGCTTTTCCTTACCTCTTCAAAGCTATGCTTCCCCGCCTTCTCAAACGAGTCCCTGTAAAGCGGCGCAGGGATATGGACAGAAACGTAGTCAACTACTTTCCTAGCAATCATTTTCCCAAGCTGTTTTGGGTTGGAGCCATCGGTCTCAATGCGGACAAGCTTCCCCTTTAGCTTCATCCTCTTTGCTATTATTGGCAGGTCGCTTTGCCCTTCCACATCCCCCCTAAAGATGACTGCATTCGTGGTAAAGTTCTTGTGGAGCTCAGCCTCTAGCTCCCGCATGCTGTGCCGGCCATTCCCAGCCACAATTACCATTGAGATTTTGCCAGGCCACGCTTTTGTGTCTTGGCTGGTGTAGCTGGCTATGTCCATATCACCACTTTATGTGCTTGTACCCATTTACCAAGGAAAACGTCGATGCGACGGTTCCGATAATCCCAAGGATGGAGAATGCCTGCCCTGCCTTTGTGCCGATGATGACCATCCCAATCACGAGGAGCGTAAAGTAAACAGGCAGCGTGAGCACGCCAATCTCGAACTCGTATTTCGTGAAGAGGCACTGCCTCTTTTCCCTTGATGCCATGAGGCAATAATGCGGAGGATGTATAAAAAGATAGCTAACGCTATTGAAAAGGGAAGTTAAATGCAAGAGAATGAGAGCACCACAAGCTTTTTATCTCCCCTGTGTGTTATCGACTTGCACATGTAACACAGGGGGATGAGGCTCGCTTGCGGGCCTCGTTCTCACATCCACTAACCGTTAAATGCTCTGGCTATTGCACCAGCTATTGCTGCGAGAACAATTAACTGGACTCCAGTTATGGCTATGGAGCCGAGTAATGCTGAGTCAACCAAGCTAATCACCTCTTTATCTTTATCACTAAACCAAAAATTGGTAAATATGAAAAATCAGCTCCTTGCATTCCTTTTCATGCAGTTGTTTTCATAAAAATAAAAGGTGGCTCCGCCCTGCGAGGTGAGAAGGGCGGAACCGTGTGGCTGGGTGGGCTCTCTTGGTCAAATTCCACGAATGCAAGTCTTTTTCACTTTCTTCTTTGCGATTTCCTCGAATTGCCTGAGCACCTTTGGCTCGTAAGCCTTTGAAAGCGGGCCCTCTTTTTTTACGGCGTTGTACTGCTGGAGGCAGTACTTCTCGGCACCCTCGACAAGCGAGACAACATCTGCAAACTCATCCTGGGGTATGAATGCGGGGACGACGGTGGTCCTAAACTCATATTCCACGCCAGAGCCCATTATAAGGCGTATGCTTTCCCTTATCTTTGACATGTCTATGGGCACGCCAGTTGCTTCGCTGTAATGCTTCTCAGGCGCCTTGACATCCATTGCGATGTAGTCAATCACAGGGAAAAGCTCCTTCAGCGCATTAGGGTTCAGGCCATTGCTGTCAAGCTTAACTAGCAGGCCAGTCCTTTCCCTTATGCGCTCTATGAACCCCTTCAGCGCAGGCATCCAAAGCGTTGGCTCCCCACCGGTTATGACAACGCCATCTATGAACTTTTTCCTCTCGTCAAGGTAGTCAAGCACCTGCTGTTCCGGGATTTTCTCAAACTTCTCCGGCTCTGTTGCCAGCTCGAAGTTGTGGCAGAACGGGCAGCGCATGTTACATCCGCCGGTGAAAATTATGGTTGATACATTGCCTGGATAGTCTATCAGTGTCTGCGGAAGGATCCCGCGGATATCAACTTCCATTGGCTCACGCAGTGCTCTTTTTTGGCGCAGTTGCAACCGCTGCTTGCTTCAGGTTAAAGAATTTCCTGTCCCTGAACTCTTCCTGCTTTCCTTCGTTCCAGTTGCTAATTGGCCTAAAATAGCCAACAACCCTGCTGTAAACTTCAACTTTTTCATCACACATTTTTCATTACCTCCTTTAGTCGTATGGGCATTTTTCGTGTGCCCCGGGTATGTACCCATGTACCGGGCATATTGTGAATGTTGGCGTCACAGAGAAGTAAGGCAGCTTGTAGTTCTCTGCAACCCTCCGCACGAGCTTCTTGGTCGACTCCGCATCCTCAAGCCTTTCGCCGAGGTATGCATGGAGCACTGTCCCGCCGGTGTACCTCCTCTGCAGCTCGTCCTGGTGCTCAAGCACCTTAAACAAGTCGTCAGAGTAGTTGGCAGGGAGCTGTGTGGAGTTAGTGTAGTATGGTGCCTTTGTCCCCTGGGTAAATATGTTTGGGAATTCCTTCTTGTCTATCTTTGCCAGGCGGTAGCTTGCCCCCTCAGCCGGCGATGCTTCAAGGTTGTAGATGTGGCCTGTCTCCTCCTGGAAGTCAGATATCCTATCGCGCATAAAGTCCATTACCTTTATTGCGAACTTCCTCCCGTCGTCAGTGTATATCCCCTCGCCAAGGAAGTTTACGCAGCTTTCATTCATGCCTACAAGCCCAATGGTTGTGAAGTGGTGGTCCAGCGTGCCAAGGTAGCGCTTTGTATAAGGCAGCAGGCCACGGTCTATGTTCCCCTGGACCTCTTTCCTCTTTATCTCAAGCGAGGTCTTTGCAAGCAGCATGAGGTGGTCAAGGTTCTCGAAATAGCTGTCCTCATCGCGTGAGAGGTAGCCAAGGCGCGACATATTGATTGTGACGACACCGACAGAGCCTGTTGACTCCCCTGAGCCAAACAGGCCGCCGGTCTTATTCCTTAGCTCGCGGAGGTCTAGCTGGAGGCGGCAGCACATTGAGCGCACATCGCTTGGGTCTAGGTCACTGTTTATGAAATTCTGGAAGTAGGGAATCCCATACTTTGCAGTCATCTCAAACAGCAGGTTCGAGTTTTCGGAATCCCAGTCAAAGTCTTTTGTTATGTTGTAGGTTGGTATTGGGAACGTGAATATCCTCCCATTTGCGTCCCCCTCCATCATCACCTCAAGGAATGCCTTATTAACTAAGTCCATCTCTGGCTGGTAGTCTGCATAAGTCTCATCGGTTATCTCGCCGCCATAGACAATTGGGCTGTCCCTCAAGTCTTTTGGGACAACCCAGTCAAAGGTTAGGTTTGTGAATGGCGTTTGGTTCCCCCACCTGCTCGTTTGGTTAGCCGAGAATATGAACTCCTGTATGCCCTGCTTTATTTGGTCGTAGGAGAGGCGGTCCTTGCGGACAAAGGGGGCAAGGTAAGTGTCGAAGCTTGAGAACGCCTGTGCGCCAGCCCACTCATTCTGCAATGTTCCTAAGAAGTTCACCATCTGCCCAAGCGCAGCATCAAAGTGCCTTGCTGGCTTTGCGGATACCCTCCCGGGCACACCGTTAAACCCCTCATTAAGCAGCTGCGCAAGCGACCAGCCAGCGCAGTAGCCAGCAAGCGTGCCATAGCTAAGGTCGTGGATGTGGAAGTCGCCCTCACGGTGTGCCTGGGCAACGTCTTTTGGATATACATTATTAAGCGTGTATTCTGCGACAACCGTGCCACTCAGGTTCGCCTGCAGCCCGCTTAGCGAGTAGCTTGCATTGCTGTTCTCCTTGACGCGCCAGTCCTGGAGGTTGACATAGCCATCAATCATCTCCGTTACTTTTTCAACGAAGCTCTTTTCGCTCCTCATCCGCGCACGCTGCTCACGGTAAAGTATGTATGCCTTCGCGGTTGAGGCATGGCCATCCTCAATAAGCACCTTCTCGACAGCATCCTGTACTTCCTCAATGGAGGGCATCTGGTTATCAAATTTTTTCTCCAGTGCTGCAACTACTTCACCTGCCAGCTTGGCTGCTAGCTCGCGGTTATTGCCGCCAACCGCACGGGCAGCCTTAAATATGGCATTAGTGATCCTGCTCTTGTCGAAATCAACTACACGCCCATCGCGCTTGCGTATCTTACGGATTTTAGCCATTTAAACGCCCCTAGTTCATTTTGCAACTATTATTATGCAATATTATTCGGAATTCGAAACACCACTCGTGTGGAGTAGTTAGTGCATACTTATTTATAAAGATATTTATTAGGATACCGAACTAAAATATGCATGATACACATACTTTCCAAACCATATGCCTGCAGAGTGTAGGGAAACCACACTTTTACGCTATTTTATGGCGGAGAAGTATGCGGCCATTACAGCAATTACGAGCTCGCTTACAACCCTTTGCTTCCTCATAAGCTCGCTGTCCCCTGACCCAAGCTTTGCATTTGCAGCCGCATTTGCGAAGGGGGTGAGGATGAACACCCGCCCAGCCGCCGCCGGAAGCATGTTGTTGTTGCCCAGGAAGACGAGTATGATGTTCAGCACGAAATAGTATCCCGCCCGGATAGAAGCACTATCCCGTATTTGCTGGTCATGCCAAAAAGCTAACCGGGCATTTAATAAAACCCTTTTGTTAAAACACTGGCATGCAAGCAAGGCCAACTAAAGATGAGTACTATCTTGAGATAGCAAAGGCGGTCGGTCTCCGCTCGCCCTGCCTGCGCAAGAAGTTTGGCGCCATAATTGTCCTTAATGATGCAATTGTCTCAACCGGCTACAACGGACCGCCCCGCGGCGGGGTAAACTGCTATGACGTTGGCTGCCTGCGCGAGAAGATGAACCGCCCCCACTACTCAGCCTATGATGACTCCTGCCCTGCAGTGCATGCTGAGGAGAACAGCATCATCAATGCGGCACGCAACGGCACTAAGGTGATGGGCGGCGTGCTTTACATACAGGGAGTATCCCCAGAAGACGGCTCGCTTGTTGAGTCTAGGCCCTGCCACCGATGCCGCCGTGCACTAATAAATGCGGGCATTGAAGAGGTGGTTACCCGCAACACTGGCGGAGAGATACTGCACTACAATGTTGCTGAGTGGATACGCGAGGACACCGAGGAATACATAAGAAAATATAACGAAGTGGCAAAATGAAGGTTTTCTTATTTGTGTCCTCGAGGTGCACCCATTGCCCAAAGGCAGAGAAGATGGCAAAGAGGATGTTCCCTGAATACTATGATAAGGGGCTCTCATTTACGAAGGTGCGCATGAAGACAAGCGAGGGAAAGCACATGGCAAAGGAATACAGCATACGTGGCACCCCCACATTTATCTTCCTTGATGACAGTGGCAGCTACCTTGACAGGATTGTTGGCGTGCCAAGCGAGGGCACACTCCGCGGTGCGGTTGAGAAGCACCTTGGGATTAGGAAATCAATTTTTAGCAAGCTTCTTGGAAAATGATTTAAACCCCAAAAGACAATATTATTGCATGCCGGAGAAAGAGCCGCTTCTCCGCCGCCTTAGGAAATGGATGGCCAACGGCGTGAAGAGGCGCAAGCGCTATGAGATTGAGAACCACATGGGGCCTTCAAGGGATGCACTTAGGGACGAGGGCTTTGCCCCTGAGGAGGTGGGGGCACTTGAGCAGCACTACTTTGAGCACCCTGAAGAGCTCGAGGAGTTCCCTATCTTTTGGGCGCAGGTGGGCAGGGAGCGCGAGGCCTCAGTCCTAAAATTTAAGGAACTGCTGAAGAAGATAGGCGCTTCAGAAAAGAGGTAACTGCTGCTGTAGCCAAATAGTGAGGGTGCGGGGGAGAGGAGATCACACCCTCACAGGGCTGGCTCTTCGTGCATGGCACCAAGAAAAGCCCCGCTATATTCCCCCTGAATCCCTATTTATTCTTTTCGCTTTAAGGTAAATGCCAAGGCACCCTTCCTTAAGAGCTCGTAGGCCTTGCTGCTTGGGCTCTCATAGCTGCTTATGTCCAGTTTTGCAGCCCCCTGGCAGTAGTGCTGGAGCCGGATTTCACTTTCAGCCCATGCGCCCTCGTCAGCAAGGCGGTGGGTAAAGCCATGGGATGGGTAAACCTCCTTAACGCCAAACCGCCTCTCGTTCATCTTTGAAAGCCGGGCGGAGGCTGCAGCAGCATCAAGGTTCCCAAACAAGAAATACCCCCCCTCACTGTTGTATTTTTCAAGCTTGTCCTTTGCGTAGGCAAGCACCCTCTCGGCAAACTTGAATGCTGACGTGCTCTTGTTTATCTCCTCGCCAGTGTAGTCTGCTACGGCATTGTCAAGCCCTAGCACGCTTATAACCGCTGGCGCGCTATCCAGCGAATAGTACTCGTTCCCCCCAGACTTTTGGGATAGGAAGGGGAGTATCCTATCCTTGTGCAGGCGCGCTTCAATTATCTTCCTCTTCTCATCAACGGCCTTTTTTGAAAGCTCAAGCGCATGGTCAAACTCGCTAAAGAAGTCTGCATCATCCTTGGCAGAAAGGCCTATGGCAGGCAAGTTCAGCGTTACCTCCTGCAGCACCCCAGTCCTTAGCGTTGTAAACCACTTGCCATTCCGTGGGGACAGCATGTGGTTCGGGGAGACGGCGTTCATATTCTGCCCATGCCCGCGAAGGTTCAGCACAACAAGGTCGTTCTTTTCCAGGAATTGCGGGAGCACTTTTTCAGTGCTTAGCGGGATAGACCCCCCCCGCACTTTCAGCACTACCATTGGTGTTGTGAATGCCCTGCCATTGTAGTCGCCGGCAGCCATTGTCTCAAAGAAAAGGTTAAGGAAGCGGATGCTCTCACGCTCAAAGTCGTAGTAGCTGTCCTGGCCAGTGATGCCCTTTGGCAGTATTGCCCGCTCCTTCTTTAGGAAGGGAGGGGTCTCCAGCTCAAAGTTGAGGGTTGACTGTGCAAGGCTGCCGCCGCGCACAGAATATATTTGGTTTAGCTCGTAAAGGAAAGTTTGTATTGCCTGCCTGATTTCCTTATCCGATAGGCCAATGGTGTATGGCGCCATGAAGGTGTTAAAGAAGTCGAAGGACTGCCCCCCGCTAAGGTGCGTTTCCCCAGAAAGCATGACACGTATTGCGTGTGATATTGCGACCGCCGCGTGCTTTGCTGGGCCTGCAACCGTGGCCTTCCCAAGCCCGTCAGTGGCAACGCCGTTCTGCAGGAACCAGCGGAGGTCGTTTTGCAGGCTTACGGGCCTCGTTGCAAAATAGGGCAGGTCATGGATATGGATGACCCCACTAAGGTGGGCCTTTGAGACATCCTCAGGCAGCAGCTTTACCAGCGCATATTCCCCAGCAACGGTATCGCCAAACTTCTTGTGCAGCGCCTCAGGGTTTGGGGTGCCTGGCGTTTGTATTATCCTTGTAACGTCGTAAATTGGCAGGCCAAGCCGGGTGTATTCGGTCTTTGCCTGCATATACCTCCTTTCAAGGAGCTTTGAGCTCACCATCTCGCGTATGAGCGGTGCAGATATGTACCTTAGCTCAAGGCGGCGGATATCACCCTCAACCTCGCTTGCTATTTCAGCACACGTGTTTTGCGGGAGGGTGGTCTCCTTCATCAGCGACTCAGCTATCTTCTGCTTCTTAAATGACTCAAGCATGCCGTCGCTCGTGCGCACATAAATCCTGTGGTAGTTCTCAAACAGCCTTGCTGCCTGCTCGTCCCTTTTCTGGAGCTCCTTTACAACAAGGTCGTTCAGCTCCTCGTCAGTGATATCACTGCCCACCTTTGGCTGCAGTGCAAGCGCTACCTCGCTGGCGAGCCAGAAGCTGATGCCCGCCTTTTTGCACTTGTCTTCAATGACCTTTGGGTTGAAGTTCGAACCAGAAGCCACGCTATCAGCCTCTTTTTTATATTCCCAAGTTTATAACAGTTAAGCAGGGGTTAGCTTTCCTAACCGCGGGTGTTCGCTTGGATATTGACGAGATAGATGCAAAGATACTTGAGCTGCTGGCAGCTAACGCTAGGATGAGCTACTCCGACATAGCCCGGCACTTTGGGTTTTCAGATGTTGCAATACGCAAGCGCGTCGAGAAGCTTACCGAGAGGGGGATAATCAAGCGGTTTACCATAGTTACTGACAGCAAGAAGCTTGGGAAGAACGTGACTGCATTCATCTTCTTTAACACTCGCTCTGATAAGACAAACGAGATAGCTGAGCAGCTCCTCAGCCTGGATGGCGTTGAGGAGGTGTATATCTCACTAGGCGTCTACGACATCATTGCAAAGGTGCATTGCAACGACGTTGTTGCGCTGAAGGAGCTGACAGAAAAGAAGCTTAACGACATAAACGGCATAATCGAGGTTCGGCCATCGATTGTCTTTACTGAGGTTCAGAAGAATGGGCCTTGAGGTTGAGCTAAAGGCGCCAGCGCCGCGCGGCATTGTAGCGAGGCTGCGGGCTGCAGGTGCAATAAAGCAGTTATCCGCAACCAACATTGATACTTTTTACGACCTGCCTGGGGAGCCGCTGCGGGGGAGGGGCGAGACGCTCCGGCTGCGCAGGCAAGGGAAAAAGCTAATCCTCACCTATAAGTCCAGCTCTAAGTCAAAGCGGGCCAAGGCAAAGGAGGAGACCGAGCTTACAGTATCGCCAGCAATAAGGGCCTTACTGGCAGGGCTTGGCTACAGGGAGACCTTTAAGAAGGAGACAAGGCGCGAGGAATACAGGCTTGGCGGGGTTACGGTATGCGTTGACCATGTAAAGGGCCTTGGCAGCTGGGTGGAGTTTGAGGCCTTTGGCCCGGTGGCGGCCTCGCGCAAGAGGATAGTCCAGACCGCCGGTAAGGTTGGCATCCCTGAAGGCAAGCTTATCAGCGCATCTTATGTGGCGCTGCTTAGGGAAAAGCTAAAGAAGAAGAAAAGGAGGAAATAAGATATGCGAAGGCTCGTTGCACTGCTAGTCCTAATTGCGTCGGTATCGGCAACAATCCAGCTTGTTACACCAAAGCACATAGCGCTGGAGCCGCTCGGCACGCTTGAGATCTCCCCGGTTGGGCCTGGCCATGACATAGTGCTAAAGTTCCAGCGGAAGGTTGGGGGCTATGTTTGGGACAGCGTCCGCATCATAAACACTATTGACCCTGATTGGCAGACAGCCAGCTACAGCGACTATAAGTACATATACTACAAAATTCACGTCCCGCCAAACAAGCCATCTGGCAGGTACACATTCCAATTTGAGATAAGGGACAACGAGGGGCTGGAGGACCCTGAGACTGCAGTTGCCCAGGTGGTAGTAACACACAATCAGGATGAGCTGCTTGAGGTGCTTCCAATGCCCGCCTCCGCAACAGGATATGCTGCAGAGAACTTTTCGGTGGGGTTCAAGCTGCATAACAAGGCCCTTTCCCAGGCAAGCTATGAGGTAACCTCATGGGTAAAGGAGCTGCCGTCGCTTGGCAACACCACCATTGCCCACCGCTTTATGGGCGGCGAGGCCAGCAGCGTGAGCGTTCCAGTGGCAATCCCAGAGGAGGGGCACTATACGCTTGTTGCGCATGTGTGGAGCAAGGACAACCCAACCATAAGCAAGACCGTGTCCACGCACCTGCTGATAAGGCCAACCTTCCGCTCAAAGCTCCGCAGCATTGGCGAAGGCTTTCCGCTTGTGCCCCTGACGATGGCGCCGTTCTATGCGCTGCTAGGCGTGTTTGGCTGGTAGTGCTATGGGATTTTATTCCGATATAATATCCGAGATTGAGCAAGGCAAAATAACAACCCGCTTACAGCTTGAGAAAAGGAAGAAGCAGCTTTGCAAGAGGTATGGCATTTCAAAAATCCCAACCAATGCCGACATACTATCCCGTGCAGACAGCGAGTTGCCCCTGCTAATAACCAAGCCAACGCGCTCACTCTCAGGGGTATCAGTTGTTGCAGTCATGACCAAGCCACAGCCTTGCCCTGGCAAGTGCATTTATTGCCCCCGGGGCAAGGCAGCACAGAGCTATACTGGCTACGAGCCAGCAGCAATGCGCGCAAGGCAGAATAATTTTGACCCTTACCTGCAGGTAGCAAGCAGGCTGAAGCAGCTCACAGATGCGGGCCACCCAACCGATAAGATAGAAGTGATTGTGATGGGCGCCACGTTCACCGCCATGCCAGTTAGCTATCAGGAGCAGTTTGTGCTTGGCATATTCAACGCCCTAAACGGGGCAAAGTCCCAAGCGATTGCCGATGCCCAGCACGCAAATGAGACAGCAAAGCACCGCTGTGTTGGCCTAACCTTTGAGGTCCGGCCCGACTATTGCAGCGCGGAAGACATTGCCCGGATGCTCTCTTACGGTGCAACTCGCGTTGAGCTTGGCGTGCAAACGGTCTTTGATAGCATTTATAAGAAGGTGCAGCGCGGGCACACCGTGAAGGACGTTGCCGACGCAACCAAGCGCCTTAAGGATGCTGGGCTAAAAGTTTGCTACCACCTTATGCCCGGCCTGCCTGGCTCTTCCGTGAAGAAGGACCTCGAGATGTTCCGCATCGTCTTTGAGGATGAGCGCTTTAAGCCAGACATGATAAAAATATACCCGTGCCTCCTTGCAAAGCGGGAGTTTTACGACAATGACATAGTGCACTCGATGTACCGCAGCGGCGAGTGGAAGCCCCTAGGCAACGAGGAAGCTGCTTTGCTCATAGCCGAGGCAAAGAAGTATTTCCCCTATTGGGTGCGCGTTATGCGCATACAGCGTGATATTCCCGCACCATATATAGAGGCAGGGGTAACCGCAGGGAACCTAAGGCAGCTGGCCCATGAGATAAACCCGCACTGTAACTGCATACGCTGCCGTGAGATAGGCCGAGTTGATGAGACGCGCAAGCCAAAGCTTGTCCGCCGCGAATACCGCGCAAGCGGCGGCACTGAGATATTCTTTTCCTACGAGACAAGCAAGGCCTTGTTTGGCTTCATCCGGCTGCGGAAGGCAAGCCAAAACTTTATCCGCGAGCTGCATGTTTATGGCCCAGAGGTGCCAATTGGCGGCAAGGGGAAGGTGCAGCACACAGGCATAGGAAGGGCGCTCCTTGCTGCCGCAGAAAGTGAGTGCACGGGGAAGCTTTACATCATTGCCGGCATTGGAGTGCGTGAGTATTACCGCTCACTTGGCTATTCCCTGGAAGCGCCCTACATGGTGAAGTATTTATAATCCCTCTGCCCTAAATGCAGCTATGCAGCCAACTAAGTCGCAGCTTGACACGCTTGAGGCATACTTGTGCACCCTTGTTTCCGCGGGCAAGGCGGAATTGCTTAGGCGCAAGTTTGAGAAGTCAGATGGGAATAAGTCAGATGAGGCAATAAGGCTCTTCGAGACGCGGAGCCATGTCCGGCTGCAGGATATTGAGCGCTTGGTGGGAAGCTAATGGCATACTGCAGCATCTGCAAGGCAGAGGGGAAAAAGGTGCCTGCGGTAATGTTCTGTGCCAACTGCGGAAAGCCAATTTGCGCTGCGCATGTTGTGCATGGCCGCTACTGCTCTGAGGAGTGCTACCGCGAACATCAGCTTAAGGAGCTTGACAAGGTGAAGCCAATAGCCCATGCCAGCAGGCCAAGCTATTGGCTTTGGGCTGCTGGCGTAGCCATATTCTTGCTTGCCTTTGCCATTACATACCTGCTCCTGCCTTATCTGGGGGTTTAGCATGAGGATAGTGGCACTGCATTCAAACTTTATTGAGTTCGAGCCCAAGAAGAGGGCGGTAGAGGCAGCTGAAGACATTAGGATGGCCAGCAAGCGCATCGAGGGCTGCCTTGTTGTCTTAACGGCGATAGAGAAGCAAGACGAGCAGGGCATTGGGAGCGTTGTAAGCCAGGCAGCAGAGAGCATACGCAAGATTGCATTGCAGCTAAAGGTGGATAAGGTTGTAATATACCCTTGGGTGCACCTGACACACGATCCCTCCTCGCCGGGCAGTGCAAAGCTGGCCCTATCAATGCTTGAGGACGAGCTGTCGGGCAGCCTTACTACAAGCCATGCGCCCTTTGGGTGGTATAAGGCATTCACACTTTCAGTGAAGGGGCACCCGCTAGCAGAGCTGTCCCGCCAGTTCTCCCCAAAGGGAAAGCCAAAAGAGTTTGACTACAGGAAGGCACTTAACTCAATCACCAAGGCAACACTTGACAGCTCCAAGCTAAAGGGGAACGACCATCGCATCATAGGCCAGAACCTCGACCTATTCAGCTTTTACAATGTTGCGCCGGGGATGGTGTTCTGGCACCCAAAAGGGCTTGCCATATGGAATGAGCTCGTGCGTTACTGGCGCGAGGAGCACAGGAAGGCAGGCTACCAGGAAGTATCCACCCCCCAAGTTATGGATACCCTGCTTTGGAAGGTATCAGGGCACTGGGACCACTACCGTGAGAATATATTCCTTACCGAGTACGAAGGGAGGAAGTTTGCAGTCAAGCCAATGAACTGCCCTGGAGGGATACTTATCTTTAAGAGCAGGCCGCGCAGCTACCGCGAGCTGCCCATGCGTATCTCGGAGCTGGGGGTGGTGCACCGCCTTGAGCTGTCTGGTGTGCTTTCCGGGCTATTCCGCGTGGTAAAGTTTACACAGGACGATGCACACATCTACTGCACTGAAAGCCAGCTTGAGGGCGAGATAGCGGGCGTGATAGCGCTTACTGAGAAGATTTACAGGAAATTTGGGTTTGAATATTCGCTTGAGCTCTCAACAAGGCCAGAGAAGGCAATGGGCAGCAAGGCGCTTTGGGACAAGGCAGAGAGCGCCCTCCGCAATGTGCTTGACAAGCAAAAGCTGCCCTACAAGGTCAATGAGGGCGACGGCGCATTTTACGGCCCTAAGATAGACTTCCATATAACTGACTCGCTTGGCAGGTCTTGGCAGCTTGGGACAATACAGCTTGACTTCCAGATGCCCGAGCGCTTTGACATTACATATGCTGGCGAAGACGGGAAGCTGCACAGGCCAATAATGCTTCACCGCGCCATATACGGCTCCCTCGAGCGCTTCATAGGCATACTCCTAGAGCACTGGAACGGCAACCTTCCACCCTGGCTAGCGCCAGTACAGGCAAAGGTCCTCTCCTTTAGCGGGAAGAACGACGCTGCAGCAGCCAGCATATCCCAAAAGCTGTTTAGCATGGGCTACCGCACGGAGCTTGACACCAGGCCAGCAACAATACAGTCGAAGATAAGGGATGCCGAGATGCAGAAAGTCCCTTACATCATTGTCATCGGGGACAAGGAGGAGAAAAGCGGCACCCTTGCAGTTAGGAGGCACGGCGAGAAAAAGGCGCGCTTTGGCATTAGCTTTAGCGACTTTGAAGCCCAGCTAGCAAGGGAAGTTTCAGAAAGGGTATAGCTTTTTAAGTATGCAGTTTCTCTTTTAATTGTGAAGAACCTGCTTGCCCAGTGGGCAGTCATCATTGCCGCCGCCGGCGTAGCGCTATTTGTTATGGTGGTGGTAGTATTCTTTGCTAAAATTGCCCTTGGCATGCTGCTAGGGTAACTATTTAAATGCCCAGCCCATTATTGGTTTGGTGTAGCGTGAGGCATATGGGATACTTGGATGACTTAATGCACCGGTCTAAGGAAAAGGCAGGGGCTGCTGCCTTGCCAAAGCCAATCCGCCAGCAGCCGCCCGCCCCAGCCGCAGCACAGGAGGCGCCAGCCGCAGCCGTGCAGAAGCCTAAGCCCCACCTTGAGGAGATATCCCCACCTGCCCTTGCGGAGCCAACAGCACCAGAGGGCGCAGTGCTTGTTAGCGAGTCCGGTGTTGGGAGGATATACAAGACAAAGAAGGGAAAATTCATTTATTCAGTCCCTGTGCCGCGGCCAAGCGGTCCAGAGCGCGAGATACTTGACACTGTTAAGGAAGCAGCAACCCGCCTAATCACTGTAACACCGGAGGAGATTGCAGACGTTAAGGAGCGCCGCGCCTTCTTTAAGAAGCGCATACTTGAGATAATTGACTCGTCGCCAGAGCTTGGCATTGCACCATCAAAAATTGACTTCTATGCAGACACCATAGTCCGCGAGATGATTGGCTACGGCCCGCTGGACTTGCTTCTTGTTGATGACCAGCTTGAGGAGATAATGGTAATCGCGCCAAACAAGCCGGTTTATGTCTTCCACCGCCACTACGAGATGATGCCAACCAACGTTGTCTTCGGCAGGGACGACGACATACGCGGCATAATCGACCGCATTGCCCGTGATGTTGGCAGGCGCATAGATGTGAAGGACCCGCTGCTTGATGCGCGCCTTCCTGACGGTTCCCGTGTAAATGCCACCATACCGCCAATATCACTTGAGGGCTCAACGATAACAATACGCAAGTTCCGCCAGGACCCATTTACCGTTGTTGACCTAGTTAAGTTTGGGACGATTAATTCCGAGCTTGCTGCATTCATGTGGGTTGCTACTGAAGGCATGAAGGCAAAGCCAGCAAACGTTGTTGTTTCAGGCGGCACTGGCTCCGGGAAGACAACAACGCTCAACACACTTGCTGCATTTATCCCTGATGGGGAGAGGATAATTACAATGGAGGACACTGCCGAGATAAAGCTCCCGGTGAAGCACTGGATACGCTTTGAGACAAGGCCCCCCGGCATTGAGGGCACTGGTGAGGTCACCATGGACACGCTGGTCAAGAACTCGCTGCGTATGAGGCCCGACCGCGTGATAGTCGGCGAGGTCCGCGGCAAGGAGGCTTTTACGCTTTTCACTGCAATGAACACGGGCCACGACGGCTCAATGGGGACGGTCCATGCTAATGATGCCCGTGAGACGATAGTCCGCCTAACCAGCCCGCCAATGAGCGTCCCGCAGCTTATGCTTGCAGCCCTCAACCTAATAATTGTCCAAAAGCGCATACACGACCGGCGCAAGGGGACCATTAGGAGGGTTACAGAGGTCGCTGAAGTGACCGGGGTGCTTGAGGACAACCCCCAGGTGATTTACCTTTATGAGTGGGACGCGGCAACTGATACAATCAAGCCGACCGGCGTGCCAAGCAAGTACTTGCAGGAGCTTAGCAAGTACACAGGCATGTCATATGCAGAGATCCAGGCAGAGATACAGCGGAGGAAGGAGTTCATTGAGCGCATGGTCATGGATGGGGTCTCCGGCATAGATGCAGTTTCAGCAAGGATACAGGGGTTCTTTGGCTAATGGCAGAGATAAGGAAGATTATAACCGCTGAGCAGAAGCGGAAGAAGGAAGCAGAGGAGCAGGAGAAGAGGCTTGGCCGCATAAAGGTCGAGGAGCTCCCCTCAAGGGGATATTCACATGCCCGCGTTGACGAGATAGTTGCCCGCATGAAGCAGCGCTATGAGCTGAGGGGGTATGGCAAGAAGGAAGGCAAGGGCGCAGAGCTAAAGCGGAAAGTCCTTGGTGCGCGGGCATTGAAGCTTGACCAGCGCGAGGCGGGAGAGCTCATCCATTCAAAGGGGTTTGCAAGGCTTGTTGGCACATTATATTCCTATTTTCCTTTCCTAAATGCGCTTACAAAGAGGGTTTCCTCATACTCAATTGCAAAGCGCATCCCCTACGACCTTGAAAAGGCAAATATGGACTATAGCGCTAACCAGTATGTAAGCATGGCTGTTGTTGCCTCAATAGCCAGCGGGCTAGTTGTGGCACTTACCACACTTGCCCTTGTGCTAACCACCTTTTCCAAGCCGCTGGCTGACATGGCGGCTAAGATGTCAACGACGAACGGGCCGCTGATATCCTCGGTTGTGCTTGAGGGGATTAGCTCCTCGCTTGTTGCATCGGCCATACAATACTTCCTGGCATTTGCCCTCGTGTTCCTCATTACTTTTGTTGTCTCCGTGATGGTGCTTCTTATAACTTTCCAGTACCCGCCAAGCAAGGCAAAGCAGCGCGGCAAGGCAATTGACAAGGAGCTGCCCTTTGCCCTTAGGCATATGGCAACTGAAGTTAAGGCAGGGGTAGGCATCCATAGGACAATGAAGAGCATTGTTGAGGCAGGCTATGGGGAGCTAAGCGTTGAGTTTAACCGCACCATCCGGGAGATAGAGAAAGGCACAAGCACAAGCGACGCGCTTATTGAGATGAGCGAGCGAGCGCCATCTGAGAACCTCAGCCGGGCAGTGATGCACATGGTCCGCACGCTGAATACCGGAGGCAACCTTTCGGAGATAATCGAGACAATTGCAGGTGAGGTTTCGTTTGAGCTGCGCATGAAGATGCGCGACTTTGTTGAGAGGCTAAATCTTGTTGGCTTGTTCTACATGATGGTTGGCATAGTTGGGCCCGTCTTCATTGCAATCCTCGCCGGGATATTTAATGCAATCCCAACAATTGGGCTTACCGGGATACTTGGCACACAGGCGCTTTTCCTTATATATTTTGTCCTTATCCCATTGGCCCTTTCGCTCATACTTTACATAATCAAGGTAATGCAGCCGATGTGATATGGAGCTATATACAAGCTACAAGAATGCCGTCAAGTATGTGAACCCCTCGCTGGAGGCGGACTTTGTCATAGGCCTTGCCATGTTCCTTTCCGCCATATTCCTTGTCTATGCTGGCTTCTTCATTGACCTTGTATTTGGCGGCCTGCTTGCGGTCCTTACTTTTGACATTGCGCTTGGCTACCCCCTCTTCATACGCAGCAAGCGCATTGCCGAGATAGAGGATACCCTGCCGGATGTCCTTTCAAACATGTCTACGAGCCTGCGCGCTGGCGCAACGGTCGAGTCAGCGCTTAAGGAGGTTGCGGAAGCTGGCTACGGGCCAATAAGCATGGACCTGCGCACAATGCTCCGTGAGATAAACGAGGGCAAGACCTTTGAGGAGGCGTTCATTGAGTTTGGGAAGCGCACCGAGTCAAGGATTGTCCAGCGCAGCATCAACGTCATCGTATCCGCCAAGCGCACGGGCGGCGGGCTTGTCGAGGCACTCTCAAGCATAGCGGATGACATGCGCCAGAACCTTCGTATCCAGAAGGAGAGGAGGGCGAAGACCATGGTGCAAGTGCTTTTCATAATCATTGCAGCCAATTTTGTTGCGCCATTCATATTTGGGCTTGTGGCAGGCATAATGCTCTTCCTTGGCAGCATATCCTCAAATGCGTCGCCAGCCCTCTTTGGCACGCTGATATTCTATTTCAAGGGCTACCTCATCGTGTCCGCGCTCTTCTCCTCGCTTGCTGCCTCGCTCATCCGTGAGGGAAACGCCACGAAGACCGTCATATATGCGCCCCTTCTGCTTTTAGTGTCTTACGTGATATTCATTGCCGTGCACTACTTTGCGGGCATCTTCTTTGCAGTGTGAGCGCAACGTTTATAAATGCCTAGCTATTAACGCTATTTGGAGGCAACTCTTATGGAAAAAGGACAAGGCTCTCTTGAATATTTATTGATACTTGCAGCAATACTCGCAATCGCAGTCGTCGTTGTCGTGGTGGCGAACTCGATGCTCCAGGCGCCCCAGTCGCAGTCCAAGCTGCAGCAGGACAAGTACGCTTGCAGCCTGCAGGGGATTGAGCTTGTTGGCTACACAGAGATAGGGACCGTGAGCACCCTCAACTATGGCGGGAACCCCTGCGAAAAAAAGACTAACTCCATCGGCGGTGTCGTAGCTAGCTGCCAGTTGGGGGATGGTTCGACAGTCTATGTGAACACAACCGCAAGCGGCTGTTCCTTTAACGTAACATCGTCGTCGCCTTAGGGGCCCTTAACCCCTTTTTTTTACTCCCGCCCAGCCACAGCATTTTTATACCCCCCTTCCCTTTATCCATTGATGAGACTCCCCCGCGGGCAAAGGGCACAGACCAGCTTGGAATACCTTTATCTCACAGCCTTTGTCATAGGTCTTGCCGCAATCACGGCCATGCTAGTGACCGATGTCCTGCACATACAGGAGCAGGCAAAGGCACGCGTTGCTGAGATACGCGACCGCCTAATTGACAAGCTTACGCAGTGATCCCATGCTTAACACGATTGCTGCGCTAGCCGGGCTTGCATACGCATCCTATACCGACCTTAAGGAGACAATAGTGCCTGACTGGCTGAACTACCTCCTCATC
>WALL01000010.1 GCA_015522845.1 Nanobdellati archaeon
GCCCATGCGCACAAACATCTTTGGGTCCTTTAAGGGCCATTCAATGGCTTCCTTAAGCTCCTCCTTGACGTTCTCAAGCCCGCCTATGTCGGACCAGTGCACGTTTGGGATTTCCACAAGCACCTCGCGCATGGCACTTGGCTGTATCTCACGGAAGGCGTTCATGAAGTCATCCTTGGTAACCTTGAGGTTGTCAAGTATCTCTGGCGGTATGCCCTCCTCGCCCTCAAGGTTCATCTTTGGGATAAGGCGGCGGAGTGTCTTCATCGCAGCCTCCTTGGCGAGCGCCTGGAGGTCGGCGCCCACGTAGCCGTGGGTAATGTCTGCAAGCCTGTCCAAGTCAACATCCTTCCCCAGCGGCATGTTCCGTGTGTGTATCTGGAGTATCTCCTTCCTGCCCTTGCGGTCGGGGACGCCAAGCTCTATCTCGCGGTCAAAGCGGCCGGGCCTGCGGAGTGCCTCGTCAAGGGCATTCACGCGGTTGGTTGCTGCAATGACAACCACGTTCCCACGCGCCTGAAGCCCATCCATTGAGGCAAGCAGCTGCGCAACGACGCGCTTCTCAACTTCGCCGGTAACCTCGCCGCGCTTCGGGGCGATGGCATCAATCTCGTCTATGAAGATTATGGTCGGCGCATTCTCCTGTGCCTGCTTGAATATTTGGCGTATCCTCTCCTCGGCCTCGCCAACGAATTTGGAGATTATCTCCGGGCCCTGTATGGATATGAAGTTTGCGTCGGACTCATTGGCAACTGCCTTTGCAAGGAGCGTCTTGCCTGTGCCCGGCGGGCCGTGGAGCAGCACGCCCTTCGGAGGCTCTATCCCAAGGCGCTCAAACAGCTCCGGGTGCTTCAGTGGGATTTCAATCATCTCGCGGACCTTGCGGACCTCGTCCTTCAGCCCGCCAATGTCCTCGTAAGTAACTTGGGGGACCCCTGCAATCTCCTTCACTGGCTCGGTGCGCAGGTCTATCTGCGTCTCAGGCGTTATCTGCACAAACCCCTTCGGCATGGTTTTTGTGGCTATCATGATAAGGCTCGTCCCAAAAACGCCTATTAGCAGGCGGTCGCCCTTTGCAATTGGGCGGCCAATAAGCCGCTTCTGGACATAAGACTCAAAGCCCGGCGAGAAGCGGACGGGCTGCGATGGCGCAAGCGTTATCTTGTCTGCTGGCTTTAGCTCTGCCTTCTCAATTGTGATGTAGTCGCCAATGCCAACGCCGGCATTCTGGCGGATTATGCCATCCATGCGTATTATCTTGAGGCCCTCGTCCTGCGGGTAGCATTGCCATATCACCCCGACGGTATCCCGCTTCCCTTTTATCTTGACGATATCACCAGAGGTGAGGCCCATGCTCTCACGCGTCTCGCTGTCAATGCGGACAATCCCCCTGCCAACATCATTCTGCATTGCCTCTTGGACCTTAAGCTTAATATCTTTCATAAAAGCACCAGAGGTATCCTTTTTATTAAAAGGAATATAAAAACCATTGCGATGCCAGAAAACGTGCCGCTTAACTGCCCCATAGACGAGCTTATTGGCGGGGGGCTGCCAAGCGGGCTGATAACCCAAATCTACGGCCCACCGGGAAGCGGGAAGAGCAATATAGCGCTGCAGGCAGCAATCAACTGCACAAGGATGGGGCTGCGGGCGCTCTTCATTGACCCAGAAGGCTCATTCTCGCTAAAGCGCATTGCCCAGATGGACCCATCAAAAAAATCGCTTGACTTGGTCATCTTAGCGGAGCCGGCAAGCATGGCCGAGCAGGCGGAGGCAATAGAAAGCGCGAGGGGCATTGGCAACTTAGGATTAGTGGTTGTTGACAGCATAGTCTACCACTACCGCCTTGAGCGCGAGCCGGATGACCCGCAAAAGGCGAACCGCGAGCTTGGGCTACAAATGGCAACGCTGCTGGACATAGCCCGGAAGCGAGGCATACCCGTGCTTGTAACGAACCAGGTCTACACGAACATAGACACCGGGCTTGTTGAGCCTGTTGGCGGCGACATAATGAAATACTCTTCCAAGGTCATTGTTGAGCTATCGCACTCGTCAGAGAGGCATGCTCGGCTAGTAAAGCATGTGTTCATGAAGGATGGGAAGAGTGTTGCATTTAAGATTGCTGGAAAGGGTGTTATCTGACTCCTCGGCAATAGGGGGATTTCCATGGAAAGTGCCCCCCTGCAAGCGTTCCCAGTGCAACTGGGCGCACCTCGGCAAGGCACAAACCCCCTTCTGTATTTAAACCATGGCAGTGCAATCCCTGCTGGTGATTCGCGTGAAAGTGCTCTTGGGAACCGAAGTACGCAACCTTTCGCGGAGCGAAGCTAAAGATTACGCTGATACTTTGTTGCTATTCCTGGAAAAGACACGTGGCAACCGCCGAATTGCCCGTGAGCTTCACGCGACACTCACCCACCTCGCCCATGTATCCTAGCGGAGCAGCCCCTACACGCTTCTGGGGCCCGGCTCCGTGTTTTTCTTTTTTGAGGCCCATATGTTTAGCGCTATGGAGCCCATTATTAGAAGAAGGAAGATAAACCCAACCCACCACGAGCCGTATGCAATGTTGTACCCCGCGAGCAAAAATGCCACCGCAAGCGCGATTGCAAACTGGGGCTCCCTTACCAGCTCCTTAAATGTCTTCATTTTAGCTCACCGCCCTGCGGCAGCACCTGTATCCAGTCGTCAAGCGAGCCGCCATATTTCAGCTTCATCTTTTTGGCGAGGTCGCTCTTCTTCAGCTTTCCCGGGACGATGCGCGTGCCTTCGGCTGCGGACAGCGCCGGCATCTCGCCGTCCATGTATGCGCCTATCTCAAGCGGGACGTTCTTGTGCCAGTCGCGCTCCCCCTCAATGGCAAACGAGCCCTTTGCGAGGAACTCGCCAGCCTTTGCCGCCGTCTTCACCTGCTCCGGCCTGGCGGAATAGACACTTACCGAGCCAACGCCCTTCTGCCACGCCTTCGAGAACACCGCCGCAAGGCGTGCGGCGTCCTCTTTGTCGGGCTTTTCTGCCTTCTGGCCGCCGATGAGGATTGTAACAGCCGCACCCTGTATGTCCGCGTGGAAGAACAGGTCGCCGGGCTTCATCTGCCTCTTGACGAGCTGCTCGTTGCTTTTCGCGTCGCGGCCCGCAATCGCAAGGAAGCCGTTGCGCGTCTTCAGCCAGTGGTACTTCTCGAACCACTGCCGCTCGCGCTTCCTCTCGAGGCGCTTCGTGGCTTCCTTTTCCCTTGCCGCTTCCAGCTGCCTCTTGCTTATCTCAAGCGCCCTCTTCGCGCCCTCGATTTTCTTGCGCATCTTCTTCGCGCGGTCGTAATAGCCGCCCGCGTTCTCGTGCAGAGACTTCTTCAGGTCGATTTCGATTTCCACAGGAAAATAGGGGGCAGGCTTGTTTATAACTCATACGGGCTGCGAATAGTCCGCGTGGAGAATCCAATATTGTTCTGTGGACTTTATGGAGACCTTCGCACCGGAAAACAGCTTTTTGATTGCCCTGCGCTCGCCCCTGCCCCACCAGTGGTTGTGGTAGCCTGCTTTCGTGGCGAAGTCGCCGCGTTCGAGCCGGCTGTTTTCCGCGTCGTATTCCCCGACCAGCGGCGCGAAATAATTGTAAAGCGAAAGCCCCCACGTAGGCAGCGACTCACGCATGAAAAGGGAGAGCACAACCTCGCCGCTGTTTTCCTTCGCAAAGGCGATGGCCTCGCGGAGCGCCTTTCTCCAGTCCCCCGCCCATGTGCCAAGCGAGTTCTGGAGGATTGTGACAACCGGCCTTTCCGCCTTGGGGGTAAGCTCCCTCAGCTTTGTGGCATCCCCCTTGATTACTTTAATGTCTTTCCTACCCGAGTATTTTTGGGATAAGTACTGGTGCATGGCGCTGTCAAGCTCGATTGCAATCGTCTTACCATAGCGCATTGAGCTCTCGTCAATCGCCCTTCCGTAGCCGGCGCCAAGCTCCACAAGCGTCTTGCCCATCCCCGCTATCGAGCTGAGCAGCCCCATCTCGTCCGAGTGGAGCATCCTGAACATCTTGTCCCTATAGCTATAATTGAGCGCCCTGTAAAGTTCGGGGTTCCATGAGAAATCCGGCGCGGGCGCCGGCTTTACCCCCGGCTTCCCATCGAACGGGAACTCGAAGTAGGAGACGCTTGCACGGTGGCCGATGATGTCGATGAGGAAGTCCTTATCAGTCCCGAATGTGCCGAGAGTGGCGTTGTATCCCTTTTCCCCGAGCAGCCGAACGAACCTTGAGAGGAGCGGCACCGCCCTGTTGGCATGCTCCAGCCTGCTCGAGAGGTGGGCAAAGGGCATGACAAAGACAGTCTTCTGCTTGTGGAACTGGCGGTTCAGCGCGTCCACCCGCGCTGCGGCCTGGCGGACATATTCCTCGCTGTCGCCCTTCTCGATGCAGGCAAGGACAACGACCGCCTCACCGCGCGATGCACTGCCTGCCGGCGTGGAAAAAACGCCTTTGGGCCAGGTGGATGCCTGGATGTCGCGGTATTCCATCCGCCGGCAGTGCATGACTATGCCCTTCATATGCAATAATTTTGCACAGAGGAGTATTTAAATGGTTGTAATTATTCTAATAATCCTATCTTAAATTGTATTTTAGCTCATAATGGGAGTTAATTATTTATATTATATGAGCACTCATAGTATTATGGTGCTACTGGACTACACATCCAGCCGGCTGCTCCGGGAACTTAGCCAGAACTCGAGGCAGAGCTTCAGCGAGCTCGGCCGGAAGCTGGGGGTGTCCGGGGCGACTGTCGCCAGGAGGGTCAAGGCCCTTGAGGGGGAGTATGGGCTGAAGTACGTGGTGGAGGCGGACAAGGAGGCACTCGGGCTAACCGCAAGCTATATTGTGACCGCAAAGCTAAGCAGGCTTCCGCCGGCCGCTGAGCTGAGGCGCATATTCAAAAAGCATCCCGAGGCGCAGTATGCCGCAATCACAAAGGGCGACTTCGACCTGTTTGCTTATGCGACCTCCTCAAAGCACGAGCATATGAGCAGGTGGGCGAACTGGGTCAGGCAGGAGCTAAACGAATGGCTGGAGGAGTGGAGCGCGTCCAATGTGATAGGGAACTGGTTTGGGTTCTTCCCGCTGCGGGACGAGCTGCTGGAGGATGTGCCGGTTGGCGAGCCGAAAAAGTCGCTTCTTCTGCTGCTCAACCGGAATGCGCGGGCTCCGCTGAAGGAGCTGGCGGAGGAGCTTGGCCTGTCCATGTCAACCACGCAGTACCACCTGAAGCAGCTGGTAGGGTCGCGCTATGTGAAAAGGTTTACCATGGTGATGACGAGGCCGCCGGCAAACGTGCATTACATAATCATGTGGAAGTATGCCATGCTTCCAGATTATATGGAATACGGCGTAAGGGCAAGGAAGACGCTCCTCTCTGCAGAAAGGAAAAATGAGCTGGCGTCGCTCGTACTGGCTGCGAACACCATGGGTATGACGGACGATGTGGTGATAAAGATGTTCGATAGCATAAGGGATGCCCAGGAATTTGATGAGAGGATTGGGAAGTCGTTCGGGCCCGTCGTTGTCGGGCACAGGAGCGCATTCATCGTCGAGGACATTGTCGGGAACCTGCCTGCGAGGAACCTAGACGTGAAAAGGGAGTACCAAGGCGAGTGGGGGATTTACGACTACCTGCGAAAGGCTAGGCCATGACGACGTTCTGCAGCAGATAGACGAATCCTGCCGTAACCGCACCCAGAACCAGCAGCTTGGTTCCAGAGAGGATAAGGCTCTCCTTTGAGACCTTGCCCATATAGAGCCCCAGGGCAAACATCAGGGACAGTGTGATGCCCGCAGAAACGAAGAGGGCGGTTGATGGGTTGATGCCAATTATATACGGCGTGACAGGCATCATCCCGCCTAAGATTGTGGCAATGCCATCAATGATGCCTCTCTTGGTTGTTTCGGAGTTTATCTTGTCCGCAAGGACGGAGTGCCGGAGCGACCTGTGGCCCATTGCCCTTTCGATTTCACCCATCTCCCTATAACGGTCCGCGCGGGATGCAGTATATGCACCAAGTATGTTTGAAATCCCATTTGCAACCGCGCCGCCGGTACCTGCGGCTATTATGATTGAAGCGTTACCTGAAGACGCGCCGATTACCACGCCCAAAGTGGACAATGCCCCATCAATGAAGCCACGGATAAAGTTGCTTATCATATTAGGCGCATCTCTTTTCCGGTGGGCTTGACTATGTAGTCGCCGGCGGATACCTGGTCAACCGAATGGACTGCCCCGCCAAGGCTTTCAATAACGTCCCGGATCCTTGAGAATGGGACATCGCTTCCTTCTATGGATATCTCAACATTCTGTGTCTTATTGTCTATTTCCATAACATTTATTGTGAGCCCGTCGATGCCTTCCAGTTCGGTTATCTTGTCGGCATATTCAATGACCGTGGGCTCGTGGGGCTTTAGGACATCCAGCACGAGGCGCCTTATTTTCATAAGCCTAGTTACCCCTTTTGGGTTTATTAGCTTTTTTCTTTCCCCACGAGTCTTTTGTAGGGCAATTCATATTGAGGCACATCTCATAAGAGCGGCGGCCGTTGATGACCCTTATCATGGGCGCTCCGCAAACGGGGCAGCCCTTGCCGAGGGGGACGACCTTTCCCTTTTGGGGAAGGGGGTAGCTGACGTTGCATTTGGGGTAATTCGAGCAGCCAACAAAGCGCTTGTGCGTCTTCTTTGAGACAATGATGCGCAGGTCCCCGCCGCACTTCGGGCACTTGCCAACGGTGCTTGCATCCGCAACCGCGCCGCGCAGCGACTCGCTGATTTTGGAGTAGTTGGCCGTAAGCTCAGTGAGGATTTCCCCGAGCATCTTCCGCGAGTCCGCAACAACTGCGTCCTTCTCCTTCTCACCCTTCCCAACAAGTGACATCTCCGCCTCAAGCTTGGAAGTCATTGCCGGGCTGGTTATGTCTGGCGCATATTTCTCTAGCGTGTCAACCACCGCAAAGGCGATTTCTGTTGGCGAGTAGCTCTTTGTGCCGTGGATGTAGTGCCTGTCAGCAAGCTTCTTGATTATCTCTGGGCGGGTGGATTTCGTGCCGAGGCTCTTCTCCTCAAGCGCCTTTATCAGGGCGGAAGGGGTATAAAGCGAGGGGGGCTGTGTCTCTTTTGCAAGGAGCGAAAGCGACTTTAGCGCAACTTTTCCACCCTCTGCAAGCGGGGGAAGCTCAACCTCCTTCGTCTTCGAATATGTGTAAACCGCCTTCCAGCCCGGGATGCGCATGGTCTGGCCGTTGGCGGCGAATTCCTCCCCACCAAGCGCAATGATGGCGCGGACAGTGTCAAGCTCGCAGCTTGGGAGAAGCGTTGCAAAGAAGCGGCGCACAACCAGCTCATAGACCTTCCACTGGTCAGCGGGAAGCGACTTTTTGGAAGCGGGGGCGACTGGGTGTATTGGCGGGTGGTCGGTTGTCCTTTTCTTGCCCTTTGTCGGCGTGAGCTTTTTCTGTGCAAGGACAAGCTTTGCCTCCTTGTCAAACTCCCCCCCACGGAACGACTCTGCGATTTTCCTAAGCTTTATTGAGCTGGGGTATACGGTGTTGTCGGTGCGCGGGTAGCTAATGAAGCCGGATGTATAAAGGGATTCAGCAAGCGACATTGCCCGTGAGGGGGAAACGCCGATGGACGACGCCGCACGGAGGAACGCGGTAGTGTTGAAGGGCGTTGGTGCGGCAAGGCTTTTCTTGCTTTTCCTGACCGATTTTACTGTGCCGGACTTTTCGGGCTTTAGCTTTTCGTAAAGCTTGCTTGGGCTTTCCCAAAACTTCCCTTTTACATGGGATGCCTCAAAGTCCTTCCCCTTATGGAATATTGCAGCCAGCTCCCAATAAGGCTTTGGCTTAAAGGCACGCCGCTCCTTTTCGCGGTCAACTATCAGCGCAAGTGTTGGCGTCTGCACACGGCCAACTGACAGGAAATCATGCCCCAAGCGTGCAGCGGCAAGGGAAATATAGCGCGTAAGCACGGCACCCCATATGAGGTCGATCTCCCTGCGGGAGTCTGCAGCATCAGCCAGGTCATAGTCAAGCTCGCCCAAATTGCTGAACGCATGCTTAATCTCCTCTGGCGTGATTGCAGAGAAGTGGGCGCGCTTCACGGCAATCCCCCTCTTGCCAATTATGGTGAGTGCCTCCCTCCCAATTGACTCCCCCTCTGTATCATAGTCTGTTGCAATGACTACTTCGCCTGCCTGCCTCCCGTATTTTCTAACTGCCTGCTCTATCGAGCGCATGGACGGCTTGTATTCCAAGGGGGCGTTGACTAGCTGGTTTAGGTTTGTGGCACGCCAGTTGTTGTACTGCCGGGGGTAGTCCACATTGAGCACATGCCCGCTCATTGGGATGACCACGGTGCCATTGCCAATGTCATAGGCATAAGTGCGCCCTTCCTTAATTGGCCTTGGCGCTTTTGAAGCCAGGATTTCAGCAATGCGCTTGGCGGCAATTGCCTTTTCCGCCACAATCACCCTCATAGGCAGGCACCAACAAACTGGTAAAACAGCGGTGCTGGCTCCTCAAGGTGTGTCTTGAACTCAGGGTGTGCCTGAGTGCCAATAAAGAACTTGTGCTTTGGCAGCTCAAGGAACTCCATAAGGCTGCCATCGGGGGAAGTCCCAGAAAACACTAGGCCAGCTTTCTCAAGCTTCCCAATGTAGTCTGGGCTTACCTCATAGCGGTGCCTGTGGCGCTCGCTTATTTTCTCTTTGCCATAAGCCTCTGCAACGCGTGAGCCTTTCTTCAGGACTGCGTCGTAGGCGCCAAGCCTCATTGTCCCGCCAAGGTCGCTTGTCTGGCCGGGAAGGATGTCTATGACAGGATAGGGTGTCTTGGGGTCTATCTCTGTTGAGTTTGCACCCTTAAGGCCAGCAACATTCCTAGCATATTCAACAACCGCCATCTGGAAGCCGTAACACAGGCCAAGGAATGGGATATTGTTCTCGCGGCAGTAGCGGATGCAGCTTATCTTCCCCTCTGTCCCGCGGCTGCCAAACCCGCCTGGCACAATAATGCCGTCAACGCCATTTAGCGCATCCTCCACACTAAGCTCGCCATCCTCAATGCGCGTTGTTTCAACCCATTTGACATTCACCCTTGCACTGTGGTGTGCGCCAGCATGGATGAGTGCCTCAAGTATTGAGGCATAAGAGTCCTTAAGTGCCGTGTATTTTCCGGTAATTGCAACCGTTATCTCCCCCTTTGGGTGCTTGATATTGTCCACCATCGCCCTCCAGTCAAGCAGTGAGGGGGGGCGCACTTCCAGCCCCAGCCGCCTTGAAAGCTCATCACCTAGGTTGCTGTCCTCAAGGACGAAAGGGACCTCATATATGGTGCTGCAATCGTGGTCTGAGATGACATGCCCTTCGCTAACATTGCAGAACTGGGAGATCTTTTTCTTTGGCTTGTCCTCAAGCGGCTCCTCACAGCGGCATAGGATAAAGTCAGGCTGGATCCCCATGCCAAGCAATTGCTTTACTGACTGCTGTGTGGGCTTGGATTTCTGCTCACCAACCACCGAAAGCTTTGGCACGAGCGTCACATGGATGAAAGCCACATTCTCATTGCCTTCTTCCTGGCGGAGCTCCCGCATTGCCTCAATAAAGTAAGAGTTCTCTATATCGCCCACTGTGCCGCCAACCTCAATAATGACAACGTCCGCGTGCGCATCCTGCCCCACCTTCCGTATCCAGTTTTTTATCTCGCCGGTAACATGGGGTATGAACTGCACGTCAACGCCAAGATACTCGCCCCTCCTTTCCTTGGAGAGGACAAGCTCAAATATCTTGCCACCGGTTGGGTTGTTGGCGCGGCACAGGTTTATGTTAAGGAAGCGCTCGTAGTTGCCCAAATCCATGTCACACTCCGTTCCATCGTCAAGCACAAACACCTCTCCATGGCGGTATGGGTTCATCGTGCCGGCATCCACATTTAGGTAGCCGTCAAACTTCACTGGCACCACATGGTACCCCCTGGACTCTAATAGCTTCCCAACAGAGCTGGTTACAATCCCCTTGCCTAGCCCGCTTAGGACTCCCCCTGTAACAACAATGAACTTCATTTTAACCCACTCAAAAGCAGCTTGTAGCGTGTAAGGTATAAGTTTGCCTTGAGAACCTCAAGGTAAGGTATGACAAATATGAATAGCAGGAGGGTATTAACAAGCACTGGCAGCCAGAATATTCCCGTTTGCCCAAGGCCAACATCAAGCGCAAGCATGATAAGCAGGAAGAAGGTTGCAAGCAGGTAATAGATTATGACCCCTGCTGGCTTCTTTAGGCAATAGTATGTGGATTCCTTAAGTGCAGGGACAAATTCCTTGTCATGGAGTATAAGGGCCTGGGGGAGGAATATGAAAAACGCCCACATCAGCAGCATTGCAAGTGCAGAAAGTGCTGGGGGAAGGGAGGCAGCGTTGAATACGAGCCCCACAAGAAAGGAGGCTACGCCTATGGCACCCCACGCTATCATGAGGCGCAGCACATAGCGCGGAAACTTCACAAGCAGCTTCATGAAATTTATGTCGTCCATTGAGCGGCGGAGCTTTACAATTAGCGTTACCGCAGTGCTAAGGAACGAGAGCGAGAACAGGCTCACGATGCCCACCAGAAGGAATATAACTGCATCGCTTGGCGGGACTGTGCCTGCGAGCACATCTGCATAGCGTATGAAGCCAGCGCCAACAACAACATAAGAGGACATGCTTAGGAGGAAGAGCATGACTGCAAAGACCAGGAACCCGAAAACAGAGATGAGGGACAATGACTCAAAGTAAGCCTCAAGCGAGTCACTAAACAGCCGCATGCCCTTATTTGCCCTTCAGGATTATTTAAGGGTTTTGGCTTCAAGGTAGTTCGGGTGCGCGGCTATGGCCCTAACGCGATATTCCCTGCCTATTGTGCCAGAAAATACAATTTGGCGGTAGTTTTGGGCGCGGCCAATTACCCCCCCTTTCTTCCCAAGGGCAAGGGCAATAACATCGTGCTCGGTGCCGACCATGCGCCCGTTTGACTCAAGCGACAGCTTCCTAGCAAGGCGGGATGCAATGATACTGCGGCGCTTGATTTCCTGGGTTGGGAGCTGCTTTAGCCTAGCGGCATCAGTGCCCGGGCGGACAGCAAAGCGGGATATGTTTGTAATGTCCGGGCGCACTCGCTTAAGGAGGGCGATTGTCTCGCCAAAGTCCTCCCTTGTCTCTGTGGGGAAGCCAACAATTATATCGGTTGCGATTGTAATGGCTGGGAACTCCTTTCGGAGGGAGGAAACTGCCTGCTCGAACCCGGCAGCTGAATATTGCCTTCGCATGGCACGCAGCACGCTATTGCTGCCAGACTGCACAGGGAGATGAGCAAACTTGTAGACTTTCTCGCTGCGGTAGGCATCAATTAGCTGGCTTCCAAGCTGCAGCACGTAGTTGGGGCCCATCATGCCCACACGGACCTTAAAGCTCCCCGGAATTGCGGTAATATCGCTGATTAGGCGGGGCAGTGAATAGCCAATGTCCATGCCATAGCACCCGGTATCCTCGGAGGTGAGGTATATCTCCTTTGCGCCGTTCTTCAGGGCAATTTCAGCAGCAAGCCTGATGTCCTTTGGCGGGTAGCTATGCAGCACCCCCCTTGCAAACCTGACGGCACAGTAGCTGCAGCTCCCAAGGCAGCCTTCTGCTATCTGGATTATTGCGGTTAGCCCCTGCCTTGGCTGGGGGAGAAGGAGCTTGTTTATGCGGCCGCTTGAAAAGAAGTCCTGGGGGTGCCTTAGCATCTCCGGAACCTTATCCAGTGAGTTAGTGTCAAGCAAGAATGCATTCGGGGCAGCTTGGCGGACTGCCTTCTCGTTTATGCGCGGAAGGCAGCCGGTAACGACAAGCGTGCCCTTGCTTTTTGCAAGCTTGCGTATGCGGGAAAGCATCCTCAGCTCGGTTGTGTGGAGCACGCCACAGGTATTTATGAAGATGAAGTCGGCCCCTGCCGGGGCGGGCAGCATCCTAACCCCCTCGCTTTCAAGGATTGCACGGATTATGCGCGCATCACTTTCGCTGTGTGCGCAGCCATAGGACTCTAGGTAAGCAGTGGGCATCTTAGTCCCTTATGCTCTCGCCGAACCAGTCGACTTTCTCACCCTTCATCCTAAGCGTAAAAAGCTTGCCAAGCGAGCCAAGCACAAACGCCAGTATGATAAGCCCAAGGGGAACACACGGCGGGCTGCCGCACCAAGGTGCGCCCATTATGACGGCAAACGTGTGGCTGGTGAACACGAAATACATTGCTATAGCCGCTGCCACCACAAACGCGATGGGAAGCCATACGGTCTTGCCGTAAGGCGTTAGGCCCTCGAGCAGCTCCGGGAAAGCATAGCCCAGCACAAAGAACCCCAGCACTATTGCCGCCAGCGGGATTGTGAGCGCATGCATAAGCGAAAGCACAAACAGCAGTATTATTGCCCCTACAAGCATTGTGGCATACCTAATCATAAGATCACTTCTTTAGCTTCACTGCAGTCCCATATGCGAAAATCTCAACAGTGCCAGGGATGACCTGTGTTGAGCCCATGCGCACGCCTACAACTGCATCTGCACCAAGTGCAATGGCATTCTCAACGAGCCGGTGGATTACATAGCTTTTAGACTCGTTTATCATACGTGTGTAGGTCCATATCTCGCCACCAATAAAGGAGCGCAAAAGCGCCAGCAAATCATGCCCGAAAAACCGCGCCTGGACAGATGTCCCCCAAACATACCCCTTGTACTCCTGTATCTTCCTGCCGGGTATCTCCTCGGTGGTAGACACTGGGACGCCTTCCATTTCCTTTTCGACTAGCTTCCAGCTTTTCTTGCGGACCATGCACTATCTAGGGGCGGCTGCCTTTTATATACTTTACCGGCAAAATAAGTGTGGGTGCCTAAATGGAAATCTCCCTCCCTTGGGTTGAAAAATACAGGCCGAAAAGGCTCAGCGATGTTGTTGGCCAGAAGGCAGTTGTAGAGCGGCTTGAGGCCTATGCAAAAGCAAAGGACATGCCACACCTGCTGTTTACCGGGCGGGCAGGGATAGGGAAGACCGCTTGTGCAATTGCCCTCGCAAATGAGCTTTACGGTGCTGAGAAAAGGGACATACTGGAGCTAAACGCCTCTGACGAGAGGGGCATTGACATAATCCGCGGCAAGATAAAGGATTTTGCTGCAACCCTGTCCATAGGTGACGTGCCCTTTAAGATAATCTTCCTTGATGAGAGCGACTCGCTGACACGGGATGCCCAAAACGCCCTTCGCAGGACCATGGAGAAATACTCAAAGACCTGCAGGTTCATACTGTCGTGCAACTACCCCTCAAAGATAATCGAGCCAATCCAGTCAAGGTGTGCATTGTTTAGGTTTACGCCACTAAATGAGAAAGACATCACCCACCGGCTAAAGCACATAGCAAAAGAGGAAAAGCTGGATGTTGGTGAAAAGGCGTATGATGCGCTTGTCTATGTTGCAGAAGGCGACTTGCGCAGGGCAATAAATACCTTGCAGGTGGCAGCAACGCTCTCAAAGAAGGTAACCGAAGACTCCATCTACAAAGTGGCTGCCCGCGCACGGCCGGAAGAGATAAGGGAGATGGTCTCCCTTGCACTGGCCGGGAAGTTCCTTGAGGCAAGGAAGGCACTTGATGCGCTGCTTTACGACTATGCACTATCTGCAGAAGACGTGCTGCTGCAGGTCCACAGGGAAGTTACTGGCTCGGATAAGTTCAGCCCAAAGCAAAAGGTTGCGCTGGTTGACAGGATTGGCGAGGCAAGCTTCCGCGTGGCAGAGGGGGCAAACGAGAGAATACAGCTGGAGGCATTCCTTGCGCAGCTTGTGCTCATGGGTGAAAATGGATGAAGCCTATCCTAATGGACTTCTTTGGGGTTGTCTCGCCAGAGGGGCATTTTGAGAAGAACATCCTTGGCGCCATGTGCCGTAAAGGGGATGGCGCACAGCTTGAAATGCACTACAGGCAGCTAAAGTTCAACCAGCTTAGCGAGGCAGAGTTCTGGGAGAAGCTTGGCTGGAATGAGATTGATGCAAGGGTTGAGATGGCCAAAAGGGTAAGGATAGACCCCAAGTTCAAGGAAGTGGCCGCATACCTAAGGCAAAAGGGATACCCACTTGTGCTATTCACTGACTCACCGCACGACCTAATGGTTGATGAGCTTGTAGCAAGGCACAACCTAAGGGAAGTGTTTGATGATATAGTCATTACCCCAGAGTGGGGGTTTGTTAAGACGGAGCCCTCGCTTTATTTGGAGGCAAGGAAGCAGTTTGGCAGCTGCATAATAATAGATGACAAGCTTTACGTGCTTGAGCTGGCAAGCAAGGCAGGGATTGAGACAATATGGAAAAAGCCTGTTGAGGAGCAGGCGTCATTTGAGCCAGACCATGTCATCCACTACCTGGAAGAGCTGAAGGAAATCTTATGAAAGTGACCGATGTAAAGCACGGCTACCGCGGGCCAAAGGATGCAAGCTTTGATGAGATAAAAAGGGAGCTGCTTTCGCTGCTTGAGAATGCAAAGGAAAAGGGGGTTGTTGATGAGGGCGTAATCCCTTACCTAGACCTAATTAACTCGCACCCTGACTACGTCACATCATCATCATGCTATGGCCGCATAGTGCTGATAGACCTGCCAAACTATACAAAGAGGGACTCCAAATTCCTCTACAAGTGGCACCGCACCGTCATGGCAGATGAGGCGTGGGGGGCGCTGGAGAATTCCACAGGAAAGCTGGTCTGGCTGAAGGCTGACCCTCTGATACTGCATGTGTCCTGCAGGGATGTTGCAGCTGCAAGCAAGCTGCTAAGGGTAAAGGCTGCTGCAGGCATGAAGCGGGGCGGCATATTCTCAATTGCACCAAACCGTGTGCAGATAGAGCTTGAGGGCACTTACCGCATGGAGCTGCCAGTTAAAAAAGGCAGTGAGCTGCTTGTTGGGAGGGGATACCTTGAATTCCTCATTAGCCACGCAAATGATAAATTTAAGAGAAACCAAAAGATGTGGGAAAGGCTCGCAAGGGCATTTAAGGAGATGGCATAATGGAAAAGGGAAAAACTATGGGGCATTATACTGAATTCCACGATAGGGTTATAAAGGAGAAAATTGAGCCCTACTCCCCAGATAAGATAGAGGAATTAAGGAGCAAAGTGGACAGGAACAAATACCCAAAGGAGCTGGGGGTCCTGAGCACCGAGCTGCCATCAAGCGGAAAGCTGCTCCTTGACCTGGAAACCCCCGCCGGGAAGTACGATGCAATGTCAAGCAGCAATATAGAAAAAGACTTGGTCCATAAGTTCATGCAAAGTGCGGATGACTGGAAAGATATTGAAGATGCACTTGCTGAGGTGTATGACGAGCCCCCTGACTACAATTTCATACGCCGGGACGATATAATTAAGGCTGCCAAGCTTGCTGGTGACCTGCTCCAGATAGATGAAAAGCACCATGCAGGGATAGTTGCCGGCTTGCTAAAAAGCGAGTATAAGGACAACCCCTTCACATTTTTGCTCACATTAAGGCTCCTGCCAGAGCACATTAGGCCGGCACTTTAAAGCGCAGTATAGCGGCAACCCCGCCCAAGTGCTCAAGCTTCTCGCCAGCCTCGTTCTCGGTGCTGATTATGTGGGCCTCGCACTTTGTCTGCTCTGCCTTTTGGAGAAGCCTTTCCGCGTCATCGCGGTTGCTTGAGAAATAGCTGTCAGCAAGCAGCAGCTTTTCTGCTGCACCATAGTCAAGCGCCTCCTCGGTCTGTGCAATTCCGTAAGTGGCATCGTCCTTTGGGATTTTCGCAAGAAGCTCCTCAACAAGCGCACTTTCGAGGGATATGCGCGCCCCCTTTATCACTTTCTCAACAATCCCCCTCTTCAGCACTTCCTGCAGGCCGGGTGAGCCAGTGCCCCCAATATCTGCAAAAAGTGCCCGCTTGTAAAGCTTTGGGCTGTGGGCCTGGAGCCACTTCCCAAAGTTCTCCTTGGTAAAGCCAGGGCCAGCTATTATTACCTTCTCCGCCCCATCCAGTGCGGCAGCGACCTCCTCAAAATAGCTGCCCTTCTCCCGGGTATCAAAATCCTTGCCGCTCCTGCCGGAGCGGATTGTGCCCTTCCTCTCAAGCCCGAAGTCCCTAAGCAGTGCCAGCTCGGCCTCCTCATCGTCCATCACTACAATCATTAGCTTTGGCTTGTGCGATGCCTCGGCTGCGCGCTTGAGCCGGGCAAGCTGGTAATTCCTCCAATGCTCTTTTGTGATTGTAAGCATGATGCCCGGCAGCACCTCAATGGTGTGGTGGGCGCCAATTGTGATATACTCCTCGGGATAGCCGCCAACAACAGTGCCAAGCAGCCGGAGCTTTTTTGAGTCACGGTGGTACTCAACCTGCTCAACCTTTATCTTTACCTTGACTGTTTTCCTCTCGGACTTGCCCGCCTCTGTCTTAAAGCGGCGCTCACTCTTAGCACTAGCCAAATCCCCTATTTCAACTACCTTTTCGAGGTGCCAAATGTCATCAAGCGTCTCTGGGACGATGGAAACTGCTGGCAGCGCCCTCTTTGCTATGCGCATTGCTAGCTTTTTAGCAGCAGGCTTTTAAAAGGCTGATTGCAAAAACAGCCTGATGAGGCTAGCTGTCCTTGACAGGAAAAAGTGCGTCCGCGGCAGGGGATGCAACTACGAGTGCATTAGCTACTGCCCTGGCGTGCGCATGGGGCAGGAGACAATTGTAAAAGACGAGGAAGGCTATCCCGTCATCTCAGAGGAGCTATGCAGCGGCTGCGGCATCTGCACAAAGAAGTGCCCTTATGGCGCGATAACGATTGTTAACCTGCCGGAAGAGATTGGCGAGCCGCTGCACCAATACGGCACAAATGGCTTCCGCGTCTTTGGGCTGCCGGTGCCAAAGGAGGGGGTTGTTGGCATAGTTGGCAGCAACGGCATAGGCAAGTCAACGGTAATGAAAATACTGTCCGGGCAGATAATCCCAAACCTTGGCAGGGCAAGCAGCAGCTGGCAAGAGGTCATAGAAAGGCACCGCGGCCAGGAGATACAGTCTCACCTTGAGGCGCTTACAGGCGGGGAGCTGCGCGTTTCAATGAAGCCGCAGAACGTTGACCTCATACAGCAGCGCTTCAAGGGGACGGTGTCCGAGCTCCTTGAGAGGGAGGGCGGCGAGTTTGACCTTGGCAGGCTTGGGATAGCACACCTTGCAGACAGGGACATAGCCAGCGTCAGTGGCGGCGAGCTCCAGCGCATTGCAATTGCTGTCGCGCTCTCAAAAGACGCAGACATCTATTTCTTTGACGAGCCGACAAGCTACCTGGATGTAAGCCAGCGGCTGAAGGTTGCAAAGCTCATCCGCAGCCTGTCAAAGGAGAAAAAGGTAATGGTTATAGAGCATGACCTTGCAGTGCTTGACTACCTAAGCGACTATATCCACGTCATGTATGGCAAGCCGGGGGCCTATGGCATTGTATCCTCGCTAAAAAGCGTGCGCGTTGGCATTAATGAGTTCTTGGACGGCTTCTTGCGCACAGAAAACATGCGGTTCCGCAAGGAGGCAATAAAGCTGCCCGTCAAGCCGCCAGCAGCCGAGTGGGAAGGCAAGGAATACCAGGAATACCCTCCCTTCAGCAAGAGCTACAGGGCGTTTTCACTGGAAGCCGATGGCGGGACGCTCCGGAAGGGGGAAGTTATTGGCATACTTGGCCAGAATGCAATTGGGAAAAGCACGTTCATGAGGGTTCTTGCGGGTGCTGAGGAAAGCAAGCCGCCAATTGGGTGGTCGCTTAGGATATCCTACAAGCCACAGTACATAAGCAGCAACTACAGCGGCACTGTACAGATGCTCATAGGCGAGAGCAAGATAAACCGCGAGATATTCGACACATACCTGCGTGATGAGGTAAAGGAGCTGTACAACAAGCAGGTTAGCGAGCTTTCTGGCGGGGAGATGCAGCGGCTGGGGATCGTCCTTGCACTCTCACGGGATGCGGACCTGTGCCTGCTTGATGAGCCAAGCGCATTCCTTGACGTCGAGCAGAGGATACGGCTGTCAGACATCATACGCAAGGTCACCGAAAAGCAGGAGATAACGACAATGGTCATTGACCACGACATAACGCTAATTGACTATGTCTCAAACAGGCTTATGGTGTTTGATGGCGAGCCGGGAAAAGCTGGGAAGGCGCATGCTGCCGAGGCAATGCAGGAAGGCATGAACAAGTTCCTAAAGAAAATGGGGATAACATACCGCCGCGACCCGGAGACCGGCAGGCCAAGGGCAAACAAGCCCGGCAGCCAAAAGGACACTGAGCAGAAGAGGAGCGGGGAATACTACTACGAAATGGGCTAACAATTTTATACCCCTGAGGCAATAATGCAAGCATGCTCTTCAAGGAAATAGACGGCATGGAAATAATAGACAAGAACGGCGAGCGCGTTGGGTTTGTCCAAGACATCGTCTTTACAACAACCGGCAGGATAACGCATATAATCGCAATGCCAAAGGGCATGATTAGCAGGATTGCTAGGGGGCAGCTGAACATACAGTTTGAGGATGTCGCAGCAATGGAAGATGTTATCATGCTTAACAAGAGCGAGGCACAGCTCTTTGGCAAGGCCCCTGAGCCAGCGCCTCCCGCGCCAGCGGCCGGAAAGCCCGCCAAGGTGCTCCTTAAGAGAAAGGCAAAGAAGAAGTGAGCGCGTGGACGGCGAATGGGCGCGCGAGCCGGATATTGCCAAGCGAAGCAATGGCACAAAAGAAAAGCTGAAAAAGCTGCTTCTTGCCTCTGTTGACAAACGGGCTAAAGGGCTTAGCGAAGCCGCCCTGCTTTTTTCCGGCGGGGTTGACTCCTCGCTGCTTGCGCTGCTTTTGAAGGATAGGCTGCAATTGCACTGCTATTGCGCCGCCACGAAAAGCTCACACGACTGGCAGCACTCCAGGGATGTTGCGGATGAGCTTGGGCTGGAGCTAACGCGCATTGAGCTGACAAAAGATATTGTTGAAAGCGCGCTCCCGAAAATCGCCATGGCAATCGGCTCGCACAACATAATGAAGCTCGGCGTTGCGCTCCCGCTCTGGGTGTGCTGCGGGCAAATGGAGGAAAGCCACGTGTTCTTCGGCATGGGAACCGAGGAGCTGTTCGCCGGCTACCAGCGCCACCGGCGGCTGCTCCCCGACTACCGCGCGATTGACAGGGAGTGCTGGAGGGGCGTGATGGGCGCGTGGGAGCGCGACCTGAGCAGGGACATAGGGGTGTGCAAAGCGTGGGGCAGGGAGGCGCTGTTCCCCTACTTGGACAAGGCATTTGTGGAGGAGGCACTGGCAATACCAAGCGAGCAGAAAATCAATTCGGAGAACAACAAGCTTGTGCTCCGGGAGATTGCGGTGGAGCTGGGGCTGCCGGAGGAAATTGCATTCCACCCGAAGAAGTCGGCGCAGTACGGCTCGCACGCGGACAAGCTGATAAGGAAATTGGCGAAGGAAAAGGGGATGCGGCCGGAGGAGTACGTCAAGTCACTGTGACTGTGTTGGAGTAGCCGGTGTTGCCGCGGGCGTCCGTGACTTTTACGTAATAAGTCCCTCTATCCAATTCTACTAGCCCTCCTGTGGGGTAAGTGCCATCCGAACAGTGATCCTTCACCACAGAGCCCTTGTGATACAGCTTGCAATGCCTTAGTTCGCCTTCCGCATCACAGCTGTGCCATTTCAGAGTGTTAAATGGGGTTTTCTTCAGCCACGCACTCGGCGCGTAGTCCCTCTCCAGATGCACCCTCATGTCCATGAAGCCGGTGGAGTAAGTTACGTTGCTCCTGTTGCCGGACACTTCAACGCCTGCCTTTGTCGCATCGTTGTATGTTTTGCCGTTGTATAGGGGGTTGCTGCAGTTGAAAACGTCCGCCTCCACTGCCCACCTCGCGCTTTCAACCGCGATCCCGACGCGGGCGGGCGCGGCAATGTCGTTGTTGGCAAGCATGAATGTGTATATTGCCGTGACGAGCGAGAAGGCAAATATGAGCGCAGCCGCGGTGCCGAGGAAGCCCCTCATCTCATGCACACCTCCATGTTGTAGTAACTGAGGCTTGCATAGGCGTGGGAGCAGCTGGAGAGGGCATAGCCCGCCGGTGCCGCATCAGTCCTATTCTCGCCCATGTCATGCGCCACCTTCATTGCCTGGATGGTATCGTAGTTCGGGGCGGTGGCGGCGTGCATTGAGCCAATGAGGACGATGATTGCGGAAAATACGATGAGAATCACGTAGGCTGCCCCAATGGTAAAGACTATCCCCTTATGCACACGAACACCTCCACTTCCTTGTTGCCAGTGCCACGGGTGCTGGCGATGCAAGTGCTGCCCGGCTTATCATCACCAACAGAATACCCCAGCTTTGCCGCTGACTCGTTGAGCCCCAGGTAGCCGCTGTTGTAGTACTTCAGCGCGGCTGCATCGATTGCAAGCTGCTGCATCTTGGCGTGCTCCACAGATGACGTTTTCTGTGCGAGCTGCTGGGACCATACGTTGGTGACAAGCCCGATTGCAAGCACAAGGATTGCCAGCGCAAGCAGGAGGTCAACTGAGAATATCTGGCCGCGGCTCATAGCTTGGACACCCCCATGACGCTGCTTACCTTAACTGTGCCATTGCATGGGACCTGCAGCTTGCCATCAAGGGCAGAATTTGACATCTCCGCTGTTGGGTAAACCGCAATGATTTCCTCCGGCTGGCTGGACTCCATGCGGTAGGCAAGCATAGAAACCGTTACTGTATTGTTCACGCCATTAAATACGACCGTGCAGTTCCCTTCCGGGATATCCACCGAAAACCCCGGCACGCCGAAGGAGGCGGTGCCATTGCTTTCGGGGAGGCCAGTGAAGTTAAGCTCCATGTAAGAGTTCTTTTCCGGCTGGATTGCCGCAAAGTGGTTGATTGCGGAGCCTATCTGCATGGCCATTGCCTCCGCCTTGTATTGTGCCGAGGCAATTACAGTATTTTCCACCTGAGTATATGCGAGATAAAAGAAAGAGGAGGCGCTGGCTAGGACTATCACAAGCGAGAGTATGAAGTCAAGCGTGATTGAGCCATGCATTGTGTGGGAATAGGCAATAAGCCTATTTAACTATTTCTAGCTTAGCGGGTGTGCCGTCTGCATTGTAGGCTGCAAGCGACTCGAAGGTGTATGGGTAGCCAGCAATGATGTTTATCTTGCCCTTTTCAAAGAAGTTTAGGTCAGCGCGTGATGGGATAGGGGGGCCAGGGTGTGAGTGCACAGAGCCGACAATTGACGGGTCTATTGGGACCATGTTCTGGAATATTGACGAGCGGTTTATCTCAAACTTGCTGCCGGGGATTATGAGGACTTCTGTGATTATCCCGCCCCTTGCACGGAGCAAGCCTACAAACTCGCGCGGGTAAGCCCCCTTCGCACTTTCAAGGATGAAATCAACTGCCTGTTGGGTTATCTTCATGCAAGGTAGTATAGCAGTACCGGGATTATAAGGCTTGCCATGCACGCGCTTCGCCGTGCGCCTGAATGAAGCGCCGCAAAGCCAACGGCTGAAGCGGCTGCCATCAGCAGGAAGGGCCAAAGCCCGCTAAGCGAGTTCAAGATTATGACTATTGCCAGTGCAGCCATTGATGCGAGCCTGTAGTCAATGCGGTTAAATGAGGAGACTATCCCCCTTGACAGCACCCATGCCAAGAACGCAGAGAAGGCAAGCGCAGAGAGCGAAAGCCCGGCTAGGAAAGGCAGGCTTGGGTGCAAGGGGGAAATGGCAATTGCAGCGCCGCTTCTTGGCCTCCCAAGCAGCGGCAGTGCCATCATTGCCGCAATTGCATAAACTGTGTTCGTGCCGCCAAGCAAGGCAAGGAACTCCTTGTGCCGCATCCTTGGGGAAACCATTGCTGCAGCAACTGAGGAGGATATGCCTGGAAAAATCCCAGCAATCCAGCCAGCAAGCGCGCCAAGCACGACGCTGCGGCTGGTTGGGATGGTGCTGGAGCATAGCTGCTGGGGCGGGGCCTTTGCCCGCGTGGCAAGCGAAAACAGCAGTGTGGCAACCCCAAAAAACCCAGACAGGATTGCAGGGATGCCGTGGCTTTCCCTGAAGGCAGCGGCCCCCAAGATTGCGGACGCAAGCATTACAAGGGCAGTGGGCAGCTTCCGCCTTGACGAGCCAAGCATTACAATGAGCGAGAATATGAGCACGGGCGGCACAAGCCACCTTGCCCCAAGGGCAATCCCCATAACTGGCGAGAGGGCCACGGCAATTGCCCCTGACAGCAGGCCCCCGGAAATTGTAAGGCGGAACGCCTCAAGTGCCTTCCCCTCCAAAAGCATGCGGTGGGCCGGGAGCACGGAGAGGGCGCTTGCCTCGTCCGGCGCGCCAACCATTATGGCTGGGACAAAGTCAAAGAAGGAATGCGAAACAGCAATCCCTGCAACAAGCGCGGGCATCCCCCCTACCAGCGGAATGAACAAGTTTATATGGAGCCCGGGCACAAGTCCGGTAATGACACCTGCGAGGACGCCAACAAAGACAAGGGAGGGGTCGCCGGACAGCGATGCCAAAAGCAGCCCTGCCGCTCCAGCAATTAAGCAGATTACAGCTAGCTCACTCCCCCTCATTCTCCCCAATTAAGTTGTTTGCAGGCCAAGATTATAAGACTTTCCCTTGCACACGGCTGGATAAGCGTAGCTGCATCCAAGCGCCTCAGCAACACGGGAGGCTATGCCGTTGCGCACGCTTTGGGACAGCACGGTGGCGCCAAGGTCGCACTCTGGCGGCGAATAAGCGTAAAGCACATAGCTGCCGGGGCCCTTGGCAGTTATATTAACTAGCCTTGCGCTGGTGCAGTTCGGGTCCTCAAACGGTGCCCGGGAAAGCGCTAGCTCGGCCTGGGTGCGGATTGTTGCCTCTGCAACAGTTGCAGAAGATTCGCTAGAGTAGTTAACAAGGGTAACTGTAACAACTGTAAGGACTATTGCAACTATGAGCAGCCACTCAATGGATGTCTGCCCGCTAGCAGCCATAGCCGACGCACCCCAGCGAGGTTGGATTGGCGGAATTGCAGTATTTGGTAACGGTCACGCCATAATAGCCGCCTCCAAGCGTACTGTTCTCCAGCTTAATGTAGCTTGGAAAAGGCACCGCCCTCATCTGCTTCCGTGTATTGTCCAGCATGTAGAACTCGCCGTATATGTGCGTGCTGTTCCACTCCACCCTGGCCTGGTTGAACGGGTCGGCATCGACAAAGACACGTATGGACTTATGGGAGCCGCAGCCGGACAGTGCAAGCTCCTCGGCTGTGTTGGCAATCTTCTGCTGCACTGTGGCGAGGCCTATTGCGGTGCCAGTGTCACCGACGTCCTGCTGGAGCTGGTCAACCAGCGGCAGTGAAACCGTGGCGAGTATGACTAGCATTATAACAAGCACAAGTATGAACTCTATGGTTACCTGGCCCCTCATCAGCTAGCCAAACGGAAAGCGTGTTTTTATAGGTAACTGATTGCAAGGGAAACAAGGTCCCCAAGGGCATATGCCGCCAGCGCGCCAAAGAAAAGCAGGGGCACAAGGGGCATGCCCTCCTTTATCCACAGCGACCTTACCCCATACTTCTTTAGCTTTGCTATGTCGCCTTTTCCTATGCCCGCCGCCTGATAGGCTGATACAATTGTGTGCTTTGGCTCAAAAAGGGAGAGCTTCTGCCGCCAGGAAGGGTGGAACACGGCGGCTTTCCCGCCTTTGGCATAAACCGTCTCTGCTGCAATCATGCCCTCCCTTATCCGGGAGAGGGGAATGCGCTGGCGGAGCGCATGCTCGCGCCCGTAGGAGATGGCTTGCCAAAACAGCGCAATTGCTGCTGATGCCGCAAAAATTGGCAGTGCCTGTGAGTAGCTTGCAAGTGCTGGGATGCCAATCAGGAGGGCAAGACCGTAGCGCAGGTAGGGCGGTAACAGGAAAGCAACGGCCACAAGCAGGGCAGAGGCCCATGCCAAGCCGTCAGGCAGTAGGTAAAGGAAGCCTGCTGAGAATGCACCAAGGAGCAATCCCTGCTCCGTGCCGTGAAGCAGCATTCCCCTAAAGACTTTGTGGAGGCGCTTTTGGAAGACGGTTTTGGCGAATATGTAGGCAACAAGAAACGGGAACGAAATTGCAACCGAGTTGATAAGGATTACAAATGGAAGGAGCAGGTTTGTGCCGGGGGTTAGCGCGCCCAGTGCCGTGAATAGCTTCACGTCGCCGCCGGCCCACGCGCCAATGCGCCAGAGGAGGTAGGCAAATGCAAATGCAAGTGCAGTGCCCATAAGCGAGAGCCCAATGGGCACGAAGGAGGCTGTGATAGCTGAGAGGTAAGCGTGGTAAAGAATGCCAAAGGCGATGAGGAGGTAGTTCAGCCAGTCAGGCACTATTGTCTCCTTAAGGTCGGTATAGGATGCGTATGCAAGCCCGGCTAGCGCAGCAATCGTGTTAAGCATGGGATCACTGCGTAAGCTTGTCAATTAGGCGGCCGCGTATCTCAGCAACGCGTGCCTTTGCCTGCTCCTGTATGTGCAGGACATCGGTCACTAGCATGGCCGTGATTGCGGCAAGGCCTATGACAAAGGCTGTGAGATAAAGGTATTCCAAGCTGGTCTGTGCCCTTTGCCCGCGGGGGAGTCTCATCAATGGATAAAGGGAAGGGGGGTATAAAAATGCTGTGGCTGGGCGGGAGTAAAAAAAAGGGGTTGGGGTGCCCTTATACTAGATCGTAAACGCACCCTGTGTCTGTGGTGTTTACCCTGACAATCGAGCCATTTCCGAGCGTGCAGCTGGCTACGACATATTTGTTATCAGATATCGTGTTCAATGTGCAGCTCTGGCCACCGTACTTGACCGGACCGACGTCCCCGTTTATTGTATAGGTCGGTGCCAGCTCTATCCCCGACAGGCTGCAGGCGTAGCGGTCCTGCTGGACCTTTGACTGCTGCTGGGGGGAGGAGAGCATCGAGTTCGCCACCACGACAACGACGACTGCGATTGCGAGTATTGCTGCAAGTATCAATAAATATTCAAGAGAGCCTTGTCCTTTTTCCATAAGAGTTGCCTCCAAATAGCGTTAATAGCTAGGCA
>WALL01000011.1 GCA_015522845.1 Nanobdellati archaeon
CTGCTTGCAAAGCAGCCGTAGTAGAAAGGGCCGTTTCCGCCGGCGCTTTTGCACCGGGCGGCTGCTTGCAAAGCAGCCGTAGTAGAAAGGGCCGTTTCCGCCGGCGCTTTTGCACCGGGCGAGCGCTGAACAAAGTGAATAGCCCCATAGCAGAAAAAGGATTATCGGACAGTGTGGAGTGTTTTCCAAGCCCTTTCGGAGCTTAGTACCGCACTCCACGCAGGAGGGCTTAACTTCCGGGTTCGGGATGTTGCCGGGTGTGACCCCTCCGCTATGACCGTCCTACCGCTTATTGCGGATATTCTGGTTTATAAAGGTTTCGCTCAGCTAAGTGCTTTAACAAGCTTTTCCGCCATTTCCTTAAGCATGGGCAGTACGCTGCTGTCACGCTCGAAGAGCTCGTTATAGTTCCCTTTTAATTCACTTTTTGTAATGAACTCCGCTGTTGCCACTGTTTCTATCCCAAGGGTACTGAGGAAATTGTCTTTGATGTTATGGATCATCTCGCCGAGGAATGGCTTGTCCGTCCCAACGGCTATGACGACCGCTTTTTTTGCAGAGAGGTCCGGCTTACCAGTAAAGTATTTTTTAGTATAAAGCACACTGCATTTGTCAATAAAATTTTTGAATATCCCCGGAGGCATCCCAAAGTAGTTTGGCGAAACAAGCACCAGCCCATCGGCAGCCAGGATCTTTTTAAGGATTCCCCCCATATCATCATTGTGCTTGCATTTATAGTGCTTGTTGCAATATTCCACACACCCCTCACACGGGAGGACATTGTGCTTGCGGAGGAAAATAATCTCGTTTTCAACCCCCAACCCAGAAAAAATAGAGCTAAGCCTGCTAGCAATGTTTTCCGAATTCCCCTTCCGCGGGCTTCCGCAGATGATTAAAACCCTCATTTCTTTATATAAGCCGAGATCTCCTTGACAGCGAGCTCCACCGCCTGGTGGACCATCGCCTCGTTCTTTGCGCCGGTGCATATCATCTTCCCGTTCTTGAACAGGAGCAGCGAGGTCTTCGGCTTCTTCAGCTTTAGTATGGCACCAGGGAACTGCTCTGGCTCGTATTCGACATTGTCAAGGTCCCTTGCGATTGCATAGAGGTCCAGCTCCCTGTTGAGGCTGGCTGACGCGACAATGTTCTCTATGTTGAATTTTACCTCCATATAAACACCATTTAGAAGGGGCGCACTGCCCTTTATAAAGCTAATGCTGCAATCCCATAAACAAATCCCCAGATTGCCCCAACCATCAGGCTAACCGCCTTTACCACAATGCCCTGCTGGCCGTAGATAAGTACAATTACTGTGAGTATTGCGAGCCCGTTCCACCAGTCATCCCTGCGGCTTGCGCCGATACTGGAAAAGCTGGAAGCAATCCTTGAAAGTATGCCCCAAACAAGGTAAAACGCCCCCACAAGTGCCACCAGCGGTAGGAGCGCACCGAATAGCTTAGGATAGTAGGCAAGCGCCACTATGCCCACGCCAAACAGGACGTACATAAGCTCCACAAGCTCATTTTCCCTCATGTTGTTACTTTTAGGTAGTAACATCTATAAAAGCGTTTCCCGTAGCGTTCCATATATAAAGGGGAAGCTTCATAACAGAAGCCGCACGGATTTTAGGAGTGGTAACAATGCGAAAAAGCAAAGGCAAGATGCAAGGCACAAGGGATATCAAGAAAGGCCGCCGGGATCGGGGGATGCCCCCCGTAAGCCAGTACCTGCAGGTTTTTGGTGAGGGGGACCGCGTGCATATTGATGTGGTGCCATCAGAGCCATCTGGCATGCCTTTTCCGCGCTTCCGCGGGAAGACAGGCATTGTCAGGGGGAAGCAAGGGGATGCTTATAAAGTAGAAATAAGTGACGGCAAGAGCACAAAGATGCTGCTTATTAGTGCCGTGCACCTAAAGAGGGCGTGATTATAGATGATTGGCAAAGAGCTTATTGAGGATAGGGACTTATCCATTAGCGAGGTGAAGAATATCCTTGCAAGGCGGAAGAAGGAGGGCGAGCTTTCATACGAGCAGAAGCTTGCCTATGACTATTCTGCAGAATTTGGCAAGCTGCCTGTTACTAAGGCAAGGGCCCTTATTGAAGAGCTTATGAAGATAGAAGGCGTTGACAGTAGTGCTGCAGTCCAAATTACAGATACCCTGCCAAAGGACAAAGATGACCTTTTGGTTATTTTTGAGAAGAGGCGGAAAGGGCTGTCAGACAAGGACATTAAAAAGATACTGGACCTAGTTGCAAAGGCGCAAGAGTGAACCATATGAAGGAAGAGCATGCGGTAGTGCTTGACTACCTCTCAAGAGGGTATTCCTCGTCCTATACGGGCGAGCCGGTAGCGCAAGCTGTTGGCACATCGCGGTTTACGCTCCTTGAGCTGGTTCCGCGCGACGGCGTATTCTTGAACCTGCGCCAGGAGGTTTATATTGGGCCTGAGGAGCGCAAGGAAATAAAGTTCATCAAGGGCAGGCTCGACTACAGCAAGCTGACAAACGCTGCCCGCACTGAGCTGCCAAATGTTGTTGAGGAAATAATCCGTGCTGATGAGAAGCGGTTTATAGAGTTCTTTAATAAGGCAGGCCCTATCAGCATACGCAAGCACTCGCTTGAGCTTCTTCCCAGTGTGGGGAAGCGGCACATGGAATCAATAGTTGCGGAGCGTGAGAAGAGGCCTTTTGACTCGTTTGATGATATCTCTGCCCGTGTTAATCTTATGCCTGATCCCGCAAGGGTCATACAAGAAAGGGTTTTGGAAGAGCTTCAGGGGGATGGCATTAAATATTACTTATTTACAGCGCCACCAAAGCGCGAGGAGCCGAGGCGTTACCGGTGAACCCCCTTGCGGAGGCAGCCTATTTTTTGCAGACAAGCAAGCGCCACAAGGACCAGCACTTCCTTATAAACGAGCAGCTGATTGCCAAGGAGGTAAGCTATGCCCAGCTATCCGAATGGGACACTGTGCTTGAAATTGGCGGCGGGCTTGGCTTCCTTACCCGTGAGCTTGCAAAGCGCTGCCACACAATCACAATTGAGAAGGACATCCGCCTCATTGCACCGCTGCGGCGCACCGGTGCGGAGGTAATCCACGGCGATGCGCTGAAGCTGCAGTTTCCCAACTTCACCAAGTTTGTCTCCAACATTCCCTATTCCATTTCACTTCCGCTAACGCTAAAGCTGCTGCGGTCGGGATTCACAGCTGGGGTGATGATAGCGCAGAAGGAGTTCGCGAAGAAGCTCGCCGCGAAGCCTGGCGACAAAGGGTATGGCCGCCTGTCTGTTATTGCGCAATACTATGCTAGTGTCGAACTCCTCGACAAGGCCCGTAAGTCAGACTTCGAGCCGCACCCAAAGGTGGAGTCGCGCATTGTCCGATTTACCAAGCTGCGTGCTGAAAGCCGCGGCTTCGAGGGATTTGTAACATCCCTCTTCCGCCACCGCCGCAAGAAGATAGCTGGCACAAGCAGCCGCCCAGAGGAACTTTCCGTTGATGAGCTCATAGCGCTTTACACCAATAGTATATAAACTGCAGTGCAGTTGTTTAGCTGATGAGGATAGCATTTGTCGGAGCAGGCCGTGTAGGCAGCGCCGCCGCCTTCTCAGTACTCCATGCAGTAGACACAGTAAAGGAAATCGCGCTTCTTGACATTGATGGCAGCCGTGCAAAGGGGGAGGCAGAGGACCTTACTCATGCGGCCTTTGCAATGGAGCGCGGCAACGTGAAGATAACCGCGCCCAAGCGCTATCCCAAGGCGGGCATCTTCATCGTCACCGCTGGCCTCCCGCGCAAGCCCGGCCAGACGCGCGAAGAGCTGGCGAAGACTAACTTCCCAACTATCCAGTCAATTGCCCGGCGCATCAAAAAGGGCATCGTCATCACCGCGACCAACCCCATGGACGCGATGAACTATGCGATGTGGAAGACAACGGGCCTGCCACGCAAGAGGATAATTGGCATGGGCGGCATACTCGACACCGCCCGGCTACACTCACTGGGCTACGATGGATTCGTGCTGGGCGCGCACGGTGGGGGGATGGCCCCCACGGAGCCGCTTCCACCATCCGCATTCAAGCGGCTCCTCGCCAGCGCCCCGTCGGTCATAAAGAAAAAGGGCGGTACCGTCTATGCACCCGCGGTCTCAATCACGCGTATGGTGTACGCAATAGCCAACAACACCAATGAGCTGCTCCCGTGCTCGGCAGTGCTCAACGGCGAGTATGGTCTCCATGGGCTCTCAATCGGCGTGCCTGTGAAGCTCGGTAGGAAAGGCATCACCGAAATCACCGAGATGCCCGTGCCGCCGGAGTTCCACAGCGCAGCCAGGTCAATAAAAGCGCAGATAAGAGCGTTAAAATTATAAGTTGTAATAACTATAAGTTGAAGTATGGTAAAACCAAAGAAATCCATCAAAAAACTGCCTTTAATACCCCGCGACATTAGGCGCAAGGTATCCCGAATGGGTGCGGGTACTCACATGGAGGAGATTATACCCCGCACGGACCTCAGCAAGCTGGACACAAAGTCCCTCCCACTGGGGCTCCGTGTTAAAGGCAAGCTATCGGCCAAAAGGACCGAAGCCCCGGACAACATGCCCCGCACGGACCTTAGCAAGCTGGACACCAAGCGCCTCAAGAGGCTACTAAAAGAGGAATAGGCCATCCCCCACAGGAATTCGCGGGAATTGCGCGAAATAGCTACTGTTTCCTGCCTCAAAAGCGATAGGCTTATAAGTTGCAATAATTATAAGTTGGGGTATGGAAAAGAAAGGAAGAAAGCCCAGCAGCCAGGCTCTAAGGGAGGGGATATCCTCTTTGGGGCTCCCCCAAGAGATGGCCCCTGGCTTTGGGAGCATACCCCCGTTAAAAAAAGGAAAGCCCAAGCGCACCAAAACTAATGTTATTGATTTTGGCAGCATGGGTCTCGACGCCCTTAAGCGGTTCTACAAAAAGCTACCCCCTGGTGCGACCCGTAATACAGTGCGCTCTCGGATGGACATGATGGAGGCTAAGCAGCAAGAACACAATGCAGCCCGCCTCCCGACAGCGGAAGAGTTAAGCAGCAAGCCAAATACGATAAGGGTTGAGCTTACCCCTGAAGAGCTGAAGGAGTCGTCGGAGCTCCTTGACAAATCCATAAAGGGAAGTGACTCGCCGGGTAAGACACTTGAAAAGCTAATAAGCATGTTCAAAAAGTGAGAAGCAGAGGAATAGGTGCTGATATGGAACTAAGCAAGAGAAAGCCACCATCACGTAAGAAGCCGGGGGAAGGCGCCCGCCCAGAGCCCGGCATAAGCCCGGGTGATATCCTCCCTAATATCCCGGAGCTACCCACCGAAGAGCTTAGGGTCCATTCGCTCTCCCAGAATGCGAGAGTCAGGAAAGCAGCTTATGAAGAGTGGGTTGATAGGAAAAAGGCTGAGCTAAGCGAAACACTTGCACGGGCGAAAGAAAAGAAGGAAAAAGCACAATCCCTGGCTGTCATCCCCCAAAAACTCTCAAGAGGGGAGCCAAGAATCAGCAAGGCAGCGGAAAAGCTAAAGAGGGAAGCATATGACTTAGAGGCAAGGGCCAAGCAGATACAGGCAGAAATAGAGGAGCACACAAGCAGGGTAGAAGCAATAAAGAATATTCTCCCATCTTTTGACCCTTCCACGCCACTGGTTGTATCCAGAATTCCCCAGATATTTTGGGATAGGGGCGGGGAATTCAAGCATGTGAAGCGCATTCTTGACAGCACAAGGGTTAGCTTGTCGAATGTAATCTGGCAGCTTGAGCACCACGGCAGCATTTCTGTTGATGAGGCGATTAAGCGGGCCATACAATCCGGGAAGCCACCGTATCACAGGTAAATTTCTATGAAAACCATACTCCTCGAATCGGCAGGTGCAGC
>WALL01000012.1 GCA_015522845.1 Nanobdellati archaeon
CTTCTTCTTCTTGTAGTAGCGCTGGAGGCGCTTTATCTTTGACTCCACGAGCATTAGGCCATGGCGGTTATGCACATCCCGGGGGTTTTTCTCAAGGTGCTTCCTGAGGAAGACGGCTTTCTTAATTAAGCTGAGCAAGTCCTCAGGGTATTCCGGCGCAAGCTTGTTCTCCTTGAGTATCTGGAGCACGGTCTTCCCTGTAGCTGGCTTAACAAGCGGTATGCCATAGCTGTCCCTAAGCTCGCGCCCTATTGTGCTGGGGCTCATGCCATCCTTAGCTAGCTTTACAACGAGCTTTTCAATCTCCCTCTTGTCAGTGGCTGCCCAGTTGGGGTTTGCCTTAACTGGCGGGCGGGATGACCCGCTCTTGCCTTTTTTTCTTGAATGCATTCTTGCCATGTTAACCACTATTTCCGTTCTGCTGGAACGCTAAAATGAGTCGGATTCCTTTGGCGAAGGGCCCGTGGCACTATTTGGCGCAGGGCCATTTATAAAGGTTTGCCCAAGAAGCCAAGGAACTTGCGCAGCGCCCTTGCCCGATGGCTTACCTCTTGCTTATGGGCAGGGTCCTCGGCAAATGTCCTATCATGGCCGTTTGGGACAAATATGGGGTCGAAGCCAAACCCGCCTGAGCCAAGCTCCCTGCTGGCTATTGCCCCATCAACCCTGCCGCTGAATACGCGCACCCCCTTGCCATCGTGATATGCAATGCACGCCTCGAACCGCGCACCCCTGTCTTTAACTCCCTCCAAGAGCCTTAGGATGCCCTTGCTGCCAATTGTATCAAACGCATAATGCGAGTAAGCACCCGGGAAGCCATTTAGTGCATTGACAAAGAGGCCAGCATCCTCAACAAAACACGGCTCGCCAAGCTCCTTATACGCGTATTCAACGCTGAAGCGCGCCACATCCTCAAGCCTATCAGCCTGTATCTCCGGGGGGCCAATATCTGCCTGCTTCAGGCCAGGGATAAGCGCAGACGCCTCCTCGAACTTTGCCGGGTTCCCAGTCACAAAAAGCATAGCGCACTATATCCCAAATATGCTCTTAACCAGGCTTACCAGCCCGTGGTCTGGGGTTATCTTAGCAGCCTCGTTATTTACGCCAGCTCCCCTGGACCGTGCAATGAGGGTGTGGGAGACAATCATACTATCATCAACCATTGTCCCAAGGAGGTTTGGGTCAAGGGTTTCGCCATAGCCCTTCCCGTATCCAAAGTAAAGGGGGGCATTGTGGTTGCTGGCATCTAAATTTGGCATTGCGTCAGGGATTGAAAGGTGCCACGGCCCAAAGGGGGACTGCTCGTAACTTATTTTACCCTTTATTTTTTCCTTAAATGCGGGATGGAATTGCCCTTTAGCGGTTATGCTCCTATAAACATCCTTTAGCAAGCCCCTCTTCTCATTTGGGCTTTTGCTTTTTGCCATAAACCGCTGTGTCAGTATGTGCACATCAGGGATATTCTTATCCAGGACGTGCAGCCCCATCACATACCGCTTAGTGCTCCTTTGGCCATTTACAATGGACACTCTGCTTTCAATCTTGTATCTCTTGTTGCCCTTGATTGCATACTCCCCCTCTTCAGAGTCATAGTTTAAGGGGTTGTATTCCTCCATGGGGAGCAGCATTACGCGCCGCTTAACAAGGGGGGTATTTTTCCCATTAACTGTCACATACTTGCCCTTTATCCCCTCATACATCTCGCCATGCTTCCCCTTCTTATACGGCTCCCCATTTACCATTAGTATGTATTTGCCATACCCATCCTCGTTTAGCTCCCCGTGGCGCCGGTATTCATATCTCTCGCCCACAACATAGCCATTCAGCACCTTTTTTTTGTGCCTGCTATTTTCAGTATAGCCGTTTTCATCAAGCTCCCCATCCGTCTTTGGGTCATACTCGCGCGGCTGTTGGAGGACATTGTGCCTCCTGCATATCTCAGCATATATCTGCGGGATTTCAGCAGCATGCCTAAGCTGTGGGCTGCCTATTACCACTTTAACTTTGTCTGGTATATTAAATGTGGCACGGCGCTTTGGGTCCACCCCCTGCATATTAAACTTCTTAAGGTGCTCTGGCACATCTGGGCTCATAGTTAGTAATGTATTGTTTTTGCTATAAAAGGCTTACCTGTATTTTGCCCTAGACTCAATTTCCGCTATCTTTGCCTTGAGCCTTTTTTCAGCGCCATAGCCTTTCAGGATGCGGGGCCACACGCTTTCAAATATGCTGTAATGTGTGGAGGAGAGCATATGCTTCAGGACGGCAAGGTCAACTGCCCTGTCCTCCAGCGAGGTGCTTGCCTGCGCCAGCCCGAAGTCAATGAAGCAGACCTCCCTATTGGCCACTATCAGGTTGCTTGTTGTCAGGTCATTGTGCACGATGCCTGCATTGTGCAGCTTGCGGATGCCCTCCCCCACTGCCTCAGCGCAGCTTGTATCGCCACTAAGGAACAGCTCCCTTACAGTCTTGCCTTCCACGTATTCCATTATTATCTCATCTGTACCAACAAATAGCACGTGGGGGGTTGCGACTGCTTGCCTTGCGCGGGCTAGCATCTTCGCCTCAGCCCTCAGCCGCGAGCTCCGCAGCCCCTTGTCAAGCGCTGGCGCAAGGTAGCTTTTCTTCAGGCGCACTTTCCTGACGCTGTCAATGCCAAGGAAGCTTTCCCGATATAGCTTGGCTTCTGCGCCGTGGTATATTAGCATCGCAGCATATTCTAGCAAGCTAAAATAAAAGGAAGTGGGCTAGTCACACCATCATTAGTGCGACTATCCCTTTTATGGAGTTTACTACTATGCCAAAGTAGTACCCAGTTGCAAAGACCCCACCAAGGAACGGGATAATGCCCACAAGGACCCCAACTGTAAATAGTGTCCCAAGGACTATTAGGACAGACTTGACATAAGTGGTCCTGTGCAGCTCCCTGAAGGCTGGAACCTGTATGATGATTGAGTAAAGCCCAAACAGCACGCCAAATATTGGCAGCCAGCCAAATGCATAGAATGGCGAAGTGCCATAAATAACCGCCTTCAGCGTGTCGTTAAAGCTTCCCCTTCCTTTGAACAGCATTGCAACTGCATGTGCCACTATTGCTACACAGAATAGGCCAATAAACAGCCCAACATAGATGGCAATCCCAACTGCTGTTCCAAGGGCAGCCCCAACCATTGTTGTGTTGCTGAGCAAAAGGTCACCAAGCCATGTTGGCATTGCAATGTAGCCGCCAAGCTTAACTCCCATGAAGCCAACAAGCAATAGCGCCACTATGGATGGCAACAGTGCCCAGTATGCAAGATAGGTCCAAGCCTCACTAATCTTTTCCTTTGCTACCTTTGCAAAGAACTTCTCTGGGTCCAGCAAAAGCTTTTCCATTTTTGTGCGAGGCATTTAGCTCACCTAAGCCCATTAGTGGGGGGTGGCTTTTAAATGTTTCCCTTTTCAAGCCTGAAAGTTAAGCGGGTTTTGCCTTTTCCCTTGCTCTTAACACTTTCTATTGCTATGTACCCGATTTCGCCGGTGCTGGCAACATGGGTGCCCGCACAGGGGCACCTGTCGATGCCCTCAATCTCTACAACCCTTACATTGGTAACTGATGGCGGCACCCTCTCAAAAAGCTTCCTCCTGCGTGGGTCAATTGTAGGGAGCATCTCACTGCGGGTTGTCATATATGCCTTAATGGGGCGGCGCTCATCAACTATGCGGTTAAACTCGTCTTCCAGCAATGTGCGCATTTCCCCCGTTATCTTGTCAAGCGTGAAGTCTATGCGTGAGCGGTCAGCATGTATCTGGTTTCCCGCAGTCTCTGCGCCATAGCGGTCAAGTGCAATTGCGGACAGGAGATGCTGGGCACTGTGCATGCGCATGTGGGCATATCTCCTCTCCCAGTCGATAATGCCATGCACTTTTCCAGAGATTGGCGTATCCGTGTAGTGCCTTATCTCCCCCCCATCTTTCCTTACTTCGCTAACGCGTGAGCCCCCCAGCATGCCAGTGTCACTTGGCTGCCCTCCCCCTTCAGGGTAAAATGCAGTCCTGTCAAGCACAACATATCCTTTCCCAGACCCAACTACGTTTGCGCTAAACTCTTTTAGGTAGCTATTGCCCATGTAAAGCAGCTCAGTTACCATGATACATCGACCTCGTCAGTCCTCCATTTCTGCCTTATCTTAAGGCTATCCTGCCTTACCCCTGCATTATGCATCTTCCAGCCAGTCAGGGCAATCATTAGGCCGTTGTCTGCATTGTACTCATTTCTTGGGCTTATAAACTTTGCCCCGTGGCTTCTTGCCATTGCTGACAGCATCGTGCGCAGCCTCTTGTTTTGCGCAACCCCCCCAACAAGCATAACCTCCTTTTTTTTGGCATGGGCTAGCGCCCTCTCGCTTACCTCAACAAGCATCCCAAACACGGTTTCCTGGAACGAGTGGCACAGCGCCTCCCTTTTAGCCTTTATCTTTGATGCGGCTGTCACAATCCCAGAGAACGAAAGGTCCATCCCCTTTACAGAATACGGAAGCGCATAATAGCTGTCAGACTTTAGTGCAAGCCGCTCAATTGCTGGGCCAGCAGGGAATCCCAGCCCAAGCTGCCTCCCGAAGGAATCAAGCGCATTCCCTATCCCTATGTCCAGCGTCTCCCCATATATGCGGTATCTCCCGCCTGCGAAGCCTAGAATTTGCGTGTTTGCGCCAGAGGCGTAGATGACAAGCGGGTCTTTAGCGCCAAAATACTTTCCAGCCTCAATGTGTGCAATGCAGTGGTTTACCCCAACCAGCGGCTTCTCATAGTATTTTGATAGCGCCTTTGCAACCGATGCACCAACACGCAGGCAGGGGCCAAGGCCCGGCCCTTGCGAAAAGGCAAAAACATCCACGTCGCTTAGGGAGATGCCAGCTTCCTTAATTGCATCCTTCATTACCCCTGTGGCGTGCAATGCCATATACTGTGATGCTTCGCGGGGGTGGATCCCCCCCTGGGACTTGTAAGACGCCATCTTGTTAGCTAGCGGCTTGCCGTCAAATACCCCGATCCCAAAGGTGTGTGCAGTGCTCTCAATGCCGAGGCAGATCATTTTTTCCACTTAGTGTAGCCGCACTTCCCGCAGCTCCACCTGTCCGCATGCTCTGCCATGAAGACACCAGCGCCGCACTTTGGGCAAGGGACCTTCTTGCGGGTTAGCTTGTCACCGGTTACCTCATACTGGCTGCTTTTCTTAATCCGCTTCCTCTTGCGCGGGGCTTTCTTTCCCTTCTTCTCTCCGCCACCCTTCTTTTTTCCCATCACTCCTCACCTTTTTTTGGCTTCCCTTCAGCAGCATTACTTTCTGCACGGGCCTTTTCCCCGCTAGAGGGGGATTCCTTAAGTGCCTTTTTTCCCCTTTCTATCTGGTGCTTTTGCTCTATTGCTTGTGCGGCCTTTTCGGACTCATAAACCTTTACATAGGCACGCGAGGACTTCTTCCCATATTCTTGCTTAATCTTGTCAACGACAACAAGGCTCTCACTAACGCCCTTCTTTGCAGCTATCTGCCTTATCAGCTCTTTTCTTGAGGGGGTTGTCCCATCAGTCTCAATGCTGCAGACCAACTCGGTGCGGTGGAGCAAGCGGTTTACATTCTCATTTTCTATAGTGATGTTCATTGTTTTACCTCCTTCATTGAAAGAAGGATGCCCTTTGCCTTCTTCCGCATTTCAGGATTTACTATTACCTTAACAATTCCCTGCCTTGGCTGGCCGTAATAAACGGCAGTCCCGTCCTTGGCGTGTATGACACACGGCAGCACAAGCAGGTCCTCCTCCCCATTTACCTCAATGCGCGTGGGCGCATTCTCAAGCCCAACTCGTATTGCAAGGTCTGCCTCATCGGTTATTGTGCCAGCAGGGTTGTCCACAACTATTTTCTTGCCGGGCATTCCCCCGATGGCCTTCCTTTTCTCATCTGTTGTTTCCTGCCGCATTATCATATTGTCATATATTGCAAGCAGCGGCTTTGCACCTTCTTCTGCAGCTAGGAATGTGCACTGGTCACCAACTGTGATGAAGGGGCTGCTCCAGTCAGGGGCATCCCGCAGCTCCCCCAACGGCACCTTTAGCTTCTCGCGCAGGCTGCTTGTTAGCTTTTTAGTCACTTTCCTAGCCTCAATGCGTATTTTCCGGGGATGGTTATCCCCATTTTCTTTGCAATCTCGGAGTTGCTGGGGTCTACAATTATCACAAACCCCTTCCAGTTAGTTGTTAGGTCCGTGCCCTTGCAGATAGGGCAGACATCCCCGCTTTCAACTATGTACTTGCAGTTCTTGCAAGCCTTTGCCGCCATTATTTGGCCTCCTTTTTCCTTGTGGCCCTCTTCTTCGGCTTTTTAGCGTTCTCAATCCACTCTAGCTTGCCAAGCGATGGCTGCCGCATTGTCAGGCCAATCTTGCTGTCGGTTATGACCGGCTTCATGCTAAGCGTAACAACCTTTGCCTTAACAATGTCGCCCTCTTTGAGGACCTTTCCGCTTTCCTTGCCAGCAAGCGTGCCTGTCTTCTCGTTGTATGAGATAAAGTCATCAGTTACCTGCGACACATGGACCAGCCCGTCGATGGGGCCCATCCTAATAAATGCGCCAAACTGGGCAATCTCGCTGACCTTCCCAATGAACGTCTCGTGCACTTTTGGCTGGAACACCAGCGCATCAAAAGTCAGGTCGTGGTATGCTGCCCCATCTCCCGGGATGATCTTGCCAGAGCCAATGTCCTTGACTTTTGATATTGCAAGGATGACTCCAAGGTCATTGTCAACCTTGTTCTCATATTTGCCCCTTAGCACTTCTGCAACGGACTCATTCATCTTCTTGCCAAACATCTTTGGCGGGACACGCACAGTGTCCCTTACTGTTATAAGCTTGTACATTATTGCCCCTCCTGGAACTTTTTAATTGCTTTGGCTATTGCCCTTTTTGCCTCTTCCTTAGTCCCCCACCCCTTAAACCTTACGTATTTCTTCTTTTCTAGCTTTTTGTAGTCTAGTATAAACTGCCTTATCTCATCCCGCATATGGGCCCCTATCTTGCTTAGGCTGGTGGCCTTCTTAAAGCGGGGGTCAACAGCTGCTGCAGGGACGGCAATTATCTTGTTGTCTTCCCCTCTCTCATCAGCCATCCTTAGCATACCAATTGGCCTTGCCCTTACTACGCACCCGCTAAAGGTTGGGTTGGTGGCCAGCAATATCACATCAAGGGCATCGCCGTCCTCTGACTCTGTCTGCGGGATGAAGCCATATTCATAAGGGTAGTAAACTGCGGAATAAAGCGCGCGGTCAAGCCTGAAGTAGCCTTCCTTCTCGTTGTATTCAATCTTATTCACGCCGCCAGATGGGACCTCCACGACAACATTTATCTGCTTTGGGGCACCCCTGCCCGGCGGCAAGTCCCTATAAAGGTTCATGCTATCCCCCCTGCAAATCCACACCCGCTGCCACGTGGGAATATAACAGCTATCCCCCTTGCCCTTAGCCGCTTAGTAAGGGCCTTGTCATTGGTTGCAACTGCAACCCCGCCCTTTTCAGCGTAGTGGAATATGGCGTCATCTGCAAAGCCGCCGATGCTTATAACCTGGACTTTCTCTGCCTTAAGCATGCTAAGTGCCAGCCCCTTCCCAAGGCGCTCTAGCTCATCAGCAACTGCCTGCAGTGTCACCACCCTCGCCCCCGGGACAAGCGCCTTTGCACTGCTAAGGAGACTACGCTTCGTGCACTCGATGATAAAATTTGTATCAAGCAGCAGCTCATTGTACTTCACCATACCCAACTAGCCTCCACCTGTTGCCAACCCTTCTTGAGATTGCAACCCTGCTGCCCCTTGCGGCACAAACAGGGCGCTTTAGTGTAAGCGTAACCGGCTTTAGCTTGGTGACAAACCCAATTGTTGTTGCTGTGCCAGCATTGATTACTAAGGCTTCCCTTTCCTTAAGGGGCTCTACTTTTTCAATCCCCACTGCCCGCTCCATAAGCTTCACCTTAAGGGTGAGCGAGTGCATTACAGGCGGGAGCACATTTGGGTCGCCTGCCACATTCCCAACAAGCTGGTCGGTTTTTGTCAGGCTAGGGTCAAGCTCGGTTGCAACTCCTATCAGCCCCCCAGGGAGCGCCTCTTTTATGCTTTTGCCGCAGGTGTTTAGCCCAACGACCTTCGTCTTGATTGGCTTATACTTGTCGTTTTTCTGTATGCCCGGCCTTATCTCTATCTCGTCGCCAACTTTAATCTTCCCCTGGATAATACTCCCCCCTATGATGCCGCCTATTAGCTTTTCAGGCTTTGTCCCTGGCTTGTTCACATCAAAGCTCCTTGCAACATACATCTTGGGGGGCTTCTTAGGGTCGCGCTTTGGCGTTGGGATATGCTTCTCAATTGCTTCAGCCACCGCATCTACGTTTATCGCCCGGTGGGCGGCAACAGGTATTATTGGGGCCCCTTCGGCAACAGTGCCTTTGAGGAACTGCCTTATTTGCCTGTAGTTCTCCATAGCCTCCTCTTTGCTGACCAAGTCAATCTTGTTCTGCACAACAATTATGTTCTTAATGCCCATTATGCCCAATGCTGTAAGGTGCTCATAGGTTTGGGGCTGTGGGCAGGGCTCATTTGCAGCAATCACAAGGATTGCCCCATCCATTATCGCCGAGCCGGAAATCATCACGGCCATAAGCGTCTCATGGCCCGGTGCATCAACGAATGCCACCCGCCTCTCTAGCCGGGTCTTTTTCCCGCATATTGGGCACTTGTCCCGTATTGTTATGTGCTCGCCACAGGTTTTTATGGCAACATCTGCGTAGCCAAGCCGGATAGTAATCCCCCGCTTAAGCTCTTCGCTATGCGTGTCTGTCCATTGGCCAGTTAGTGCCTTAACCAGCGTTGTTTTCCCATGATCTACATGCCCAACAAGGCCGATATTGACTTCTGCCTGTTCCATCAGTCCTTCCCCTTTTCTTTTGGCTTCTCTGCTGCTTTTTCAAGCACCTTATCAAGCTGGTCTTTGCCAGGCTTCACTACTTTCAGGTTAAGCTGTGCTATATCATCAGCAACCGTATTCCCCCGGATGCTCTTTCTCCTGCGCTCGCCTTTCCTCTTTGCCTTATAGCCCGGCCCGCTGGACAGGAGCAGCCTCTTTCTTGCTGTGCCGTGCAGGTCAGCCCGCATGGGGAACCCCTGCTTGTCAGAACCGCCAGTAAGCTCAAGCTCATAGCCAGCAAGCCCAATGGGGTCGCCTTTTATGGGGTCGCCTATCTTCTTTCCATAAAACACTCTTTCCTGGCTAGCCTCGATCTCCTTCTGGTAACTCTTTCCAGTTTCTGGGTTTGATACCACTATCTTCATTTCTACACCTCTTTATTGTGCCTCTTCTTTTTGTGCCTTTTTTATCTTTTTTATCTCCTCAAGCAATGATGTGTGCTCAACTTCATTCATAAGCCTTGGCACCTCCTTGAGGGGGATGTTAGTGTAAAGTATATCGCCTTCATTTACTTGCCTGCCAATGGTTATTCCTGTAATGGCAACAGCAACCTGTTCCCCTGCCTCGGCCTTTTGGACATTTTCCTTGTCCTTTTGTATCTCGCGGACCTTGCCGCACCTCCGGCCATGCCCATTCATAAGCGGGCAAGGGGCCTTTAGTATGCCATCGAGCACTTCCACCCCAACAATTGCTGGCTTGCTTGAGCGGAACACATAGCCCCTCAGCACCTCTATCTTTGCAGGGTAAAATGAGCTTTTAAGCATCTCCTCTTTCTCTGCTTTCCGCTCCTGTTCCTTCCACTTATCATATTTTTCCGTTAGCTTATAAACTATGTTGTCTTTGAAGACCATTACGCCTGCCTCTTCCGCCTCCGCTTCTGATTCCTTTAAGATGGCTGTGTTAAATGCAAACACGACACCCAGATACCTATCCTTTCTGGAGACTGCTTCTGCCTCAAGTATGTCTTTCCGAGTTACGCTCCCAACGCCTGCAGACTTAATTGGGATGCTATGCTGCCCAAATAGCCGCACAATGGCCTCCAAAGAGCCAATGGACTCAGCTTTCACAACAACTCCAATACTGCCCCTTTTGTATGATGCCCCCTTAAGCTCGTCGCTAATCTCTTTTTTTGCCTTCTCAACATCCTCTGCGACAAGGATGCTGCTTCCTGCCATTGCATCATCAAGGCCCGGCGCATTTATGCGCACACCTGCAGATGCAGAGACCATGCTGACGCGGCCAAACTTCTTCTTTGGGTCACGGATTTCCTGTAGGGGCTTTGGCTGGAGCAGCGCCCTTACCTTTGTTACGATTGGCCCGCTTTTTCCGCCAACAACAATGGTATCCCCCGCGCGTATGGTGCCGTCATATATGATTACATCAATCGCTGTGCCTATCCCCTGTATCTCCTTTACTTCAAGGACCGTTCCCTTTGCTGCACTATCAGCGGTTTCCAGCTTCTTGCCCATGAACTTTTGTGTTAGGCCAGCAATGAACAGCAGCAGCTCTGGGATGCCCTCCCCTGTCTTGCCTGAGGTAGGTATTATGACAACCTGCTTTGTGAAGTCATCAACCCGGTCAAACCTCTCGGAGTTAAAGCCGTATTTATAAAGCTCACCAACAAGCTTGTAAATCTTCTTGTCAAGCTCTTCCCTTACGCTGTCACGCTGCCTCTTAATTGCATCCAGGAAGGGCGCATTCTCCTTTTCAGTATACCATCCCTCTAGCCGGTCTATCTTATTGGCAGCAACAACAAAAGGCACCTTATAGCTTTTTAGTATTTCTATGCTTTCTATTGTCTGCGGCTGGATCCCCTCGTTAATGTCAATTAGCAGCACGGCAAGGTCCGCTATTGACCCGCCGCGCTTCCTTAGGGTTGTAAATGCCTCATGGCCCGGCGTATCAATAAAGAGCAGCCCGGGGATTGCGAGCTTAATGCCCATCCTCTTTAGCTCCTCGCCGCATATCTTAGCTATTGCCTCACGGGGAATGACAGTGGCGCCAATTTCCTGCGTTATGCCCCCGGCTTCCTTTGCGGCTATAGTGGTGTCCCTAATCCTATCGAGCAAGGTTGTCTTGCCATGGTCAACATGCGCGAGAACTGCAACAATTGGCTGTCGTATCATAGCTTACCTCAGCGGCTTTCGTGGGAACTTAATCAGCCCCGCCCCGAGAGCTTTGGAATATCACTTCTTTGGGATTACAATGGCTGCAATGGCATAGATTATGGCGCTTGCTATTATTGACCATGGTCCGCCAAGCAATGAGGCCGCTATCCAAATAAGCCTTACAATATTTGGGTCAATGCCAAGGTATTCGCCAATGCCGCCGCACACCCCGCTTATCATCTTGTTGTCATTAGAGCGGCGAAGCCTCTTTACAGCAGGCTTTCCTGCCTGTGCCTTCCTTACTGCTTTCTTTGCCTTTGGCTTTTTCACAGCTTTTTTCTTTTGTGCCATCATATCACCCCTTAATCCCCATTGCAGCAAGCACCCGCCTTACATTGGCTTCAGGCGGCTCGCCAATGGATTTTGTCTTAATGTTAACAAGGATGCGCTTTTCCCTGTAATAGCCTATCAGCGGCTTGGTCTTTTTTTTGTATTCCTCCAGCCGCCTCCGGACTGCTTCAGGCCTATCGTCTTCCCTTTGGTAAAGCTTCCCGCCGCACTTGTCGCAAATCCCTGCTTTTTTTGGCGGGAGGGTGCGCGTATTATACACCGCACCGCATTTGCTGCATACCAGCCTTGTGCTAAGCCTTTTGACTATTATATCTGCGGGGACCACCATGTTAATGGCGAGGTCAACCGCAGCTATCCCCCCAAGCGCTTTTGCCTGGGCGAGTGTCCGTGGGAACCCATCAAGGATAAATCCTTTTTGGCAGTCGGGCCGTGCAAGCCGTTCCCTGAGCATGCCAACAACAAGCTCATCAGGGACAAGCTCGCCGGCATCCATATGCCCCTTTGCCCTTATCCCAAGCGGTGCCCTTTCCCTCACTGCTTCCCTGAGCAAGTCTCCGGTTGAGATATGGGGTATTCCCGCTATATCACTCACACGTGAAGCACATGTCCCCTTTCCTGCCCCAGGCGGCCCAAGTATTATAACCCGGCTTTTCAACAGCTACACCTCGCTGGCCGAATAGGTATAGCTGATGGCTGCAGGCTCCCACTCAAACAGCTCCTCATCTTTGAAAAACCGCCCTATCTCTTTTTTAGCAGTTTCCTTGGAGTCGCTGGCATGTATAAGGTTTGCCTGCACGCTCATTGAATAGTCGCCGCGTATTGTACCAGGGGGCGCCTCACGCCCATTTGTTGCGCCAACAGCCTTCCGCACAACCTCAACAGCATCCTTTCCTTCCCAAGCGGTTGCCACAACCGGTGACCGCTTCATGAACTCCACTATGCTTGGGAAAAAAGGCTTGCTTGCAAGGTGGGCGTAGTGCTCTTTTGCAATGGCGTCATTAAAGCGCAGCATCTTCATCCCAATAAGCTTTAGCCCCTTTTCCTCAAGCCTGCTGATAACTTTTCCCAGCATTGCACGGTTAAGGCAGTCTGGCTTTAGCATCACGAAGGTGCGCTCCATTATTTTTCCTCCGCTTTAGCAGGGGCCTTCTTCTTTGCCCTTCTCTTTTCAGCTTTCTTTGCCTCGCGCTTTGCCCTCCTCTCTGCACGGCTTGCCTTCTTCTTCACCTTTTCTTTCTTCTCCTTCTTCACCTTCTCTTCCTTCCCGTGCATGCGGATTTCCTTTTCCTCATGGTATCGTGAGGTCCATTTTACACGCTGGGGCTTGCGCTTCAGCTTCAAGAAGTTAGCCTCGCACTTACGCGAGCAAAACGCATAAATGGTGCCATCCTTAAATGCATGTACTATGCCAGTGCCCTTTTCTATCTCAGCCCCGCAGAACCTGCATTTCACTGTCATCACCTCGTACGGATGGGCTTTGCCTCAGTTTTTGTGTCAAGAAGGACCAGTATGTCCCCAACTTTTACAGGGCCCTTTACGTTTCTCCTCATTACGCGCCCCTTATCACGGCCATCAAGCACCTTTGCCATAACCTGGTGGATTTCACCATAAACCCCCGTCTTCCCAACGACTTCCATAACTTCTGCAGGCACACCCTCTTTCTCAGCCATTATGCCCGCCTCACTTCTTTAGCTCTGCAACCTTCTTCTTGATCCCCTCAAGAAGGTCCTTTGCATCGCCAGCTTCAGTTATTGCAATTGCGCTTGTCCCAACGGGGATCCCAGATGCAGCGCCAAGCTCTTTTTTAGTTGGCACATAGGTATAGGTAATGTTCTTTTCCTTGCACAGGATGGGCAGGTGCATTACAATCTCTTCTGGGGAGACATCGCTTGCAATTATGACCATCTGTGCCTTCTCGCGCTCGACAGCCTTGGTAACCTCGTTGACGCCGCGCCTAATCTTTCCAGTGTTCGTGGCTATCTCAACTGCCTCGTATGTCTGGTCAGCAACTTCCTTTGGGACCTCAAATTTTGCCATAGTTTTCACCTCATTCTCATCCGGGCAGATTGCCCATCAAACTCATTGACTAATATAATTAGCTGGCTGTATTCTGAGTGGATGGGTTTATAAAGGTTTTTATAGCGGCAACCGCCGCGGTATGGCTAGAAGGCTGCCTAGCGGTGGGCTAGCCAAAGGGTAGCCTTGTCATTCCCAACACTGTCAATGCGCGCATAGCCAACCCTCTCAAGCTGCACAACCCAGCCCTTCTTTGCCTCAAGCAGGTAGCGTTCGGCAACACCCTTAACCGTTTTTCCTGGCATTACAAGCTCTGCCTCAATTGGCTCGCTTACCCACTGGAGCTTTGGCAGGCCGGACAGCCCTTTGCCAGCATAGGTGTAGCCCCCCCCTTCTTTCCTAACATTGAATGCGTCTTTCAGCCTAAACTCATCTGGGGCTTCTGGCACATAAAATTCCTGCTCGCCCTTGAAGAAGTATTCCCTCTCCCCCATATCTGCCTGCGGATGGTAGCGCAGCCTTACCCTTGTTGGAGGTATCCCTTTTACAACAATCTTCTTTGGCTTTGGGACAAAAAAATACCTCCTCGCCTTCGGGTCAACCAACTTTTTGTTAAATGCCTCTATTGTTGCCATTGATGCACGGACATCCTTTTCAGAAAGCCCAAGCCCCATCCAAAACTTTACTATTGCTTCTGCTTGGAACCCCCTCCGCCTAAGCGCGCGTATCGTTGGCAGGCGCGGGTCGTCCCACCCGCCGTATTTCCCCTCGCTAATGCCCTTGCTTATCCCGGAGGTGCTGAGCTTGCCAAACTCATGCACTGCAACGCGGCCCCAGTAAAGGGTTACAGGGTATTCCCAGCCCATATAGCGGTAGATGTATTTTTGCCGCTCGGTGCTGTCGCGCAGGTCCTTCCCGCGTATTATGTGTGTTGTCCCAAGCAAATGGTCTTCAACCGCACCCTCAAAGTCAAGCATTGGCCACACTATATACTTTTTCCCGGCACGGGTGTGCTCCCCATGCCTTATGCGGAATGCCACCCAGTCGCGTATTGCGGGGTCCTTGTGCCTCATGTCCGTCTTTATGCGCAGCACTGCCTCCCCCTCGCCAAAGCCCCCATTAAGCATTTTTTTCCATAGCCCCATTGCCTCATGGTTCCCTTGGCTGCGGCAGGGGCACTCCTTGCCTTCTGCTTTTAGCTTCCTGAACTTCTCTGCAGGGCAGGTGCACACATAAGCATGCCTTTTCATGATCAGCTCTTCGGCAACCTTGTAGTATTTTGGGATGCGGTCGCTTGCATAAACTACCTTGTCCGGCGGGTAGCCAAGCCACTCCATATCCTCAAGATACCAGTCGTAAGCTTCCTTTAGCGGCTTCTTTAGGCTTGGGTCAGTGTCATCAAACCTGCATATAAGCTTCCCGTTATACCTCTTGCAGTATTCGCCGTTTATTACAATCCCCCGCGAGCTCCCAAGCGTGGGCGGGCCGTTAGGGTTTGGGGCAAACCTCATCACGACCTTCCCATTAGAATTTGGGAGAGGCCCAAGTGCCTCCTTTGCTGCCCTTTCCCTTTTCTTTAGGGCATCGGGCCACATCTTAAGCAGCTCCTTGCGCCTCTTCTCGGCGCTCCAGCCAGCAATCTCTTGCATTGCCCCCCTAACCCCTTCAGCAACTGCCTTTACATCCCCCCTCAGGCTTGGCTCGGCTGCAAGCACACTTCCTATTATGGCTTTTGCATTTGGCTCCCCATGCTCAACAGCATTCTTCAGGGCGTGCTTTAGTATGCTTTTAGCTACCATCTAATTCCCCGCACCCCATAGTGGCTCGTGCTTATGCCTCTTGCATCAGCCCACTCACGCAGCTTTCCCGTGATAACTACGCTGGTGCCCTGCAGCTCGGCCACGGTTGCAGAGCCTGTAAGGAACATTGCAACCTTTAGCTCATCTATTAGCTGGTTAAGCCTCTCCCTTACCGCTTTTGCCCCCCCACGCGAGTACCACCGCAGTACTGGCAGTGCCATGCCTGCTGTATCTGCGCCAAGTGCAAGGGCTTTCGCCACGCTAATGCCGCCCCTTATCCCGCCGGTGGCTATGGTTGGCAGCAGGGGGCTGCATTCCATTATGCTTGCCGCTGTTGGGATTCCCCACTCCTCAAATGGGCTGGCGTGCCTTGCACGGATTGAGTCAACACGCACCCAGCTTGTGCCGCCAAGGCCGCCAACATCAACGGCCTTTACGCCGGCATTCCTCAGCTCCGCTGCAGCCTCACGGCTTATGCCGCCCCCTACTTCCTTTGCAACAACTGGCACAGCCCTAGCAAGCGCAGCTATGTTCTTAATTACGCCTCTAAAGTCCACGTCGCCACCTGCCTGTGCCGCCTCCTGTGCAGGGTTCAGGTGCACGCACATGGCATCTGCGCCAATAGCTTTCATGGCTTTTTTTATCTCAAGTGCATTGTAGCTCTCAAGCTGTGCAGCCCCAATATTGCCAAGGACAAGGGCGCTTGGTGCAACATCCCTAACCATATAAGTGCCAGCTACGCTGTCATCCTCAAGCATTGCGCGCTGCGAGCCTACCCCGAAGCCAATCCCAAGCTCTTCCGCCACAGATGCAAGGGCCTTGTTAATCTTTTCTGCTTTTTTTACTCCCCCGGTCATTGCAGTGATTATTATTGGTGCCTTAAGGCGCTTGCCAAGGAAGCGCACTTCCGTGCTAACGCCATGGAGCGATATCTCTGGCAAGGAGTTGTGCACAAGGCTTACATCGCTAAGCCAAGTATCCCCGGTTTCCACATCCTTCTTTGCACATATCTCCAGGTGCTCCAGCTTCCTGCTTTTTGTCTTCCTCATTTGCTTCCCCTCACAATTGTCCCTATCCCCCTCTCGCCAGCTAGCGCTCTCTTTAGGTTTCCAGGGGCGAGTAGGCTGAGAATCTCTGATTCAACACCCATTTCAGCAAGCTCCAGTAGGCTCATTACCTTTTGCCGCATGCCGCCAGTAACATCTGTTTCGGATGAGCCACCAAGGAATTTTCCAACTCTCCCTATGCTGCCTGGTGTTATTTCAGCTATCAGCTCTGCATTGCTGTCCTTGTCAGGGTTTCCAGTGAACACCCCGCTAACTCTCCCGCCAATGATTATCCTTTTTAGCTTGTAGTTGCCAAGCTCGCCCCTATGCCGTGCCAAGTAGCTTATTATCTCTTCCGTGGAGAGTATGCAGCACCCCATTTCACTGTCAAGCCCCACATCCCCATAAGGGACCGGCACCATCCCAAGCTTAAGCATCATGGATATTGGCTTCATATACATCTCCGCTATCCTTCCTGACTTTGACACAGTCGTTGCAAACGGCTCGACAGAAGCAGCATTTACCCCCGCGCCTATGAGCTCGCCAACCACTATCCTGTTTAGCCGTGCGGATGCATCCTGGACCTTTACAATGCCCTCTATGCTCCTTTTGCTTGTAATCCCCTCAGCTGTCTTATATTCCCATGCGGGCGTATGGGGATAGGAGCCGCCACCATGGCCGACTATAAGCGCAATATCCCTCTCGCCAAGTGCCTCGCGTATCTCCTTTGCAAGCCGTGCTATTGTTTCCTTATCTTCTGTAAAAGGCTTGCCTTTCTTTGTTATGACAGAGCCGCCAAGCTTTACTATGTAAAGCCCTTTCATTTTACCACCACGGTATCTCCACTGACCTCAACAATAAAGCCAGTATGTATCTTCCCAATGTCTATGTGGTCAACCATTGGGATATCTGAGATTATTGCCCCAACCGCAACAATTGGCTCGCTCTCCTCGCACACGAGTGCAGCAGGCGCAACGCCGTTCTTCTTAAGGGCATATAGCGTGTATGAGCCTACCGTGCTCCCCTTGCCGGTGGTGAAAACAAGTACCTTGCCCGCAACATTCTTCCCATAAAGGGGGTGCTGCTTTTCAATTATCACTCCCGTCTTTGGGTCAACGCAGCCAAGCCAGCCCATTGTCTCATCAGTGGCAGTGTCAACATTCCCAAGCCAGCCTGTAAACTCCCTTGCCACAAGCGCCTCCCCAGTGGCATGCCCGCTCTTTATTGCACGCCCCACCATCTTCATGCTGGCCACCTCCCGCTAACTGCTGCTTGGAGGCATTGTTCCATTGTCCCAAACCTAACGGTCACGCCGCAGTAGTTTGGGGAGTAGTATGCCATCTTGCCGCTATTTGTTGCAAGGTGCTTATACCCCATGGACCTGATTGGCGATACTACAACACAGGTGTCTGCAAGCACAAGCCCGCCAGCATCCTCAATTGCCCTTACTGCATCAGGGGCCTTTTCCTTAGTTGCCCTTGCAGTGGTTACCCACAGCGTTGCTTTTAGTTTCTTCCCGCGCACCCGGTCTGCAACTGCCCTTATTTCACTAACTGACGCGTGCGGGCAGCCAATTGAGACGAAATCAATTATGTCACTGCCAGTGTTCATGGCATCATATGCTTCCTTTAGCGATTCCACAGCTATTGTCTGTGCCCCTTCAGCAACCATGTTCTTCTCCTTTGCTTCTGGAGTTATCCCATCCACATGGAAGAGCGCAACCCCGCCCCATGCTGCAAGCGACGCACCAAGCGCCTTTAGCTGGTAGTTGCTTGCTGCCTTTATGCCCTTGAAGTAGGGGACATCGTTCTTTAGCTGCTTTCCAATTATCTGGCCCAGTGCGCCAAAGTCTGAGTCCTTTTCCATGGGGCACCCCACTTCAACCACGACATTTGCCATCCTGTTCTTGTCCAAGTGGTACCCAAATTCCCCTGTCCTGCCACATATTGCTGCAGCAAGGGCGCTCGGCCCGCCCTCACGGTTTGTCCTTGCCCCTATTACTGAATTAGCATAGCACACTGCGCTGCTCTCCCCCCATGCAATGTGGTCGCCTTTCTTTGGCAGGTTCCCTATCAGGTAGGGGGTGCAGGTGCAAGTCTTTGGTATCCCCATGCGTGCGAAGGCATCTATCACCTTCTCCTGCTTCTCAGCAAAATCCTTTGGGACGCCTTGCTTTTTCCAGTCAACAAGGTCCATGCCCGCCGGGTTTAGCGTTGTGGGGACCGATACCTTTGCGCCAAGGCCTGCCCACTCATTTAAGAACCCAATGCCTGCGTCGCCAAGGTTCTTGTAAGATACGCCAGAAACGTTAACAGACTTAACGGGCACTAGCCTCTTTGCGCCGTATATCTTAGCAAGGGCAACAACTATCTCCATTGCCTTCTGGACTGCTGGCCCCTTTTCCCCGCTAAGCATTTCCTGCTCTTCTGCTGTCAAATCCATTCCACAACATCCCCCATCCTACCTATAACTACATCTGCCTCTTTAAGGTAATTGGCTGGCAGGGTAGAAGTAATTGCTATGCACCTCATTCCTGCAGCTTTAGCTGCCCTTACCCCAAGCGGCGAATTTTCCACAACCGTGCACTCCGCCGGGGGCACGCCAAGCTTTCTTGCTGCTAGCAAATATGGCTCCGGGCTCGGCTTTGCCTTTGGGCTGTCCTCGGCAGCAACTATTGCATCGAACATTTTCTTGCCCTCCCCAAACCAGGCATCAACATTTTCCATTATCGTGCCAGTAGCCATTGCAACCTTAATGCCCCTTCCCTTTAACTCTTTTATGACAGCAAGGGCATTTTGGCTTGGCTTCACCTGCTTGCGCAGCTTGCTGAAAGCATCACGCTTTCTCCTGGCTGCTTTTTTTAGCTCATCGCCGCTGAGGCCTGCCACTTCCTTGATTATGCCCTCCACGGTCATCCCCTCGCGCAGGAGGATGTCCATCTTGTCTATGCCCTTTCCAAGTGCTTCACAGTAAGCAAGCCAGTGCACCCCTAGCGAGTCAATAAGCACCCCGTCGTTGTCAAATATTACTGCTTTTGTTGCCATCCAGCGCTCACCGCTCTAGGTATTCCCCAAGGATAACCTTGCCATAGCTAACTTTCTTGTATTTTTTAGGGTCAATGCCCAGCCGCTTGGTTGCGTCGAGCCCCATCTTGTCGGTAAGCGCCTTTTTCCCAGGCTCATGTATTGCCGAGGGGTCAAGCGAGCTTCCCGGCTGGTTTTCCCTTACCACAAGGCCCTTTCCTGCTTGGAAGCGGGTTGCCACTGCCCACTCAACTGCAAGCGGGTTGTATATGTCCACATCCTTATCAACAACCCAGACGTGCTTGAGGCTCTTGTGCCCCCTAAATGCAGCGTCTATTGCCCGTTTCCCGTCCTCTTCTGATTGCTTGTCTATCTGGACAACCGCGTGCAGCCACGAGCCGCCGCCCATTGTAACGTAAGCGTTCCTGCACTTTGCAACCTTGGACACCTCGTTGCATATGGTTGGCTCCTTTGGCATGCCCATTAGTGTCTTGTGCTCTAGCCTTCCAGGCAGCAGTGCCTGGTACATTGCATCCTTGCGCATTGTTATTGCGTCTATTACAACAACTGGCTCCTGCCGCTCAAAATCCCGTGTCTCAGTGAGGTCTACAAAAGGGCCTTCTGGCCCAAGCTCCTTAGTTATCCTTCCCTCAAGGACAATCTCAGTGTCAGCAGGCACCTCTAAGTCCTTCGTAATGCACTTCACAAGCGGCGTCTCGTCAAGTGCGTTGGCAATGCTTAGCTCGTCTACCCCGCTTGGCGGCCCAAGCGATGCAGCAAGAAGTACAGGTATTGAGCTGCCTATGCATATTGCAACTTCTAAGTCGCCATCTGTCTTGTCGTAGGTGGTCCGCGCCTGCCGCTTTGGGATTAGCCGGGCAGTAAGCCGGTCCTTGCCTATCTGCATCATCCGGTGGTAAGACATGTTCCGGCCAGTGTCAGGGTCTTTGATTACGGCGATGCTTGCTGAAGTGTATCTTCCCCCGTCACCTGGGAGGTGCTTGAGTATTGGCAGCCTGTCAAGGTCAACATCCTTGGTTACAACTTCCTGGCATGCGCCCTTGCTAACAACCTCTGGCTCAACCGGGTCCCTAAGCGCGCCCATAAGCTTTTTTAGTATCCCCTCGCGCCCCGTGCCAAGGCCTTTTGCTATTATCCCCCTGTCGGATGCAATCCCGCCAAATACTGGCATGTCAAACCCGCGGACATTCTCAAATATGGCTGGCCTCTCGCCAAGCGCATTCATTACATTTGCAAGCTCATATTCATGGGACACCTCCCTCTTAACACGCACGAGCTTCCCGCTTTTCTCCAGCTCATCCAGAAATGGCCTTAGCCTCATTCACTCCACCTCTTGTATAGGCTGTGCTCCATACCAAGCAGCTCCATTATCCTGCCAACAATATAGCCAGTAATATCCTCAACGGACTTTGGCTTTGTATAATACTCAACCATTGGAGGGATGATTGTGCACCCTGCCTCCTTCGCCTTCACCATGTTGCGGAGAGCTGGCAGCGTAAGTGGTGTTTCCCTTGGCACCAGTACCACTTTCCTCTCTTGCTTTAAGCTGACGGCGGCGGCCCTTGTGATTGCATTGTGCTCAATGCCGTTGGCAATATGCCCAAGGGTGTTCATTGAGCAAGGGACAACAACCATTGCATCCATTGGGAACGAGCCGGAGCAAATTGGCGAGTATATCTCGTCAGGCCCGTATACATGCCCAGCAAGCTTTAGCACATCCCCCTTTGCCATGCCGCTCTCATACTCCATGACCATCCACGCATGCTCGCTTACAACTAAGTGTATCTCATTTCCCTTTAGCGCTTTCAGCAGCTGGACAGCAAGCGGGAAGCCGCTTGCGCCAGTTATTGCCACTAGAATCCGCATGCTAGTATTCTTGCCGGGCCTTTAATAAAGATGACGTGTCATTTGCCGACCATTGTCGTAAACACCCTCTTGGCGCCAGCATTTAAAAGTGCCGCCTCAACAGGCATTGCGTCATTAGCAAGTGCAATCATATTACCCCCTCCCCCTCCGCCAGCAAGCTTTGCACCTAACGCTCCTGCCTGCTTTGCAGCGGCTATTAGCCTCTCAAGCGACTTGTGGGACACTCCCAGCTCCCTCAGCAGCTCTTGGTTTTCATCCATTAGCGGGCCCAGCTTTGCTGGGCTGTCGCCTTCTATTATCTCCCTTGCACTATTGGCAATCTCACCCATGTGGCCCATGATAGCATTATACTTATCCGGGCTTTCCTTTAGGAGCTTCCCAACATGCGCAACCATTTCTTTTGTCGACCCCTTCACACCAGTATCCCCTATCACAATTGTAAACGGCTTGCCAATCCTTAGCATCTCAATTGGCTTTCCCCTCACAAAATAAACTGGCTCTTCATAGGATACCACGGTGTTGTCTATGCCACTTGGGTTGCCGTGGAATACCTTCTCTGTCTCATAGGACATGCCTGCAAGCTCTTCTGGCGAGAATTCCCTTCCTGCCCACATGCCAACTGCCCTCATTATTGCCACGCACACTGCGGCTCCGCTTCCCAGTCCGGAGTAGGGGGGGATGTCCCCGGATATGCGTATGTCAAAATCCGCGCCAGCTTTTCCTGCCTTTTCCATTGCCAGCCAGGCTGCCATCGCAAGCGGGTTTTTACGGTCTGCCATATCAATTACTTCTCCCATTGGGGGGTCGTATATCTTCCCCTTGCCCTTGGATATGTTAGCATATATCCTAAGCCCGCTCACTGGGACAGCAATTGCTGGCTGCCCATACACTACAGAATGCTCACCGAATAGGATTATCTTGCCACATGCACTTGCCTTCATACAAATACCATCGAGGCATAGCCAACGCACTGATCTTCCCCCGTTATGTCAGCGCTTGTTGAGTAGTCAAGCAGCACACCACGCTTTGCGCCCTTCCCCTTTGCAAATGTTGCAGCAGCTGCAATTGGCCCGATCCCGCACGCGGACAGCTGCCTCTCAATAGCGCGCTCGTAAAACCCATCAACATCAATCCTCCTAAGCGCGCCTATTGCGTATAAGTCGTCTTCCTCTGCCTTCTCAACAGGGACATAGTGTGACATGTCGCTTGAGGCAACAACCACGCAGTCAAACTCAGAGAGCTTTTTCCCAATTGCAACAGCAATGTCCTTATTTTGGTCTCCCATCATTATTGGCACCACCTTTGCCTTTGGGAACCTTTTTTGTATGAATGGGAGCTGCACCTCAATTGAGTGCTCCCCGTTATGTGCTGCTTTATTTAGGACGCCAATGTCCTGCAGCCCCTCAGCTATTGCGTAGTTAATCCC
>WALL01000013.1 GCA_015522845.1 Nanobdellati archaeon
AGCTAACCCTGAAGTCAACTACAATCTGCGAGACGCGCACCGCGTGCGGCCGCACGACGCGCTTGTTCAGTATTTTCACCGTTCTCCCCAGCGACGCCGCCGCCTTTTCGATTTTCCTGATTGCCGCGGAATAGGGGTCGCTGTCGGGCGCGAACTCGTAGTAGTGCATTATGGCGCCCTTCTTTGCGGCAAGCATGCACGGCACTAGGAAGGACTCGCCCGTTTTCGGCGAGGGCATAAGCACGCGGTCGCATTTCGGGATTGTTTGTGCGATTTCGCGCACGTCGCCAAGCAGCGGGATGACCTTGCCCTTGAGCTTGTTCATGGCGATGTTCTCTTCCATAAGCCCGTAGGCCTTCGGGTTTAGCTCGACCGCATAAATGGTGCACTTCTTTTTTTTGGCGATGACGAGGGGGAATGGGCCGACACCGGCGAAGAACCCTGCTATTGTTTCGCCGTCCTTTACCTGCTTGGCGATGCGGAGCCGCTCGGAGGAGAGGCGGGGGGAAAAATACACTTGGTCAATTGCTATTTTCATAATGACTCCATTCTCGCGGTAGGCAGCGGTGGTTTTTGGCTCGCCTGCAATTAGCTTGACAGGCATCACCCGGAACGGACCGCTGTGGCTGCCCGCCTTCTTCAGGACCGTTTTGATTGAGGGATTGGAATTTAGGATGGCTTGGCCAATTAATTTCTCATCGAGGCCGTTGCGCACCTCAATGATGGCTATGTCGCCGAGCGTGTCAAAGGAGGTGACAAGCTTCTCCAACTCTTCTGGCGGGAGCTTGCCCTCGAGTGCCTCACGTAGCGAGCGCGGCTTGTGCTTCCGCCTCCTGCCTTTTCGCTCAACAAAGCTGAAGCCGGGGGCTCGTTTTATGGCAGGAAAGAATATGTGCTGCTTGCTTTTCTCGACTGCATAAGCGGGGTCAAAGATGCCTGCAGCTAGCATCTTCTTGCGGGACTGCTCAGCAAGCTTTAGCGGGGCCTTTACAAAAAGCACATGTGGGTTTTAGCGGGAAAGGTTATTAAACGTAAGGTGCAAGAACTGAAGTGTGATTGTCCCACTAGTTGTGCTGCTGGTAGCCATTGCCGTGCTGGTTAAGTCTGCTGATTACTTTACTGACGCTTCTGAAAAGCTGGCTGTTAAGATAGGCATTTCGCCTTTCATAGTAGGGGCAACAATTGCAAGCATAGGCACATCAGTACCTGAACTGTTCACATCCATATTCTCAATAATAAATGGCAGCCCTGCTGCAATAACAATTGTACTAGGGAATGCCATTGGCTCTAATATTGCAAACATAACGCTTGTGCTTGGTGCTGCAGGGATTGCTGCAAAGCAAATGAATATACGCTGGGACCTAATTAAGATAGACATCCCCCTCTTGTCCGCAGCGACCTTTTACCTGTGGCTTGCTGCAGCAGACGGGATTTTCACAGCGGGGGAAGGGGCACTGGCAATCCTGCTTTACGGCGTTTATTTTGCTTATACGCTTCAGGTACACAAAAAAAAGCATGGCCCAAAGGCAAGGCACATAAGGGCATGGGACTTCGTTGAGCTGGGCGCTGGCTTGGTTGGTGTGCTGGTTGGGGCACACTATTGCGTTGAGAGCGTGCTGCAGCTTGCAGGCGGGCTTGCAATCCCCGCAGCGGTAATTGCAGCAAGTGCAGTTGCGCTTGGCACTTCGCTCCCTGAGCTTGCAGTGTCTGTACAGGCTGCGCTAAAGAAAAAGTATGAGCTGGCAATAGGGAATGTAACTGGCTCGTGCATCTTTAACGCACTGGTTGTAACTGGACTGCCCTCACTGTTTGTACCATTGACCGCCGGGGGCACAATACAGTCGTTGGGGCTTCCCTTCCTGCTTGCAACTGCGGCGATGTTCGTGGTGGTTGCCATAGATAAGAAGGTAAGCAGCTATGAGGGCTATGCCCTTGTCGCACTGTATATCCTTTTCATAGCAAAGCTATTTGGGTTGTTTTAATGTGGGAATTCATTGAGAGGTATTTCATCCGCCCGGTTTATACTGGTGAAGGATACAATGCATTTAATACTGCGGCATATGCGGCTGCATTCATTGTAGGCTTATACGCAGTCAAGTGGCTGATGGGAAAATGGAAAATAAGGATTAACAGGCGCCTGCTATACGCCCTCTTGCCTTATTTTGTCTTTGCCGGGCTAGCGAGGGCGCTGGAGGACTGGTGGCCAGTAAAGCACTGGCTGCTTATCACGCCGGGCATATACCTGCTAATGGCTGCATTAGTGGTGGCAGTGCTGCTAGCCAGTGGCAAAAGCCTTGCCAGCACGAAGCGGGTTGGATGGGCGCTTGTGGCAGCAGCAGGTGGGCTTGTGGCTGCGGTTGCTTACGCTGGCGCATTCCGCATAGTGTGGCTCTTTGCTGTACTTGGGATGGCAGCAGCAATAGTTGTAGTGCTTTGGAAAATCTTCCCACACCTGCTGGCAACACGCGAGGATAGGCTAGTGGCATTCTCACAAGCCTTAGATGGCAGCGCAACCGCAATGTCAATATCCTTGCTCGGCTATACTGAACAGCACGTTGTTTCCGGATGGGTTATGCAAGCCAACCCCTTTTATTTCCTCATTGTAAAGGTTGTGCTGGTGCTTGCTGCAATTTATATCTTAAACAAGGAGAAAAGCGAGTGGGGCTGGCTACTTAAGATAGCAATTGTGCTGCTTGGGCTAGCACCGGGGACAAGGGACCTAACAAGGGCGTTTATTGGGGTATAAGGTGATATCAATGCTTTACTTAATTGGGCTTGGGCTTTGGGATGAGAAGGACATCAGCCTCCGCGGGCTAGAGATAGCAAAGAGGGCGGATGAGGTGTATTTGGACAGCTACACCTCAATGATGGGGGGGACTGAGCTCAAGAATATGGAGGCCCTAATCGGCAAGCATATAACGCCGTTGGATAGAGATAAGCTTGAGCAGCACACAGGATGGCTTGACGGGGGGAGGGAAAAGGACATCGCCCTGCTTGTGGGGGGGGATCCACTTGTTGCAACAACACATTCAGATCTAATGATGCGGGCATGGGACAAGGGAGTAAAAACAAGAGTAGTGCATAATGCCAGCATCTTCTCAGCGGTTGCTGAAAGCGGGCTGCAGATATACAAATTCGGGAAGACTGCAACAGTAACTTATTGGGAAGAAAATTACAGGCCAACAAGCTTTTATGATGTGGTAAGAGAAAACAAGGAGAGGGGGCTGCATACCCTGCTACTGCTGGATATAAGGCCTGGCAAGCAAATGTCGCCCAAGGAAGCCATTGGGATTATGGAGGAGATTGATTCCTCTTTTGGCGATGAAAAGATTATTGTAATGAGCAGGGTTGGGGGGGACATCGGAATCGCCTATGGCAAGGCAAAAAAGCTAGAGGGCCTAGATTATGGTGGTGGGCTTCATGTCTTAATAGTGCCGGGCAGGATGCATGTCATGGAAACCGCTTTCCTACAACATTTTAGAAAGGATTAAATACTAGATGTGTGTAATACCCCTTGGTGAATATGCTTTTCACCATATTAGAGGTGTTATAAATGAACAAACATGACTTAACCCTTAGACTGGCTAAAAAGCTGAAGATTTCGCAGAGGCTTGCCAACGACACCATTGATACGATGGTTAGAGAGATAACAACAGAAGTAAAGAAGGGCAGAAGGGTCACCCTTGTAGGATTCGGATCATTCTACAGGAGCCGGCGCTCTGCACGCATGGGGCGGAACCCGCAGACTGGCATGCGCATGCGCATTGCAGCAAGGAATGTTCCGCGCTTTAGGGCAGGCGAAGCCTTTAAGAAAGCAGTTAAGTAAATGCTATCCGGCGGCGCCAAGCGCCGCCCCACCTATTTTTATTTTACCCCGTGCCTAAGTAAGGCGTGCCAAAGGAAAAGTATAAAATATGCCTCGGCATCACTGCTGAGGCAATTGGAAAGCTTAAGGTTGTTAAAGGCGGAAAGGTTGCTGAGGCATACCTGCAGTTTGCCAGGGACTACACTACCGATGCAAAATACTATGCGGGAAGGGGCGACTATGCCACAGCACTTGAGGCAATTGCATACGCGCACGGCTTCATAGATGCTGGCGTGCTGGCAGGATATTTCAAGATAGAAGGGTATCACCTGGAGGCACTATGAAGTTTGATTTACATGTGCATTCAACACATTCTGGCGACTCAATAATGTCCGCCAAAGACATTGCCATGCGGGCTGTAGAAGTGGGCTTTGATGGATTTGCATTAACGGACCACAACACAACGAGCGGCAACAGGGAAGCTGCAAGGCAAGCAAAAAGTGCGGGCCTTGCATTCATACCCGGCATAGAGGTCTCAACACAAGAAGGCCACTTGTTGGGGCTGGGGATTAAGTCAACAATTAAGGCATGGATTCCTGCAGAAGAGGCAGTTGCTAAAATACACGACCAAGGCGGGCTAGCCATTGCTGCACACCCTTATGACTTTACAAGGCACGGCATGGGGGATGTGCTGCGGGGGCTGGATATTGATGCGATTGAAGTAATAAATGGGAAGACATTCCTTGGAAATGGCCATGCAAGAAAAGTTGCAGCAGAGCTTGGCCTGCCTGTAACTGCAGGAAGCGATGCCCACACAAAAGCGGAGATGGGGTCAGCCTGGACAGAATGCTCCAGGGACGTGCTTGGTGACATCCAAAAGGGGAAAACAACCGCACATGGCGGGACAAGCTTGGCAGCTTTCACAGGGCGGATTTACCGGCGGCTGAGGGGGGTGCCGCTGTTCCCTAACGTCTGACCATCTGCTTCTTGCCAGTTTTTTGGTAGTTTAGTATCAGCCCCTTTGCAAACATCATGCGCTGGAAGTCGCCAATGAGGCAGGCAACTGAGACCACAGCAAGGGTTAACATAATTGTGTCATAGCCGCCTATGGTAGGATAAGGCACTGACAAAAGCACTCCTATAAGCAATATTAACAGGCGGTCAGCACGCTCGCCAACTGCGGGCCAGTCAGCGTTTCCTAAGGGTATGCGGATTGCTACCGATGGCTTTGCGTAGGAGTTAAGCATGGTTAACACGGCTGCAAGGAATGCAAGCAGGGGGTAGCCGCCCAGTGCAAACCCCAAGTATATGATCATCTCGACATGCTTGTCAACCATCACATCCCAATAGCTTCCCCATTTGCTAACTGTATGCTGCGCACGGGCAACAGCACCGTCAATGTTGTCAATGAAGATACTAAGTGCCATTACCACAAAGGCGGCCAGCCAGCTGTGGATGTAAATGTAATAGGCAGCAATTGCTGCGAGGGGAAGCGCTAAGGTGGTAATTGCATTTGGATGAATACCCGTCTTTGCTATGGGCTTGCCAATGTAGCTGTCAATGTATTTGCCCACATCCTTCCTAAGCTGGCCAAGCATACTATCACCTAAATATCTCCATTTTGCCTACTTCTTTCTTTGCCCTCTCACGCTTCTTGGCAAGGCTGGACATAAACTCCCCAACCCTCTCTGCAAGCATTTGCTTGCATTCCCCACAAAGCATCTCGCCAGTTGTGCACTTGCGGCGTATCTCGGCCAGCTCTTTGTCGCTCTTAGCAAAGTGATAGGCGTAAAGCTCATAAACAACGCATTTGCTTATGTCGCCGCCCTTCTTTTTCTGCTCAGCAGCAGTATTGCGGCCGCCAGTAAGCGCATTAGATGCCTTCTTAACAGCAACATCCGCCGGGTCATTGAGTGCAATATAGCTGTTCTCCCGCGATGAGCTCATTTTCCCGCCCTCAAGCCCCGTTGCAAAGCGGTGGTAGGTTGCGGATGGCTTTATGAGGTGCTCCTTCTCAGCAAAGCCGCGTGCCAGGCGGATATGCGGGTCTTGGTCTGCACCAACCGGGACAAGCACATGCTCTGGGCCGTCATATTCCGGAAGCTGGGGATGCAGTATGTCCCCCATCTGGACAAGTGCTGATGTGATTTTTCCGGGAGTGAGGTTGCCGTAAACTGCACTCATTTCATTTAGCGTTATCCTGCCGGAGAGGAGGGAATAAAATGAGTAGTAGGGTACCGAACGGTTGGTTTGCGCATAAATGTCTGCCTTCTTTGGATCAAGGCCAAGGGCAATCCAGTTTGGGAGGTACTCCTCAAGTGCCAGCTTTTGGGCTTGCTCCTTAGAGATGCCACGTGTAACCCTTGCTTCTATGTCTGCAATTAGGACACGTGTTTTTATGCCTAAGGACTGGTAAAAGACACACTGGTCAACCACCATCTTGTGGCCGAGGTGCATAGGTCCGGAGGGCATTATGCCCGTTAGCACGCTCCGCTTATCTGCATTCCAGAACTTGTCAAAGTCCCTGTGCCCGAATATTATGCCGCGCCGAAAATAGCGGTTGCTGATGCCCAAGTTAGGCATCTTCTGTATGCCAAACTCCCTCGTGAGCTTGTCATAGTCTTTTATGGTGCTGCTGCCCCATGGGTTTAGCTCCATATTGTAGGTTAGGCCAAGGGGGATTTATAAGCGTAATGATTAAAAGCACCGGCTCTCCCAATTGCTGTAATGCGCTGGATAAAGGATAGCGTCCATGGTGATGTATTTATAAGCTCAATTGTGGGCGAGCTAATTGATACCCCGGAGATGCAAAGGCTGCGGCACGTTGTGCAGACTTCGTTTAGCAACATGATATACCCCGGTGCCAACCACACCCGCTTTGAGCACTCTATAGGGACTTACTACCTGATGAGCAGGGGCTGTTTCTTCAATAAGATAAAGGCGCCCATGGGAACCAAGCTTGTGATTACCGCCCTATTGCACGATATTGGGCACACGGCATTTTCCCATGCGCTGGAAGGCGTCCTAAAGCGGCACACTGGAAAAAGCCACGAGGACTATTCAAGGGAGAAGATACAGGGCGGAGAAATTGCCGAAGTGCTTAGCCGAAATGGCATTTCCCCAAAAGGGATAGCGGACATCTTTTCAGAGCCCATTGGAAAGGCAATACTGGGCTATTTGGGCACTGACAAGATGGACTACTTGCTGAGGGATGCATACTACACCGGTGTTGGCTATGGCTCCGTGGATAAGGACCGCCTGCTGCGTAAGATCATAATCAAAGATGATGGGATTGCACTGGAAGAGAAGGGCATTAGCGCAGCAGAGGCTATGCTAATGGCAAGGTTCCTTATGTATTCAAATGTTTACCTGCACCCCGTTGCAATAAGTGCTGACATGATGATTGCCCGCGCAGCGGAATATGCAATAGAGGAGGGTGCGCTTAAGGCAGAAGAGCTGCCTGTGCTGGATGACTGCCAGCTAATGGGGCGGCTCACAGGCGCTGGCGGCAGGCCAAGCGAGCTGGCAAGGCGGATAAGGGAAAGGCAGCTGTATAAGGTGGCAAGCCAGCTAAGAATGCGTGAGCTTAATAACTGGCTTTACCTCGGCAATCTCAGCGAGAAGGAGACCGCCGAGATAGAAGGGGCCATTGCTGCAAAGGCTGGCATTGACCCATCGGAGGTAATACTCCACATACCAACGCCATGGTTCAAGGATGTTGGAATCCGGGTGCTAAAGGGCGGGGACTATTACTCCCTGGACGAGGCTAGCCTGATAACCCGGCTGCTTAAGGAGGCACAATGGGACTACCAGCACATTAGGGTCCTATGCCCAAAAGAGCACCAGACTGCAGTTGGGGGCGTGAGCCTGTCATTTTTAGATGATTATGGAGGGAGCAGATGGCAACAATAGCAAAGGGAGTAATTTGGGTAACAGACGAGAAAGAGGCAAAAGAGCTGCTTAGCCGTGGTTTTGGAGAGGAAAAGGGCGGTAAAGTAATCCTATCTCCAGAAGAGGCCTTATTCCTTAAGGAAAAAAGGAAGAGCTTTATTGTAGCAAGCGGGAAAAAGGAATTGGATTTTGATGGCCTTATGAGGGAATTCACTAAAATAGACAAGGAATTCCCGCGAAAGTATATTGTCTACCGCGACCTGCGCGGGAGAGGGTATGTGGTAAAGACGGGCTTTAAGTTTGGCACACATTACCGTGTTTATGGGAGGGGTGTCAGACCCGGTGAGGCACATGCCATTTGGCTAGTGCATGCGGTTCCCGAAGAGTTTAAGTGCGACTTCCATACGTTTTCAGGAAAAATACGCCTTGCACAAAACGTCAGGAAAAAAATGGTCTACGCGCTTGTTGACAAGGAGGGGGACATAACTTATTACAGGATTGAGAGATTCAGCCCATAAAAGTAAAAATAGAGAGGGGGCCAAAGAAAAAAAAGAGCCTTACATGCATTTTGGAGGTGTCCGCATGTGGCCCCCTCTCACAAACATTAAAACGGCCATAGGTTCTCGGCCCACTCCGGCAGCAATGAGCGTATCTCTATGTTTTTTTCCATTGCCCTTTTCCGAAGGCTGTAACCAAAATATGCCACTCCAACAAGCAGTACCAGGAGCAAGCCAAGCTCAAACGAGCTGGCCAGGCTGAAAAGCCCAGTCCCACTCAGCCTAGACTGTGATAGGATTACCCTGTCCTCTGCACGGAGGGCATCCCCCTCATACAGCGCTGCAGTAACACCTGCATCCTTGTCCTTCCCATATCTAAGGGTTAGCTCCACTTCCTTTGTTTCGCCTGGGTTGAGCGAGAACCTGCTTGGTGAGATTACCTGCCAGTCGCTTGGCGCATCTTCCACTGTCAGGAACAAGTTGTCAAGCCGCTTTGGGCCTATGTTCTTGGCAAGATAAGATATGCGGTAGCCGCTGTCGTAGCCCTTAACTGTTGCCAGCGTAACAAGTGGGTAATTCTTACTTGATGAGCCAACTGTTGCCTGCCCAACAAACTTATAGCTGCCAGAGACAACAGTATAATTTAGTGTATACTCACCACGCGGCCTGGGGCCATAGTGGAAGCTTATGTGCTTTGTTTCCCCTGGCTGCAGCACACTTATAGGACCAGAGTACCTGCGGGCCTGTCCCTCCTCATCAACAAATGCCATTACATTGCTCATGGGCGAGCTCCCGTTGTTTGTCACTGCAATTGTAAAGTCAAAACCCTTGTTTTCCTGTATCCGCATAATTGCGGGAGCCTCTGCAACCAGCGGGGGGTGCTGGGCCTTGCGCACTTTGACAACAAATTCTTCCCTTGCAATGCCCTGCTTAGACTGCATTAGAAAATGCACTGTGTACAGCCCGGGATCAGCAGCACCGGGTGCAATTGTAGCATAGGCTGCTATGGCCTTGCTTCTTCCAAGGGAAAAGCTGCCCTTATCAATTGTAACGGGTAGGCTTGAAAATGGGGTGATAGTATAGTTAGCTGTAGGGCACCCGTTATATGCAACCAGCTTTACAGTAATCTCTTGGTATTGCTCGACCTGCCGGTAGTGGTCCCCGTTAAGCAGCAGCGAGCTGCACTGTGCACTTGCCACTGCAGCAAGGAGCAGGATGGCAATCAGGCTTGTGCGCATTTTATCACCTCAGTAAAGTGTCCCTTCAGCATAGGCGCTTCCCGGCTGGTTAAAATTAACTTCCCCAAGTGTGGAGCTGCCAGCAGGCTTCCCAATAATCGAAAAGCCATTTCCCTCCTCCTTGAAGAGCACCCAGGCAACACTCGCCAGCACAATGGCTGCCAGCAAGGCTACAGTTGTTGCCCATCCTTCCATAGCTTTAGGGTTCAGCAAGGTTAAAAGGCCAGTCAAGGGGTTGGTTGCTACAGGTTTTTTGGGAACAGGTGAAGGCGTAACTGCGGGCTGTGCTGCAGGTGCTGGCTTTGGGGTTATGTCTTCTAGGACTGGCACGCCAATTGCCTTTACCTGTGCAGGAGTTACATTCCCCTTAAAGTTGTAAGTTACCTCAAACATTGCTGCTGCAGTCATGTTGAGCTCCCAGCCGAGGCGGTTTCCAACAGTGTAATCGGGTGCCACGCTCTCCTCCGCATTATAAGGGTTTGGATCCTCAAGCTTAATGACGTAATTCTTGTCGCCAGTATTCACAATGTTCATTGTGTACCAGCCAGCATTGGTGTTGGGATTGTAGAAGTAATCCCTTGTTATTGTAAAGTCACCAATCTGGTAGGTCACAAGGTTGTCAATGAATATTGGCGTCTCCAACCGTGTTGTGTTGGCTGCGCTTGCGGGCGCGTGGGTAGGTGAAATGACGGGGAAACCCCCAGTTCCACCATTGCCATCATTTCCACTGGATGAGGAGATTGTTACTGCCAGCATAGCTGTGCCAGTTGCACCATCATTGTCGGCAACTGTGAGCCTTACTGTGTATGTGCCAGCTGCACTGTAAGAGTGGCTGGTTGCGTTGCCGGTAGCGGTTGTGCCATCACCGAAGTGCCAAGTGTAGGAGACAATGCTGCCATCGCTGTCAGTGCTGTTGTAGGCGTCGAATGATATTGCCGTTCCCGTGGTTGCGCTGGTTGTAGAAGCAGTGATAACTGCGGTCGGCGCATAATTCGGGTCATAGCCGTTTCCGACAATTAGGCTAAGTGTGGCGTTGTTGTTTGTCTCGTCTGACTCCGCAACCGTGTTGCCAGAATCAGCCGTTGCTGTAAGAGTGGTGTTCACGCCGGTAGCTATCCACTGGAACGTTACTTTCTGCATCTCCCCCGGGGCAATGCTGATGCCAGGTACGCTAAAGGACTGGTTTTGCGTATCGGTAAGCGCCACCGTGAAGTTAGCTGCATCCGCGCCGCCGAGATTATATATCTCAACGGTTGCATTGTCGGTGTCGCCGACTGTGGGGCTGTAGTCCGCGACGGTGAGGTTGCGTGCCACCAGGTCAGGCAGCGGATTTGACGGGTCGTAAACTGTGACGGCCATATGGTCCTCATCGGTGAGGCCCTCGAGGTCGGTGACCTTCAGCTTGACTGTGTAGACGCCCACAGACGTGAAGTTGTATGCCGGCGCGACACCCGAGCCAATCAGCGTGCCGTTTCCGAACGCCCACTCGTAGGAGTATATCCCGAGGTCGTCCGTCGAGTTGCTCCCGTCGAACGTGACGATGGTGTTGACAGGAACTGCCTGATCCGAGCCGGCGTCCGCTACCGGCGGGATGCCAGTGCCGTTAGTTACATTAACTGTTTTGTTCGCTGTGCCGGTTGCCCCATCAGTATCTGTCACTGTTAGCGTGACCGTGTAGTTGCCCTCCGCACCGAAGTGCCATGTGCCCGCTGCAGCTGTGGAGTTGCCTGTTCCGCCGAAGTCCCAGTAATAACCGGTTACGTTGACATCATCGGTGCTTGCGGAGCCGTTGTAGTCGCAGGGCCCGTTCACATAGCAGTGCGCGGGCATGCTTATGGCCGCAACGGGCGCTGCGTTGACAGTGAGTGTGTAGTCCATCTGGTTGTTTGCCTCGTTCTCCTCGTGATAGCTGTCCGCTGGATCTATTGTGACTGTGACTGACTTAGCGCCTGCGCTGGCCCATGATGCGGTAAAGGTTACCTGCTTGACCTCGCCAACTGCAAGGTTGGTAATTGTTGCCTGGCCTGTGGCGTCGCCGGTCATGTTCACGACTACGGCACCAGCTGCGTCTGCCGCGCCTATATTGGTGACATTTGCGTATATGGTGGCAGTTTCGCCAATCTCAGGCCTGCTGTCCGATGCCCAGACAGACATTACTGTGAGGTCCGGGAAGGTGTTTGGCAGGACGGTAATTGTCATGTTTGTGGTGTCGGACGCGCCGCTGTTGTCGGTAACCGTAAGCGTCACGTTGTAGGTGCCTGCGTTGTTGAATGTGTGGGTGGCAATTCCTGGCGTGCCCGTGCCGTTTGCGGTTGCGCCGTCATTGAAGTCCCACACATAGCTGGCTATGCCGTCGTCGATGTCATAGCTGCCGGTGCCGTCGAACTGGACTGCCTCTGTCTCGTATATGGCTGTTGCGTTTGCCGTGAAGTTGGCTACCGGTGGATCATTTACCGAATCAACAAAGAGTGCAAACTCGTCCGATGCCGTAAGGGAGCCATCGCTTGCGGTTATATTCACGGTTGTTGCGCCATATGCATTTGGCGTAACGGTGCTTGCGTAAACATTGTTTCCTGCATCGATTGTAATATTCACCAATGTACCATCATATCCTGTCGCTGTGTAAGTGAGCGTGTCGCCGTTCGCGTCGCTGAAGTA
>WALL01000014.1 GCA_015522845.1 Nanobdellati archaeon
AAGGGCCCTGAGCAGTGGGGAAGTAATGGAGCTGTACGACCAGCATGAGAAGACAATAACTGCACCAACCACTGGCTCGTTTGGTGACGTCAACCAGAGCTTTTCGGTGAGAGTATACCTGAACGGGAGTGGGGGCAAAACGCCTGCAATCAAATCCATATACGGGGCATATCGCACGAGGCTAAGCAAGACGGGGCTGTCCAACAGTGAATACAGGCTGTCTCCCAGTGAGGAACTGGATTATGATGTGCTATACTCATGGGAAGTGCGGGCATATGATGGGTACAACTATTCAAGCTGGGCTGGCCCTTGGAGCTTTATCGTGGTAACGCAGGCACCTTACATCACCGAGCAGACAATTATACCTGCGAACCCCACAACAAACGACGACTTAAACTGCTCGTGGGTGATTAGCGACGTGAACCCAAACGATGTGCTTAAGGCAAATGTGAGCTGGTACAGGAATGGCGTGCACAATGCGACATGGGATGTGGATGGGATAGTGTGCACAAATGGGGGAGTGTGCTATACAACGGCTGCACCTGGAAGCAACGACACTTCATTTGGCGACAGCTGGATTTGTGCAATCACCGCATACGACCAAACCGGGCTAAGCGACCAGGAAAACGCGACTGCAAACATGCTAAAGCCCCTTGTGGTATGGTATACGGACGGGACATATGACGACTTTGACTTTAGCCCGGAAGACTGGGGCAGCGGAAGCGGAACGGTGCAGGCAACGCTCAACGGAAGCTGTGGCAGTGTGGTGGATCCCGCCTACAACTACTACTACTCATTCACCACAAACAGCTCTAAGGTAATTGATAGGATAACATTCACAAAGACAAATTACCAAGTGACGGCGGTGACCCTGGAGACATGAAAGTGGAATGGGCGACAACGCCCTGGCAGAAATTCAAGGGGCTGATGCTCCGGAGGGATGTGAAGCGGCCGCTGGTTCTCGTGCTGGACAGGGAGTCGCGGCTCGGCGCGAGCATACACATGATGTTCATGCGGTTCCCCATAGATGCGGTGTTCCTGGACAATGACATGCGCGTGGTGGACAAGGTGACGCTGGAGCCGTGGGCATTCAACTACACGCCGAAGAGGCCTGCGAAGTACGTCGTTGAGATGAAGGCGGGGAGCGCAGAGTTTAAGCTGGGGGAAAAGGTGGAATTGGAGTAACGCTTTTATTGTTGAAGTGCATAACTTGCTTGGGGAGAGTTTTGAAAGGGGAGAGAAAGCTTTACACCGACACCAATGTGTGGATTAGCCTGTTCAAGGAAGAGAGCAGTGCGAAGTGGGGGCCAGTCACATACTACGCGGCAAGGATGTTTGAGAAAGTTGTTGAAAGCAGCGACATCATCCTGCTGTCGGACCTTGTGCTCCTGGAGATGGGGAAAAAATACCCATACCTGCTGCCAATGGCGAGGGAATTCATCGGCAGCTCGGGGCTGGCAGTGAGGCGCGTCAAGCCCGACGCGCCCGTGTTTGGAAGGGCGGCGGAGCTGAACAGGGAGCTGAAGGCAAAGCTTGGAAGGGGAATAGGCGTCAACGACTGTGCGCATTTCCTGCTGGCGAAGAGAAGCGGTGCGGAGCTGTTCGTGAGCGAGGAGAACATCCACAAGGAAGTTGGGGAGATAATGGGGATAATGGTTATCAGGCCCGAGGAGTACTAGCCCAAAATCCGCTGGCCGCAAGCTTTGCATTTTTGGCGAGTATATCTGCTGCGCGGCGCTCGTCCCCCTCCGCCTGTGCGAGGGCGTCTTTCCACATCTCCGCACGAATCTCCCGTACGACATCAGTGGCGGGCTTCTCGGCCCTGCCCGCCAGCCCGCCGTAGCCCAATATGACCCCCCTTGCGCCCTCCCTTATCGCCTCGCTCCTGTTGCTGAAGAGCCCCTTCCTCACGAGGGAGTCGAGCTGCGAGAGCATTTTCTTCGGGAAATTCACAAGCACCGGCTGGGAAGCCATATATGTATTATATACATAAAGCATATATATAACTTTCGCCCTAATCCACCATATGGGGGAGAGGGAAAGTGAGGCTCGTTATTGACAGCTGCAGCCACTGCAACAGGTGCATCGAGGTCTGCCCGCACAAGGCAAACTTCGAGTGCCGGCACTGCAAGGATGCGCCCTGCGTGAAGGCGTGCCCGCGGAACGCGTTCTACGAGGTAATGCCGGATGTGTGGTCCGTTGACCCGGATCGCTGTGACGGCTGCGGGCTCTGCGCGGCCGCGTGCCCGTACAATGCAATTTACATAGATGGCTATGCCCGCAAGTGCGACCTGTGCGGCGGCGAGCCAAAGTGCGTGGGGGTGTGCCCGCTTGGGCTGCACCTTGAGGAAACGCCCGAGGAAATCGAGGAGCGGAGGCATATACTTGGCTGGGAAAAAACCAGTGGGGATTATGAAACGGGCATTTACGGGCTGAGCTATCAGGAAGCAAAGCTGCTGGATGCCGTGGCAAAGGCATTCCGCGAGATGGCAAAGGAAAGCAAGATAGAGATAGCAGAGGTGCTTGATGGCTATTGCGAAGAAATGCACCTTGCCCTTGGGAAGAAGCAGCGAGAAGAGCTGCTGAAGGCTGCAAGGGGCGAGCTTTATGGGCTATCGGCCCTTAGCCCAATGCTGGCTGATGACTCGCTTGAGGAGATTGCAGTGGCAGGCACGGGCAAGCCAGTAAGGGTATACAAGCGGGGGGTTGGGTGGCTTGACACGGATGTCACGTTCACGGAAGAGAAGAAGATTGTTGCCCTCATAAACCGCATTGCCCGGCCGCTTGGAAGGCGCATAACTCTCCAAAAGCCGCGGCTAAATGCGTCACTGCCAGACGGGTCGCGGCTCCATGCAGCAATCCCGCCGGTTGCTGAAAGCACAACCATGACAATCCGCAAGTTCAGGAAGGAGCCAATGGATGCTGCCGAGCTTGTTGCCAATGGCACAGTAAGTGCAGGGGCAATGGCCTTTCTGTCAATGGCCATGCAGTGCGACTTGAACGTGCTTGTTGCTGGCTCGACTGGCTCCGGGAAGACAACTACGCTAAATGCGCTCGCAGGGCTTATACCGCGTGATGAGAGGGTGGTAATTGTTGAGGAAACACCTGAAGTCCGCATACCCCACAAGCACACCGTCAGGCTGGTTGTCAATAGCGAGCTTGGGCTTGGGATGGAGGAACTTGTAAGCGACACGCTGCGCATGCGGCCCGACCGCATTATCGTTGGCGAAGTCCGCACAGCAGAAGAGGCAAAAGCGCTGATGAACACGATGCTGGCAGGGCAGGGCAAGGGGAGCATTGCGACCTTCCATGCACTCAGCACAAGAGAGGCAATCAGCAGGCTGAAAAGCCTTGGGATAAGCGACAGCAGCCTTGCATCGCTTGGGCTGGTTGTTGTCCAGCAAAGGTGGGACGACTACAGCTCTGCCACAAAAAAAGAGGTCCGGCGGATAACGGAGATAAGCGAGATAAGCGCCAAAACCGGCACTCCAACGCCTCACAAGCTGTTTGAGTATGACTATGAAGCCAGGAGGCTGCGGGGGGCTGCGGGGGGGAAGGCCGCCACTGCAATAATGCACGCATTCTCCCTTAGCCGGGAGGGCCTGGAAGCCGAGCTGCAGAAGCGCGCAAAGGAGCTGGAAGATGGGACTTTCAAGGGAGCTTAAGCTAGCGCACATCAAGAAAACAAGAAAGGAATGGCTGAGCTACTGCGCTTACATTGGGGCTGCGCTTTTCCTTGCTGCTGTGGCTGCTGGCCAGCCAGCCGCTGCCCCTCTTGCAGGGGCGGCAGGGATTGGAGCGGCATATGCCTACCCCAGCTACAGGAAAAAGGAGGTTGCAGGCAAGGCTGAAAAAGAGCTGCCCCTTGCACTGCGCTCTATAGCCACACTGCTGGCAGCAGGCATGCCTTTCGAAAGGGCAATGAAGCAGTGCTGCCAGGGGACAGCAATTGGGGACATGCTTGGCCAGGCACTCCACGAGGCAAAGCTCGGCAAGGCAATGCCTGAAGCGCTGCACTCGCTCGGGGAGGCTGTGGAGTCAAGGCAGCTGCAGAAGGCAATGGCCCAGCTAAGCAGCGCCTATTCAAAAAGGGGCAGCCCAATGCAGCTAAGGAAGCTAGGCGAGGAGATAGCTGCAGTGCAGAAGGCAGCAATGGGGGAATATTCAGGAAAGCTGGTTGTCTATTCGCTGGTGTTTATCGCAATATCAGCAATAGTGCCAGCGCTGTTCCAGGCGTATGTGATAGTCGGGTCAAGCTTTATGGCTGGGATGGTATCGCCGGAGCAGGCATTTTGGATTGCGGCTGCAGGGTTCCCGGCTGCTGATGCTGCTGCCCTTGTGCTAATGCGGCTAAAGAGGCCGTTCTTTGCATGATAGCTATGCTTGAGAAAATAAGCGTAAGGCTGGGGCGTGCCCTTGACGGGCTTGGCTGGGGGGACAGCAGGGAGTGGGTGCTGCGCCCCGCCATAGCCAGCGCCCTAATGTTCCTGCTGGCACTGTCGCTTGCAAAGGGGGTATGGCTGCTGGCGCTTTGCCTGGCGGCGCTGCTTCCAATCGCTGGCGCGTATAGCATACCTGCTTACTTATGGGCAAAAAGGCAAAGGTCAATTGAGGCGGGGCTGCCACAGGCGCTTTACGCAGCAGCATCAAGGCCCTTTGCCCCGCTCGAGGAGATTGTAAGGGAGCTGTCCCATGGGAAGGGGGCAATGCAGCAGGAGTTTGCAAAGGCATCAATGCAGGTTAGGAATGGGATTGCCATAGACACCGCCCTTGAGGGAATGGCAGCCGCAAACGACAGCGCACTGCTGAAGCGGGCCATAGGCTTGCTGCTGCAAAGCTACCACACCGGCGCGGACATGGGGGAGGCGCTTAAGGAAACCGCAGAAGAGATAAGCAGCATGGCTGAGGCAGTGCAAGCCAGGGCTGCAAGCGCTGCAATAGAGAAATACACCTTGCTGCTGGCCGGCGGCATAATCGTCCCCATTGTATTGGGCACACTTAGCTCAATGACAAGCTCCCTTGGGCTAAGCGGCCTTGCAGTGCTCGGCTTTGGCTCAGCATCGGGCAAGGAGCTACTGTCAAGCGCAGTAGCTGGCAGCCAGCTTTACATAGCGGAGTATGCGCTTATTGCCTCGGTGTTTGTGGCTTACCAGGAAGGGGCCATTGAGAACTCGCTGCTTTATGCAGCTGTGCTTGTCCCCGCATCAATGGCGCTGTTTATGCTTGCTAGCTCTGGAATTTTAGTATAAATTACGATTATTCGTTATAAATGTCATTATTATTCGTAAGTTATATAAATTATATGTGATTTAACGTATATTACATGAGAATAAGCGCAGAAGACCGCAAAATGCTCGAGCTAATCCGCAAGCCGGCCTATTGGTCTCCGCGCATCACAAAGATTGCTCATGCTCTTGGGATACCAACTTCCACAGCCCAGTCGCGGCTAAAGAAGCTGGAGCGAGGGGGGTTTTTCCATGGCTTCGGCGCCATAGCAGGCAGTGGAGCATACGGGTTCACCTGCTTTGTGGTAGGAAAGGCAGCTGACCCAAGCCAGATGGCACCGAAGCTTCTTTCCATATCCGGGGTTGATGAGGTGCATGCAATAGCTGGTGAGGGAAACCTGCTGGTTAAGTTTTACTCACAGGACAGGCAGGACTACTTCACAAAAGTGCAGCAGATGCGTGCGCTTATGGGAATACAGCTTGCCACGCTAAGCGCAAAAGCCTGGAGATAACAACACGCATCTTTTTAAAGCCCTAATGAATAACTGCAGTTATGGAAAATAATGTTAAGATTGTAACAACAAGGCCAGATAAAGTGGAGGGGTACACCCTAATTGAAGGCTTCCCGGGGATTGGGCTGATAGGCACAATTGCTGTCAGCTACCTTGCTGAAAAGCAAAAAGCAGAAGATATGGGGCACCTCACTTCAAAGAGATTCCCACCAATGGCCTCCATCCACAAGGGAAAGCCACTCTTCCCAGCGAGGATTTACGTTGACCATGAGCACAAGCTGGTGCTCCTGTTCTCAGAGTTTGTCGTGCCGTCAAGCACGGTCTATGACATAGCTGACGAGATACTTAACTGGGCAAAAGAAAACAAGATAAAGAGGATAATATCGCTTGCTGGCATGACCTCAAGGCAGGGGACAGCACAGTCAGAGATATATGGGATTGCAACAACCAAAGGCATGATGGACGAGCTGACATCCCGCCATGTAAAGATAATTACTGAAGGCGTTACAACTGGTGTCTCTGGGATACTCATGGCAAAATGCGCAGCAGCAGGCTTCCCTGCAATGAGCTTGCTGATAGAGACAGAGCGGGGCTACCCTGACCCAGGTGCGGCTGCAGAGCTGCTGGAAAAGCTTGAGAAGTTCCTTGGCTATGACATAAAGACTGCCGACCTGCTTGAAGAGGCAAGGGAAGTTGAGCAAAAGATGAAGCGCATGGTCTCGCAGATAAAGATGGGCAAGATAAAGTACCAGGAAGCTGAGGAAAAGACACCAATGTACGGGTAAGCTTTTAAACCCTTCTTGGCTAACTAGCTTGCGGGGTGCAACTTGAGGCTGCAGGACTACTACAGGCTGATGTCTCCAAAACTGACGGTGCTAGTGACAACTATTGATGAGAAAGGGAGGGCGGATGTCTCCCCCTTCTCGTTCGTCGCACCTGTTTCCTTCGACCCGCCGCTTGTGATGCTAAGCGTTGGGATTAACAAGCACTCCTACTGGGCGCTAACGCGGGTAAAGGAGTTTGTAATAAACATACCCACAGAAAAGATACTTGACAAGCTCTGGATAGCAGGTGGCAAGTGGGACCCCAACGAAAGCAAGATAGAGAAGGCAAAGTTCAAGACCGAGCCGTCCGAGAAGGTCCGGCCGCCACGGCTTTCCGAGTGCGTGGCGCACATTGAGTGCTTCGAGGAATTCTCCAAGAAGGCGGGGGACCACATAATGGTCGTCGGCAGGGTGGTAGCTGTCTCTGCAAACGAAGATTATTTAGATGATAAAGGGAATTTGAAGGTGGATGACGCGAGGCCGCCGCTGCACGTAGCCGACAACATATTCGCGTTTCCGTACGTGACAAAGAGTGTTTAGCTAGCGAAAGAGTTTTTCGTCCAAGCCGGACTGCTTGATGATTGCCTTCAATGTGCCTGCTTTTAGTTGGCTGTGCAGTGGGACAGTAACGCGTAAGAGCCTTTCCCCAATAAAGCATGGCTGCTTTTGTGCCGGGATAATATGAAGCCATTTGCCTTGAGCACTTTTATGGCTCCCGCACCTGACAATATCCTTAGCTTAGGCACTAACTTCAACCCGTATCAGCTTGGGGTGTTTGGATATCGCTTCCCTCATATCCTCAATCACGAGCCCTATGGCCTCTTTAATGTTGGCTAATGCTTCTTTTTTGGTGTCGCCCTCGCTTATTGCTGCAGGAAGCTCAACACATTGTGCAGTATAGCCGCCCTCTTTTTGCTCGGTTAAGAAAACAGTATCTTTCATTGCTGTAATCCGGTAACTCTTAGGATATATTGGTTTCCCTGGCTGTGTGTCAGGCCAGCTTGGCCTCCAACAACATATTCGCGTTCCCGTATGTGGCTAAAAGCATTTAAACGCGAAAATTCTTAATTTGAGAGATGCCACGAAAGCCGGCTGCAGAGCGCACACACGAATATTTCCGCAAGTTGAACCCCGGCGCCAAAAAGCACGAGCTCCTGCGGTGGGGGCTGAACCAGCAGGCATTCCTCACAAAGCCTGTGAGGGACGGAAACAAGCTGGACATAAGGGGGACAATCTCCGCCATAAGGCGGGAAAGCGCCAGGCCTTGGCAGTTCTGGAAGCGCAGCTCCATAAACGGCTCAAACATAGAGGTGGAGAAATTCCTAAACAGGGTCCTTTACCCGCTAAAAAAGCACATTGGAGACAACCCACGGTTGGCAAGCAAGCGGTTCGCAAAAAGGCTGAACGAGGTTATCGGCCTGCTCGAGGAAAGGAAGGGAAGCGGCCCATTAACCACCCTAGCAGCCGGGAAAGGGGCAAGGGCGGACGAGGTTTACTCCACGGAAATCCACGAGCTGACACACAGGCACCTGAATGACATTGTGGGCAGGTCGGTTTCAACATCGACTAGGGAGGGCGCGAGAACCCATGAGGGGATAACCACCTTCTTTGAGATTTACCTGTCCAAGCTGCACGACGGAAAGCGGTTCGACGACGCAATCAGGCAATTTGAAGACAGGGCACACAAAGAGCTATACGCCGAGCCTGCAAGGATGTTCCACGAGATGGTTGCCAAAGGCCCGGTTGTTTCGGAGGAAAACATAGACAACGCCAAAGTCAGGAAGGTCCTCCTGCAGATAAAAAATGGGAGGACACTTGACCAAGTCTACCGCAAGTTCAAGGAGAAAGGGAGGATATGAGTGCAGTATTCGCCGCCCTGCTTTTCTCAGGATTCCTTGTGAAAATAACGGATGAGCTAATCGACACTGCCAAGAGGCCGCGCCTTGCCTACCTGCCTGGCATTGCCTATGGCGCAACCGCCGCCTGGGCGGTGCTTGCGATGCCGCTTCTCGCACCGCTTGCAATTGGCATCGTATTTGCGGTGCTGCTCACGAAGAAGATTGACCACGGCGCGCATGCGGTTGCGGTGATTGCATTTGCAATTCCCCTGCTTGCGCGGCTGGGAAAAATTGATTGGCTGCTCCTCACGGTGTTTGCTGCCGCAGCAATCGCTGACGAGATCGGGAACCCGCTTGCGGATATGGGAAAACTAAAGGGGATTGCATATAAGTTCTTCCGCTACCGGCTTTCGCTTGAGGTGGCCGCGGTTGCCGTGTCCGCCGCAACAGGCAGCTGGGAGTTCATAGCTGCGGTTGTGGTGTTCGACACGGGCTATATAATCGCAGAGAAGATAAGCGGAAAGGCAATCGCGGCGTCGGAATAGACCGTAACGGTGTTCGCCTTCTCTGCTATCTTGCCCCAGGACTTTGCCTCAGTTGGTGCCGCGCCGCTTAGCGAGCCGTCAAACGGCGTTGCAGTCGTCACATAGACCGCATAGTCCATGCCCCCGCGCAGTATGTTCACGCCTATGGCATGGTGCTTGCTTATGCCCCCGCCAAGTATTATGCCCCCTACCTTATCAGCGGCAAGCACGGTGTCCTGTGCAATCTTCATGTCAGCGGTAACATCTATCCCAAATTTAGGGTCCTCCTGCTTCACAAAATAGGTCTGCAGCCCTATTGCAGAGTCTGTTATGCCGGGGGATATTATGGGGATCTTGTTTTTTGTTGCCCAATACAGGAAGGAGTTCCTGTCTTCGGTGTGCCTGCCCATCTCCTCGATAAATGTGCTTGGCGAAACATGGGTGTGCTCGAACTTGCTGAACACTGGCTTTAGCTTCTTCTCCAGCATGACATAGCGCTCGCTTGGCACGAGCACGTTGCCAATGCGGTTTATGTCCTTCTCGTGCAATTCGACATCGTCCATATGGAAGCTGCCAAGCTGGTAAGGCTCAAACGAGCGCATAAAGTCGTGTTCCACGGCGCCACCGGTGGTAATTATCATGCCCACCATCTTTTTCTCAGCCATCTTTGCAAATAAGGAGCGCAAGCCCGTGGCAACCATGTTGGCGGTAAAGGTGAGCACGACGAACGCCTTCTCCTTGTGCATCCTTCTGATAAGCTCGGCTGCACGCGCTATCTCGGTAGCCTGGAAGCCAGTTGTGGAGAACTGCGCAACAAGCTCCCTTGCAGTGGTGCTTTTAGCTATATCCAAATCCTTGACGTCCATGCAATTACTTCCTGCGGTAGATGAGATAAATGCCTGCAAACAGCGCGAGCACATAAGCGGCCGCTTCTGCGCCCGTCCCGTGCAGCGGGACTGCTGGCGGTGCCGCCTTCTCCTTCTCGTAAGGCTTCACCTCGCTGCTTACGGAGCTTGGCTGGAGCAGCGGCGGGTCGGTCCTGCCGGTTATGGGGTTGAAGCCGTTCAGCTTGAAGTCGTTGTTAAGCTCAACGGGCTGGCCGTTCACGAATATGTAGTTGTTGTTGTCCGGGTTGTAGCGTATCGCGCCGCCCGTGCCCTTCAGGTAGGTAACAAGCGCCTCATCAAGGAGGGTGTTGCCCTGCCCATCCTTTATTGAGAACAGTGTCCTCCCAAGCGAGTCAACCCTAGTCTCCAAGGTGCGCAGCAGGTTTGCCTCAACATGCGGCTTGCCCTTCTCATAAACCTTGATTGCGCCGGTCTTCTTGTCTATGGCAACCTGGTCAGCGTCATATACTTCCTTCTTGCCGTTGTAAGCTAGCTCGAACTTTGTCTTGTTGTCAGCGCCGGTGTAGAAGCGCCATCCCGCCTTCTCACCTGCCTGGACCTTGCCATCGCCGTTTGTGTCCTTCCACGCATCAAGCTTTGTAAGTATGCCAAGCTTCTTGCCGCCAGGCAGCCGCGTTTGGGCTGCGTCTATGCCAATGAGGTTGCCCTTCGAGTCAAGTGCAGCTATCTCATTGCCAGTTGCGCTCTTGAAGGGGGTGCCTTGGGTATGCTGTAGCCAGCTCTTGCCGGACATCTCAGGCATGAAATACTTCGGAAGGACGTATATCCTGTCGCCCTTCTTGATTATTGAGCCGCCAGTAAAGACCGCCGACTGGAAGCCAAGCGTATTGCCGTTGAACTTTACCTTCGCATTTGCCGTTACGGTAACGCCCTTGGTGCTGTACCCAAATGATCCATCCGGCTTGTCGCGCTCAAGGCGGAAGTCGCCGTTGTAGTCTACACTTGGGTAGATGGATCCCTTGTCCGTGTTAATGACGCGCATTGTGCCCATCATGCGCCCAACCTCGTCAAACCCTTCTGCCTCAAATTTGGCAACAACATCCTTGCTCAGCTGCAGGTGCGTGCCCGTCTTATCGACGCTGAACAGCATGCAGTCAGATGACGGCAGCGTGATTGTAACTGCGGTATTTGGTATTACCAGCGCGGGCATGTCTGTGTCCATCCACTTGAACGGCACAAGCTCGCCAGTCATAACCGTCTTGCCGCCAACAACAAGCGACTGGCCATTCACGGTAAGGCACTTGTCATCCTGGGGGTTGCCCGCGTCGTCAAGGCTGCATAGGTTGATTGGCAGCTTCCCTTCAACCCATTGTATGGACGCATCCTGCAGGTGGGCATAATACAGCTGGTCAAACGCCATCCTTCCGGAGACGTTGTAGCCCTCTGTGTGCACGTTGAGCTGCTGCTGTGAGAACTGCTCCGTTGGGTTGGTTATGTTGCCAAGCCCGCTCTTTGAAAGGAAGTCGTTAATCGGCAGCTGGTCAAGGCCTGGCAGCGCCTTTAGCTGCTCGCTCTGCTGCTTCTCCGCAATTATCGCGGGATCGGTATACTGGGCTGCGCCAATTATCGTGAAGGTGTGCTCCTTGCAGGTAGCAAGGTCGCGGAGGCACTGCTCGCGCACTTTTATCTTTTGTATTGAAAAAGCAACTTCCGCAAGCATGACGCCCGCACCCACCGGCCCAAGGGCTGGCGAGGATGCAAGTGCCATGTCCGCGACAGTAGTGCCTATCATCTCTGCGCTGCCCATGCCTTCCTCGCTAAAGCATTCGCTTAGTAAGGGCGCACACTCCTGGCGCGGGTTGCAGCTCATGTTGCCAGAGGTGTTGCCCGTGCGTATGCACTCCGAAAGGCTTTTCATATCCGTGTATTGCGCGGTCATGAAGTCCTTGCCTGCAAGCATGCTGTGCTGTGAAGAAAGGTAAAGCCCCAACGGGGCGCCAAGCACACCCATGCCAAGCGAGGCGGCAGCGGGGCTGCCCCGCGTGAAGAACAGGTAATAGCTCGACGAGGCAATGAGCAGGTTGCTGAACACTCCCCAGTTGCCTATCTTCTTTATGAAAGTGTCCGCACCCGTGAACAGGCCGCCTGGCAGCTCGCTCTGCGAATACATGTGCCCGTAGAGGTCTATCTTATTTGTCCACATGCCCATTGCAGTCACAAGGGTGCCCTCAGCACTCCGCCGCTTCATGGTCCGCACGTCCTCAACAGCAGAGTAGACATGGTTGTCCCAGTTGCGGATGTGCATTATGTAGTACCCGCCTTTCTTGTCTATCTCTGTCATCCCCTTCGGATTTGCCTTAGTAACCTCTATCACCCCCCCCTTTGGCGGGTACATGATCCCACCAAATACAAGGACGTCGCCAAGCAGGTTTGCCTTGGAGACAAGGGGCTGTATGTTCTGGTTCACCTGGCCAAGTATGCCAAAGAAGGTAGCGCCAAGGTCGCCCCCAAGGTAAGCAGACATCAGGCCATGCACGAGCGAGTTCTGGGCAAGGAGGACAACAACCGACTCGTCAGTGTAATACTTGCCGAGCTCATCCTTTGAGTAGTGCAGTGAAAGCCCCGCGCCCGTAAGCTCAAGGAAGCCCTCGCGCAGCAGGAGGTCATTTGCCGCATGGAGCCCCCGCGCAATCATTATTGCCTTGGTCCCGGGGCCCGCATAAATCGCATAGGAGAGGCGGTAAAGGAGTGCCTTTGCAGTGCTGAATGCTATATTCTCGCCAGTCACACCGTTTCCTGTGAACAGCACCTTAAGCGCCTTGCCAAGGCCGCCATTTTCTGCCGAAAGGGCGCTCTTGAAAAGCCTGAGCCGGGTGGCAGTGCGCGAATTTGCGATTGCTTCCTTCATTGCCTTGAACGTGTTGCGCTCTAAGTTTACCTTTGAGGCTATTGACTCAATGTCCTTGCTGCCCGAGGATGCCGCCTCAAGCGAGTCTGCAGCATCCTTCCACACGCCCGGGGGCATATTATGTGCGTTAGAGCGGATAGTGTAAAGGTCAGCCTTGAGCTTCTCAAGGCTTTTTATCTTGCCGCTAACCGCTTCGTATTCCTTGGTCCCCCCTATAAGCTTCCCCTCAACTGACTTTAGCCCCTTGATCTGGTCGTCTGCCTCATCTATTAGGAGGCCTAAGTTCTTGTTGTAGGCTGGGTTTTGTTCCTTGACGGCGTTCCTCACCGCCCTAAACTCGCTTTTCATGCTGTCCATTGAATCGCCAAAGCGCGATATCCTAGAGAACCTTGCTGACTCTTCAGCCGCTTCGGACATGGACGACCTGCCGTGTATTGCATCACTGAACCACTTGAACATTTTCGTGCGCTGTATGCCCCCTTCGCTGGCAACCGTCCTTGCCGCCCTCATGGACGCACCCGCGCCAATGATGCCAACCACAAGGTCCACCATATCCAGCTTCTTCATGGCAGCGGTGTACATCACAAGTGCCTGTGGAAGGACAAAGATTGTCGAACCGGGGCCGCTTGTCGCCATTGTTGTCGTGTATTCGGTCATCATCAGCCGCGATTGGCCTAGATGGAGCACATCCGATGGAGCAAGCTCGCCCATCCCCTCAAGGCTAACGAACGCGGACATTAAGTCTGCCTTAGTCTTGGCTTTCTTAAGCTCCTGCATGTATGTGTCGGTCTTGTCTATGTCTGCATTGGAGTTGCAGACGTTCCCCGTTGAGTTCACGGGAGTCTGGCCACACATCGCCAGGTTCTCGTGCAAATGCCCCCCATATTCAATGCGGCCGTCTATGTCCGTGCCAATTAGATAGCCGTTGCTTGGCTTCATTATGTCATCAAGCACATCATAGTAGTAAACAGGTCCGTCTGCACCCATGAAGTAAAAGTTATACTTGTCTGCAAGCTTTGCACGGTCCCCCCTCGTGTCAACGCCCAATTTCTTCAAGGCTGCCTGCCTGCGGTAGTTCTCCGCAGATGTGGCAACATCCTGCTGGACAATGCCCTGTATGGCGGTGGACTGCTTGTAGTCAAGGCTCGTGGTGTTTAGGTTGCTTATGTGGCAGGAGGCGGCCGTTGTCCCCGCTGCGGATGCAGCAGGGGAAGGTGTTTCCGATGCCATGGCACTAAATGGGGCGAATAATGAGACTATGAGAAGGAATGAAAGGGCCAGTGATGAAGAGCGCTCCATGTGGTAATTATACCTGTATAGAGTATATAAATGTTTTATACAAGACGGAATATCCCATACTGGAAAACCAGTATGTACCAAAACACCAGCGAGGCCAGGAGGGAGAGTGCGTATATGACAGCGTGCCACGGGAGCATCGGCCACCTTTTCATTATCTTGCGGTACGCCATTATCATGGGCACTGCAAAGATTACATAAACGTATGTTGCGGGCTCAAAGAAGGCTAGCACCGGGATTGCTGCCTTGTACCAAAAGGCAAGGGACAGCTGTGCAAGGAAGAAATACGCTTCGGTAACAATGAACGCGCTAAGGTACCACGGCTTGTACCTGCCGAGTGCGAGCTTTGCAATAGCCGCTGCCATGAAGGCAACGAGCGATGTTAGGAAAGCAATTATAAGCATTGACTGGTAGTCGCCATACACTAGGTCCAGCCGGAGGAACGTGAAATACAGCTCAAGCAGCATTGCTATACCTAACCCCTTTCAGTAATATATCTTTATGTCCATTTCGCAGCGGAGGACATCACAGGACTTTGACTCGGCAGGTGAGGAGTAGTAAGGGTACTTAAGCGTGTTGATCCCCCCATCCCCCTTCAGGGTATCAAGCAGCCCGCCACATGAAAGGTAGATTGGCTTATCCCTAGTGCCGTGGGCAACGTTGGGCTGCTCTGTAAAGATTGTTAGCAGTATTGGTGCTGGTGATTGCTTGCAAAGGGTTTCCCATTTGCTAACCATTGCTACATAGCGGGTGTCGCCCTTATCAAACTCGCCCTGCATGTACTTGCCCATTTCCGTAAGGAAATTTGCCTTTACCGTATCCCCCGTGCCGACGGTGTACTTGTAGTCAAGCTGGCTTAGTGCTTGGAGTGCGCCAGCCGCATAATCTGTCATGTAAATGTACCTGTATGCCTCAAAGCTTTTGTTGCCGTAAACAGATCCAGCCCACATGAGGGTTGCCGCTGCCAGCCCGCAAATCATAAGGAAGAACAAGCCGTCCATCACCATTGCCTGGCCTTTGCCTACTTCCATGTGGTCACCCTCAGCGTGGCTATCTCCTGTGCATCGCCGGACTTAATAAGTACTGGATAGGTTAGGGAAATGGAAAATGTGCCTGGATACGGCAATGGAACCCCCTTATCGTCCTCATAGTCCACACAAGGGTTGTCAATGGGGCTGCCTATGCGCCTTACCTTCTCAAATTCCCTGCCATCAAAGCGGAGCAGCTCAATTTTTGCCCTTACGCCATAGTTTGCTTTTGTCTTGTCAATGGTATCACAAACCCTTTCCCAATAGGCAGAATCAAATACCAGCTGCGCCCGCGCTGCCTTCCCAAGCGCAGTGTTTGCTTCCATGAGCATGGCAGTATCATGCTTCATATTGTAGTAGTTATAAGTCATAGTGATTGCTGAAAAGAAGAGCAGCAACCCCATGGATATCGGGAATATTGCTGGGAAGTCGTCACCCAATGGCCCCAAATAGCCCCTAGTAGCATTCGGGAAGGACATCCCACCCCTCCTGACAGCAGTTGCCAAGCTGGTTTATGGCCTGCTCGACTGGCACGCCCTCTTTTATTGTGCCAATACAGAAATAGCTGCCATTACGGGAGAAAGCAAGGGTGCTGTCGCGGTATGTGCGGAGCGATGGCTTTACTACGAGCGACTGATCCACATGGGTAAAGGTTGGCTCGTCGGGGGAACCCTCAAAAAGCAGTATCTTATCGACTTTTGGCGGCATATTGATGCCGCTTGCAGCTGCAAAGCCCGCCTTATGCATACTTTCAGAGGAATTATGCTTTTGCCAAGAGAGGAAGAAAACGGCACGCTCATCCCCTACCTTCTTTACCATTACAGTATACTCCCTATTTGCCTCACGCACACGGATTATGTTCGGAAGATAAATGCTATCGCTACTGGCACGGTAAAGGAGGGAGCCGCTGGCAATCTCGCTCCAAAGCAGGGTGTAGCTTTGGGCGGTGTCAGAGATTATCTTGTCGCTATAGACACGCATGAAAAGCGTAAGCACAAGGACAAGTGCAAATAGGAATATTACAAGGACAAGCTTGCTCATAATCCACATCCCAAGCCCTTTTCTCATGAGTGATACCTCTTAACTGGAATTTGGCATATCTTTACCTTATACCCCTCTTTGGTAAGGGAGAGGCGGTAGTAACCAGGGGTAAGCGACTCGCCAAGGGGAACCTCCTCAGGCGGCTGGCAGTCGGTTGTTATAAATGCCACATTAACAGGTATGCGGACGCACACTGGCTCTGTTGCAACCGAGAGCCCAAGCGACTGGCCAGTATCCGGGTCAAAATCCTCATAGACTGCCTCAAGCACGCGGCAGTTGGGGTCATGGCACATTTCCTGGCAGCGGTCCTGGCCGGGCTGGGTTAATGTAAAGTTGTCAACACGTATGCCCGGGCAGGAGTAGAGCGAGAGGTCGACATCCACAATCCTTTTCCCACCCCCAAGCGTTGAGGCCAGCTCAAGCTCACGCGCAAACGACTCAAGGTTATTGGATATGCGCTGATGGCACTCCCATGTCTGGAAGTTCTGGAACATGTAGGCAGCTATCGGGATGACAAGCGCCATCATTGCAACTGCAAGCAGGAGCGAGAAGGGCGCCTCCTCCTGGCCGCGGCTTCCAAGCATGCTGAAGACAAAGGAAGAGGGGTTTAAATAACTTAAGGCAACCCGGATGATGCGGCCGGCACTGCCTACTGGAACAATCCTCTTCCTGCTACGGAGCTTTTCCATGCACGCTTTTTTCACTAATGCTTCACAGAAAAGGGTGCGTGGGAAAGCATTGATGGAAAAAGTTGAGGGCGGTCTGCGTGATGCCGCCGGGCACCCTTGTGGTGCCCTCGCCTAACGTGCCGGCTGAGTTTCAGCCGGTATCGATGGAAAAAACTAGGGCATGCTCGAGGAAGCCGTCGACACTGCCGACTGGAACATCGGCTTGATGACGCTTATCAGCAGTATCACTGCAATGGCTGCCAGGATGAGGATGTAGATGGGAGTCCAGTTCATGTCCCCCCGCTCGCTGCGCAGCATCTGCTTCAGCAGCCAGAGCATCTACCTGCTCACCTTGAAGCCGATGATGCACGGGTGCTCGCTGCTTAATGGGCAATACGCCCTGATCTTGCCGGATATCTGGCTATTTACTGTAAGGTCATCCTCCTTGCAGTCAAAGGTGTCCCCACTAAACTCATAGCCTGTACATTTGCCATCAACATCATCGACACTGCCACAGCAGAACTGAACCTGGCCTAGATTAACACCAGCCGAGCGCGCAACTGCATCGGCTGTGAATTCCTGGCCCTCCGCGAACTGTACGACTTGCGTGGAGGTGGAAGCAACTCCACCTTTCTTAACCTTATTCAGCTCCTGCCCCATGACCGTGAGCGGGTCCTGGCCGACCGGCACGAAGCCACCTATCATAGAGAGCAAAATAACCAAGATTGCCCCTGCGACAACAGCCGCAATTAACAGCTTGAAAGCATCAAATGCCTGCCCTTTCTGCATATGGATTACCTCATCCCAATAACTTGATTGGGATATATAAACGTTAGCACTCGCTTTCGCCGAACCAAAGGTTGCAGAATCCATCGGTGCTGCAGCTCGCACAGATTGGGACCATGTTGCCAGCAACAAAGCGCATCGAGAAGCATGGGCTGTGGAGCGTACAATCTCCAGTGTCGGTGACCTGCTCGTCGTTGTGTATGCAGAATGCCTTGTTGCATAGGAGATTCAGGGTGGTGCCTGCTGGCAGGCCAGAGCACTGGATAAGCGAGGAGGAAGACACTTCCTGCTCAACCAAGAGCGCCTGCCTGCTGAAGTGCTCGCCTGTCCCCCTTGCCGCATAGGCAGAGCCAAGCAGCTCGCAGCTAACTGAGTAGATGTCGCTGCTTGGCCTGCGGTCCTCTACAAACTTAATGACACCATAAACTATAGTGAGCATCACAACAGCAATAACTGCCCCCTGCAGGAGCTTCAGGACAGCATAGCTCTGGCCGCGCCGCATGCGCTAACAACTGCAAGAGGGTTTAAATTGCTTTGGCTGCTAAACTAGCACATGGCAAAAAAGGGAATTGTCCTCGTTGGTCCTGCACCCGCTGACACTTATTTTGTAATGGGCGAGGATGGGCAGCCGCTAAGTATGGCGGAAACTGCAAGGAGAAGGAGGATATTCAATTTTATCACAGGCTATATCGCCACAAAAGGAGGCGGCGCAGACAAGATTGGGCGCCTCCTGTCCCGCATAAGGCAAGAGGCAAAGAAGGGGAATGGTGAGATTGGGGGCTACCAGGACGGCAAGCTTGTGCTAAGCTATGCTGCGGCAAGGGCGCTGTCCCAAAAGATAAGCGAAGTGTCCAGCGTCTACAGGCCAGTAAATACAATATACTCTGAGAGGCTGGCAGTTGCGAAAAAGCTTAGGGATGAGGGGTATGACGTCCGCGTTGTGCTTCCACAGGGCGATAAGCTGAGGTATGCGCAGTTCGAAAAGGACGCAAGGAGGCTAGGGCTTGGGATAGAGCTCGTTGGGCCAGGCTACATAAACATTGAATGGCCAAGGGACCAGGCATTCCAGGTGCGCGGGGAAAAGGACATACTGTTTAGCACAACCGGGCAGGGCATTAATGACTTGGCAAGGATTGGCGCTAGCGGGAAGCCCGTAAAATCCGGCCTCGGCATTGGCGGGAAGGTGGTTGTTGGGAATGGGATTGCACTCGTGCACGAGGGCCTTTTGGGGGATAAGGGCATGGGCAAGCTTGCAAAGGCGGTCGGGAAAGTATATGCGCTGCCATCAGCAGTGCTGAAGTTCCCGTTCGACATACACCCCAAGAAGAAGCTTGTTAAGGAAGACATCTACTTTGAGCATTCGCACATTGACTCTGTAATTGGCCTTGCAAATGGCGACCACAAGGTGATGGTGGTTGATCCCTATTATTACGAGAAGCACAAGGGGCTGCTTAGGGAAATAGCAAGGGACTCCGGGCACAAGATAGTGAAGATAGCAAAGAGCGAGGCACACCTGATGCCTGCAAACTTTATCAGCCTGCCAGACGGCAGGGTGCTCATAAACCATGCGCCAAAGCTTTACGCACAGCTTAAGAAGCATGGCGTGGATGCCATAATGATGGACCGCGCAATAAAGGCGGCACCACGCTATGCCTTTGGCGGGATACGGTGCATGACCTCAGAGCTAAAGGCCTAAAGCCCTATCGCGGTCATCTTCATTGCCATGAACGTCACGCCAAAGAAGATCGCCATTGCAATGGGCATCGCCTTTGCAAGTGCCATCCTAAATGCAATCTTGTTGTCCCCCTCGTTTACATGGGCGGCAAAGTAAATGAGTACGGCAACTATCTCAATCATATAAAGGCTGATTATGAAGAGAAGCTGCGCCTGCGTTGCCGCACCCTTAAGCACGTCAGCATTCCCCAACTTTGGCATCTTAAATGCGCTCATGCCGGGGATGTTTGAGGTGTCCATGTTGCTGCCAAGGCCTGACTCGCTCATTGACTTCATGGCCCCCATTATTATCTGCTGGAGGGCAATTGTAATGCCAAGCACGACCGGCGCGATGAACATGCTCATCGTTGCCATCATGTTGGTTATGTCGGAGAGCATTGCCTTAAGCGCCTTCTCCACCTTCTGTAGGTCGCGGAGCTGGAGCGAGAGCGAGATTATCGAGCGCGCTGCAGTCTGCACCCCAAGGCCAAGCGAGTCAATGACTATGTGCATCGTCCCCCTAATGAAGCCGCTTGGTATGAAGCGTAGGGAGCCGTAGGCCTCATCGAAGAGCGCGGACTTCATGGTCATGCCAAGCAGCGCAACATTATGGATTGTTGGCAGGAAGATGCGCTTCGTTGCCGGGGAGTTGGGAAGGAACTCTGCCGCATACTTCATGGCATCCTCTATCGGGCGCCCCTCGCCAAGCCGGGAGGCAAGTATGTAGAGCGTCTCCTGGAAGCCGTTTTCCATCTTGACAATCTCGCGCTGCATTGCCCACCTGTCCTTGTATTCCGACCACAGGTAAAACCCAAATGCAGAAACAGCCCCAAGGATCAGGCCCGCATAGGGCAGGTAGGGGAGGCAAATGCCGTCCGGGGAGCCAAGAAGGCAGTAGCTGTCATAGGTCGGCTCGAATGACGCGGGCTTCGGATCGAGGAGCGGCGTTGCAAGGAAGCCCGCGGCAACAATGCCTATGAATATCCCGGCGGCAACCAGCATAACGGGCAGCTGGTGGCCCCCTATCTTAAACCACCCCCTCTTTGGGAGGCCCGGCAAGTCCTCAGGTATGTCCGGGACTTCACGCGTCGGCGGGCGCTTTGAGAGTATGCTCTTGGCAAGGAAGAAGGACATCGCGGGTATCAGCAGGTTGTATATGATTGCAAGCGGCACTGCGCCCGAGAGCCAGGCGATGTTCTCGCCGCCCATCATCGCGCCGACGGGGATTATGATTATCAGCAGCAGCGGCAGGAGCACGCCAAAATAATAAAGGTAGATGCTCGGCTGGTGCATGGCGCGCGAGTACATGTCCATCTTTTCCTGGATGCCCTCAAGCACGTCGGTGATTGCCTTGTCCAGAAGGGCGTTGCGCTTGTTCTCGTCAGCTTCCATCACAGACGAGCGCACGAGCATGAGTGCGTGCTTGAACTCAGGGGAATAGTCACCCCATTTCCAGGCCATGTGGTCAAGTGCCTCCTCAACGGTGCGGTACTTGCCAATGTTAATGTCGTAAGCCAGGTTCTTGAAGTCGTCCACTATCCTGCCGTGGCCGTGCTCGGACGCGAACTTTATGGCGCGCTCCAAGTTAGGGGTAACCTTCATGGACATGACAAGGTAGTTGACTATCTCGGGAATGAAGGTTAGCGAGCGTATGCGGAGCTTCTCAGCCTCCTTCATCGGGTAGGACTGCACGTAATACATAGCAAACAGCGCGAGCGCAAATGGCCCCAAGTACCATATCAGCCCAATGCCCATCGTAAGCGGGTGGCCAATGAGCGTGAAGCCGCCAAGCTTGATTGGGCCGATGAAGCGTGAGAATATGAACTCCAACATTGCCCAAGCAAACGCAAGCCCGATGCCAAGATACATCGCAAAAAGCGGGGCGGAGTTTAGCTCCTTTGGCTTTAGCTTCCAGCCAAGGAATGCGAGCGTGACCTTGTACTTCTCTGTTAATTCCCCTTTTGCAGAGCTGCCCACATACTTGTAGGCCATCTTGCAGAATTCGATGTAGCGGTTTTTCTTAACGGGCTCTTTCTTCTTTTTTCTCTTGCTGCCAGTGCCAAAAAGCAGCTCTGCAACGCTTGCCCCTGCGCTATTGCCCTTTTGGCCTGATCTTGGCAAGCGCATTCCTCCTTGAGACAAGCTCCTTTACAAAGCTGTCACGCACCCACTGCTTCCACTCCTCAAGCACCTTTGGGTAGTCGACCGCGCCAATCTCCTGCCTAGACTCCTCTTGCATGAGCAGGTACTTGTCGTTAGCGCGAACCGTGTATTTTGCCTCCAGCAGGTCTGGGATGTTGTACTGCCGCTTCATGTCGACGAGGAACTGCTTTGAGTAGGCGCGGTGCTGTATATCCTCCCATATGGTGTCTATGTCCATGCCGCGGCGCTTCTGTATCTTCTTAAAGAACTGGGAGCGCTCGAATATGTTGTCCTTGTGGATTGTTTGGGTGTCGGTGGTGGCGTCGTAGGTCATGATGTCAATAAGCCCATCCTTCTCGCGGCCAGGGTCTTCATACCAGAGCTTGCCCACCTCAGTTATCTCGACGAGGCGGCGGTCCTTGTGGAGCGAGCCCTTGAAGCGTATCGGTGCGGCGACTATCGCCATGTCCGTCGCCTTGAAGGAAGTGTTCGGGACACCAAGGTCATTCACGACGCGGTCCCAGACAGAATAGGCGTTCTCGGCGTGGATTGTGCCCATGACCACATTCCCAACGGCGCCGACACGCATTGCCTCGTAAAGCACGAGCGCTTCCTTCGAGCGGACCTCGCCAACTATTAGCACGGAGTCGCCCAGCCTGAGCGCAGTGCGCAGGGCGTCCTCCGGGGACACCTCGGATGAGATGGCGCCGACGGATATTGAGCTGCGCGTCTTGAGGCGGCATATGTTGTAGCCAACCTTGCGCATGTACTCAACCGGCAGCTCGAGCGTGTCCTCGATTGTGATTATCCTCAGCGACGGCAGTATCTCAAGCATGAGGCTCATTAGCATGGACGACTTGCCAGCGCCGCGGGAGCCGACGATTAGCGAGGAGGCCTGCGCATCTATCAGGAACGACAGCAGCCCGGCAACTTCCGGAGTGACCATCTTCACGTCTATGAATTGAGGCAGCGTCCAGGGCGTGCCCTTGTGGAGCCGCAGCGCAAACGCAACGCCGTCGGGCGAGAGCGGCGGGCCGATTGTCGCAGTGCGGGTGTGGTATTCGTGCAGGTCAAAGTCCAGGACTGAGTGCGCCTCGTCGAACGGCCTCCCGGACATCGAGCGGAAGCGAGAGATGACCGAGTCTGCCTCCTCCTCGGAGAAGAACACGTTTGTCTGGCACGGCCCGTAGTCGCCGTGGACCACATAAACAGGCTTTAGCCCAAGCGGCGCATCCATATAAACATCAGTAAGCCTCTCATCGCTCAGCAGCAGGCCCATCATGCCGAAGCCAATCGTGTAGCGCGCCACGATGCGCGCAAGGCCCTTTATCTCCTTCTGCGTTATCTCAATGTTGTTCTGCCTTGCAATGTCCGCAATCGTTGTCTCGTAGACACGCATGAAGTATTCCTTGCTCGTTGCGAGCTCGGTAAACTCAAGCCCCTCAGGGTGGTACTCGCTGACAATCTCCTTTGTCTTGCTGAGTATGAAGTAGTGCTCCGGAGAGAGGGAGTATTCTGGGGGGTTGATGTGGTAAAGGTATTCGATTTTTTCCGGGTGCTTGTAGATGGTGACGGTCGTGCCCTTGACATCATACTGGTCAATAAGCTCTATCTGCTCCGGGAGCTTGAAGAGCAGGCGCGAACCAATGAAGGATGGCTTCAGCTGCGCCTCGAGAAGCGTGTGGTAAAAGCCCCTGCCCGGCGGGAGCTTCTTTAGCTTGCGTATGTAGCTCTTAAGGCGCTGGATTAGCTCGGTCGCCTCAAGGTTTGCGCGGATGTATTCAAGGGTGGTTATGTAAGTCTGGGTGCACTCCTGCTGTGCAGCGGGCATCTGCTGGGCAGCCTGCTTCTCTCGGGCTATCGCCTCGATGCATTTCATGTAGGCGCGTATCGGGTCGGTGTGCAAGAGGTCGCTTGCAACATTCACGACAATGTCATGCCTTGCAGGCAGGTATTTCCCGCAGGCGTCGCCGCCAAGGTACTGTGGCGACCAGACGCCCTTGACACGGAACTTTTGGGCTATCTCCGCTATCTGCTTGAGCATGTGTGTCTGGTCCTCGTCGTAGACCCGTTCGTAAACTTCAGCAAGCACCACCCGGTCAGCGTCAGTCTTGCCAAGGTAGTCAATTACCTCTGCCATGCGCTGGGGGTAGTCTGCTATGCTTGCACCGTAGGAGGAGCCCCGGCAGTCAATGATTAGGTATTTCGTCGCGCCTTCCGTCTTGACAGTATAGGGGCTTTTTTCCTCAGCCATCGCCCTTAAAAACGTGGGGGGGGTATATAAGGCTAATGCTGGGCAAGGGGATGAGATTTGCTGTTGGGGTTGCAGCCATTGGCAGCGCCAGCTACCTGCTGCTGCAGCTCGTGATGCCCCTCCTGCAATCGCTAACCGCCTGGATGGCAGCGGCAATGCTGGCGCCCTTCGGCGCAGCCCACTCGGAGGGCGCGCTGGTCTTCTTCAAGCTGCTTTCCGTCCAGGTAATCCCGCTTTGCGTCGGCGACATAGAGATAGCGGTGCTCGTTGGTGCGATGCTCTCAACAGAGGACAGGCCGGTGCGCAGCAGGGCGCTCGGCGCGGCGGAAGCATTCCTCGCGGTGATGCTTGTGAACGCGCTGCGCATCGCGGCGACCATGCTGGCGTGGGACGCCTGGGGCATCGCAGCGGTGGAGCTCATACACACGGTGCTGTTCAAGCTGGTGCTAGTGGTTGCGATTGTGGGGTTCTACGCGGCGTGGTACCTGGGGCCAGCCATACTGAAGAAAGGGACACAACGTTCTTAAATACAAAACACCTTGTCTGCGTGATGCGCAAAGGCTTCTCGGTCTTCACGCCCATGGTGGGCACGCTCGTGATACTCATAACCATGCTTATAGTATCCTCTATAATACTTAGTGAGAGGGTGGCCGTCCAAGGCAGTGTCGAATCATACAGGTCAAGCGAGCTGGCAAACACCGCATCGAGCGTACAGAGCGCCATTATTGAGGAGGCAAGGGACACCATAAACACAAACCTTGAAAGCCCGATTGGGGGAACGCCAGGGGTGTCAATAGCTGTAGATGACTGCCCAGCGGCAGCTGTGGCCAGTAAGTTCTACAAGGATCCCCCTGATTCGCTGGTGTGCAGCAGCGATGGGGGGCTGTGCAGCAGGGGAGACACCTGCTGGGGGAACGCCATAAATGAAGTAAATAAGACCGCTACCAACGAGCTGGTCTACAAGTCGCTGCTTAAGTCAAGCATAGAAAACAAGATTAGGAGGATAGTTGGGAAATACGCCCTTATCAATGTAACATCGCGGGATGTCCCATTTAAGGATATAATAAAGGGGATATCCTTTGTTAACTGCAAGGCAGACAGCAGCTGCAGCGATGACATAAGCAGCTGCCTGGACGACTGCGATGACGGCAGGCTAAAGATTGATGTTGACTTTACAGTGCTGAAAGACAAGCCAATAGCAGAGATACAAAGCAAGGGCAAGCGGCTAGAGGTGTTTATGCCAATGGAAAAAAGGACATACACCACCCATGAGCCGTTCATGCAGTATGCCATCCTTACCGCATCGCTCTTCCAGAACTTCCAGCTGCTGAACAACAGCTGGCACAATGCGGGCGGCAGCAGCAGGCAGGTGTGGGGCTATGACGACAGCAACTACCCAACCAACGGCAGCGAGTGGTACCACTACAACTACGCGGAGCAGGAGCGATATCACGGCAACCCCGGAAAAGTGGATATTGCAACTGGCTGGGCGCCCGGCTTCAAAACTGATGTGCTGGACAGCTATTTTGAGGAGGGGGGGGACCTGAGCAGCTACATAATGGATAACTTAGGCTCTGCCTCTTCCCCCGACACCCGCCCCAACGAGCTGCGCTTTAACGGCAGCTTCTCCAGCAGCTGGCAGGCCAACCTGAAGCCGTTCGTCTCCGGCTATGCG
>WALL01000015.1 GCA_015522845.1 Nanobdellati archaeon
ACCATTGCGCTGTCTATGCCGTAGGATAATTTCATTGGTGCGTCAGTGCGCAGGCTAAGCTCAACTGTTGTTGACGCATCGGTGTTCTTGAGCAGGTCGTTCAGGTAGTCGAGGGGGAACATTGCGCGCGCGTCGCCCTTGACCGAGTAGTCGAATATTTGGTCGCTGTCCTTCTCGGTGCGGATGGAAACCTCGCCCTTATCGCCCGCCGCCTCGATGACAAATGAGTCGTCATGCGCTGAGAGCACGACATGGGATGAGACCAGGCCGGTGTCCTTCAGCGCCTCCTTCAGGAAGTTGCCCGAGCACTTCATCACCGACTCGAACTCTATGTTCGGCTCCTTAGGCGGGGAGGAGCTGATGTCTAGAAGGGGAAGCACGAAGCGGCGGGTCGTCTTGCCCTTGAAGAGCAGCACGAGCCGGGACTTGCCGTCGCCCAGCTTCATCACAAGCTTTTCGTCCTGCCGGACACGTGCCATTACCTTTGCAAGGTTGTCCAAGTTTAGGCCAATGGACTGCTTTTCAGGGACTTCATACCTCTCGAATGCGCTCTTTGGCATCATGAAGGACACCATTGCTATCTGCGACGGGTCCATCGCCTTTAGCACCATCCCATTCTCAGTAAGCTCGAACGTGCCCTCATCAATTAAGGTGACAATTGCGTCCACTGACGCCTTGAAGCTCTTTGCACTTGGAAAGGATAGCTCAAACATTGGAACACCTAGCTTTGTTTAGATGCAATGGGTTTTTAATCATTTGCGTCTGAAGAGGAAATAAGAAATCCCCTTGCCCGCCTCATAGAGCAAGCCAAGGAAGACTATTGCGGTGCCAATGAATATGATTGCAATTACAGGCGCCATGACCAGCTGGATGACAAGCGTGTCTGGCGGGGTGGTTTTCATAAATGCAAACCAGGCAAGGTAAAGCACAACAAGGAATGCGAGGAACCCAATTGTGCTGTTTACAAAGAGGGGGAACCAGTCAACGCGCTCTGCATGAAAAGGTATCCTCTTGACGAGGAGCTTGGTCTTGCTTAAGTCTATTGTATAAAGCTTCTTTTCCTCGCCATAAGCCTCATCAATGTCCTCAACGCCCTTCTCCCGCAAGTTCCTAAAGCTTATAAGCCGCTCCACCTCGTGCAGGAACTCCTTGCCCTTCTTGGTTACGGATATCTTGTTCTTGCCGCGGATGAAGCCAAGCGCCCGCAGGTCGCCCAGCTCCTCGCGGAAAAGCGGAATTTCCCCCTTGCTGACCTTTAGCTTCTTGCAGAGTGCCTTGAAGGTTGTGGACTTCTGGCGGAGGGTGTATATGCTTGACCAGTACACCTGCTTGCCACCCACCGCAAAAAAGTCATTCTTCTTGTCGTAGCGCACTTCCATATGGGTACCCTCTTAGCTAAATGGGAAATGGGTATTTAAATTAGCACCACATTGGCCCGGGATAGCCGTGGCCCAATGTGATTATGTGCATGAAGAGCATCTTTACATGGCCAAGCAGTGGTATTGTAAAGGCTGCCTTGCCTAGCACCTTGCCCTCTGGCACGGGAGTGCTAAGGCACCCAGGATAGCCCTTGTCGGCGCTAGTGCATATGTGGCTCACGGTGCTGCGTATTTTGGTGCAGCGCATGCCCCCACTTTCCTGCACCCATTCTGCACACTCTATCTTTGCAGAGTCTGGGATGGGGTTTGCATCGCCCTTAGTTATTATAAAGCGGCCTTGTGGCGTGATGACTTTTGCGATGGCACGGTGGATTATCTGCTCGCCGTTAATTGGGGAGATATGCAGGATTATATCCCCCTTCTTTGTTACAGGGACTTTCTGCCCGCCTGGGAATATAAGCTCCTGTGTCTGCTCGCTAATGTTGTTTGGGTAAATCGAGTAGTTTAATGAGCTGGCATTGACCAGCGGCGCCCGTATGCTGCCAAAAGGTGCGCCAACCATGACTGCTATGTCGCCCACGTTGTATGTCCCTGCCATTGAGCAGCTTTGGACAACAACTGCTGGGGGGTAAGCCCCAAGCACAAGGGGGAGTATAATAAAATAAAAGATTGCAGCTTCGGCAAAGCCAACTCCCCAGTCAACGGCTTCTGCTTTCCAGCCGCTAAGCGAGTATCGCTTCTTAAGGAAGGCTGCGGGCTCGTAGTCGCCAAGCATTTACTTCTTGCCCTTTTTCTTTGCTTGTGTATGCAGCTTGGAAACCGCGTCCTTGACGCTATCGAGCTCCTTTTGTATGAGCTTAAGCGCTTTCTTGATTGCTGCACGGGGCTCTTCGCCCTTGGTCTTGATGTAGACCCGAGGCGTGCCAACCAACGGATGGGGGATGTCATAGACTGCAACAGTAACCTTTGGGTCCTGTAAAAGCGCCCAGCAGAGCAGCCCAGGGAAAGTGTGCTCCTCCCCACTAAGGTCTGCTATCATTGAGCTCTTTTTATCCTCGATGAACTTAAGCTGCATTTGCCTCACCATAGTCTTTTGCCATATGCCTGTGGGCCTTCCAGCCGCACACCGGGCAGACAAGCTCGCTGCCCTTCCTCACGAGAGGAGCCCTGCACTTCTCGCAGAACGCCTTTACAACCCCTAGGTTTGGGCCTTCGGTGCTGACCACGACATTGTTTGGCTCTGCATCGGTTATCTTCACGCGGACTATGTCGCCAACCTTGAACTCCTCGTCAAGGCTCTTGACAAAGCCCCTGCGTATGTTGTTAACACGAAGGACTGTGGATGCTGATATCGGGAAATACCTCTTCTTCTCGTCTTCCGTGGGAAGCAGGTCAATGAAGCCTGCCTTCTCGCTAGCCTTTGCAACCACGCCAAGCACGGTAAGCCCGCGCCTCTGCATGGCTGGCGCCTTGTTTACTTTGCATTCGACAGAAACAACCCGCTTCTCAAGGTCTTTCTTCACGGTTCCAACCTCAGAAGCACAGACTTTTCCATTTTCAACATATGTTCCCTCTCCAGGCAAGAACTCCTCCGCATTTGCGATGAAGTCGCCAGGGAACAGCAATTCCTCTGACATGCTTTTCCACTCCACAGAATGGCTGTTTTATGTGGCAAGGGGTTTATAAATGGATGCCATAGGAAACGGTTTTAAACCCCCTTTGAGAAGGCAATAGCATGCTTGAGTCGCTGCTTGAGGCGGAGAGGGCAGAGAAGTCGCCCTGGAAAGTCATATTTGTTGCCATTGCGATTGGGGCAGTTGCGATAGCGCTTGCCGCGATAATCGGGCAGGGCAGCGAATCCGGCCACCTTGTAGTGGCATTTGCATGCATTGCGGCCGCGCCCCTGATGGTACAAGTTATACACATTGAGGAAAGGGAGGACACGAAGCCGTGGTTCTCAAAAAGCGAGATTGGGCTGCTGATGAGGCATGGGGACATGTTTGCAGTCTATACGTTTTACTTTATTGGCATAATAATAGTCACCTCACTGTTCTTTACAATATTCCCGGCCAATGTCATGGGGCAGGTATTTGCAAACCAGGTAAAGGAGCTAGGGGCAATAAACTCGCTTAGGATGACTGGCCATATTGCCAGCGCATGCGGGTTTATGTGCCTTGTTGAAAACAACTTAGGCGTTTTGGGCCTTGTCATGCTATTTTCATTTATGTTTGGTGCAGGGGCAGTCTACATCATTACATGGAACGCCAGCATCGTTGGCGTGCTCATAGGGACAATAGCAAGGCAGCAGGCAGCAATGGGCAGCTCTCTCGCCATGTCTTACCTGATTGCGCTCCCCTACTCCTTAGTATCCATATTCCCGCACGGGGTATTTGAGATAGGGGGGTATTTCCTTGGGGGACTGACAAGCGGCATGCTGGGGGCTGCAATGCTTAGGAGCGACTACAAGAATAAGACCGTTATGAAAGACTTAACGATAATTACGCTCCTGTCGGTTATTTTTGTAATTATAGGCGCAGCAATTGAGTCGTCGTCGCTATAGCTTCTTTGCCAGCCTCTTTTGGGCTTTGCGCTTCAGCGTCTTTAGTATGTCGCCGCGGGATATTGGGGTGCCTTCCCTTGTCTCATCAAGTAGGAGCTCATCATACTTCTCGCGCAGGTCCCCCTTTACCTCATGCTTCTGGCCTCTTGGCATGCCGCTGCTAAGGCGGTCTGCAAGGTGTGTAAGCTCAAGCGGAAAGATTATCTTTGATGATCGCCCTTCTGCTACTTTTTTGAGCGCCTCAAGGTAGAGGTATTGCAATGCCGGGTCCTCAAGCTGGCCAGCCGCCTTCCGGATGGCGTCTATCTTAATTGCCTGGGCTTGGGCAAGCTCCTCTGTAGCGAACTTCTGCTGCTCAGCTGCCTTGCGGTCGTGCATTGCAGAAACTACTTTTTCTGGCAGCTCAATGCTCTGGATTTCTACCTTTGTAACCTCAACGCCCCAATCATGGGCAACCTTGGCAAGCCCTGAGCGCAGGAGCTCGTTGATTATGTGGATGTCGCTGATAACCGCCTCAAGCTCCATTTTGCCTACAATGTCACGCAGGTGGGCCTGGACATAGGTAGTTGCAGCCTCAATTGGGTCCTTGACGTTTATCACTGCGGCCTTGGGGTCAGTGACCCGCATATACATAATAGCATCCACCTTAAGCAGGATGTTGTCTTTTGTTAGCACTTCCTGGGGGGTGAACTCCTTGTCTACAACCATGACACGCATGTCAACAATGCGCGCATCATCAATGAATGGCACAAGCATCACCCAGCCGGGGCCTGCAACCCTTAAGAATTTCCCATAACGGAGTATGACAGCCCGCTCGTACTGCTCAAGCTCGATTATGAAAGGGGGCACACTTGACTGTATGAAAAACAGTATGACCAGTATGCCAACCAGCAGCAGGAGGTCGCTGATAAGCCCCACAGCATAAATAATGAGGAGGAGCACTAGGGCGGAGACTATAAGCACTATGAAGCTGCCAACTTCTTTCCCGCGGGGCTTCTTCCCAGCGGGCCGTATTGCCTTCCTATCCAGCGTATTGGTATCCTCGGGCATATCTACCTATGTATTTAAATTGGGGCAGGATATATAAAGGGATAAGATGGCAGTAAGGAAAAAGACGCTTGTAGTCTGTGTTGACCGTGACGATGATTTTGGCAAGAAAGCCAAGCTAAAGGGGCCATTCGTTGGGGAAGAGGATAACCTAAAGGCAGCACAGGCGCTTGCCCTTAAGGACCCCACGGAGTCAGATGCCAATGCAGTCTATGGCGCACTAAAGGCATACCGCGAGCTTAAGAAGGGCGGCGAGAATGCTGAGATAATCACAATAACCGGCCACCGTGACCGTGACCAAAAGGCGGATAACGCAATTGTGGACCAGCTTGAGCACTTCCTCAAGAAGTGGGATGTTAAGGGCGTCATCCTTGTGAGCGACGGGGCCGATGACGACCAAGTGCTCCCGCTGATACAGTCCCGCGTAAAGCTGCTGTCAGTGAGGACAATCATAGTCAAGCAGGCAAAGGAGCTTGAGAAAAGCTATTACGTGGTAAAGGAGCTGCTGCGCGACCCCCACTTTGCAAGGCTGGTATTCGGGCTGCCGGGCATAGTTATTGGCGCCTACGCAGTCGTCCAGCTACTTGGCATACAGCAGCTGTCCATGAACGTTATAATGGCAATTGTTGGCGCTTACCTGGTGCTCAAGGGCTTTGGGCTGGAGGATGCAATGGCGCAGGGGCTCTCGTCATTTACAAAGACCACTAGCATAGAGCGCGCAAGCTTCCCGCTTTACGTGGGCTCTGCGCTGCTGTTCCTGCTGTCGCTTTGGGCAGGGGCGGACAACATAGGGTTTGTTTGGGACTCGGTCCCCGCAGGGATTGTCATAAAGCCAGCCTATGTCCACATTGTAAACATTGCCGCCTTCCTGCTTGGGTCAATCGGCATATTCACACTGGCTGTGGTGCTGTTCTTCACTGGGCGCATTGGCGATATGTACTACCGCAGGGAGTATTATAAGATAAGGAAATATGCCCGCAGCATTGTCTCGATGGCTGCCATGTTTGTGATCGGCGATGCAGTGGGCAGGTTTGCCCTCTTTTGGACGGATGCAATTGCTGCAGGGCCAAGCTTTGCCGACCTTTTCGTTGCAGTTGGCGAAGGCTTTATAATCACGCTTGCGGGCTTCCTCGTTGTAAAATACCTCTACATGAAGAAGTATGTCAAGCCACGCATACAGAAGGGGCTGGCAGTGTCAAACAACTATGGCGAGGACCTTGGGAAAATAAGCCACATTGACTACAGGAATGACTATTTCTACTATAGCAAGGGTAGCGAAAAGACGCCCATTAGCTTTAACAAAGTCCTAAAGGTTAGCCAAGCCGGCGTCATAATCGCCTAGACGATGCGCTTTATCTTCCTCAGCAGCGCTGGCTTCCTTTTGCTTTTTGAGAGGGCATGCTTCAGCACATCATAAAGGTTTGCCGCTGTTATTATCTTTAGCTTGCGCTTTGCGGCTGGCGACAGCAGCACATCATCCTTGTTTGCCTCGGGGATTATTACTGTCTTAATCCCTGCATCTATTGCGGCCTCAAGCTTTGGGGTTACGCCGCCAACAGGCAGCACCTCCCCCCTTATGCTAAGCGACCCCGTCATTGCAATCCCCTGCTCAATTGGTATGTCTTCCAGTGCACTTATAAGGGCAGTGGCAACCGAAACGCTTGCTGAGTCCCCCTCAACACCCTCGTATGTCTGGAGGAACTGGACGTGTATGTCCCGCCGGGATATGTCGGTGCCCTTGTACTTCTTTATCAGTGCCGACACGTTCATGACCGCCTCCTTGGCGATTTCCCCAAGCTTGCCGGTTGCAATCAGCCTGCCCTCGCTCTTTGAATGGGCCGGCGCAACCTCCGCCTCTATTGGGAGGACAATCCCCCCATCGCCCATGACTGCAAGCCCGTTTACCTTCCCAACGCGCTTCCCATGGGTGGAGAACACCTCATACTCCTTCTTTTGGGTTATGTAGTTGTCAGCAAGCTGCTGCTCCATTGTCCTGGCAAGCTTCTTTGCCTCGGCTATGTGCTTTGGCTCAACAAGCTTGGAGTTGGCAGCCCTTGCAATGTCCCCGGCTGCACGGACAAGCCCGCCAAGCTCGCGCAACTTCACTGTCAGCTTGCCTTTCCTGCCAGCGCGCTTTTGTGCCTCACGGATTATCTCCTCCAGCGCTGCCTTTGAGAAGTGGGGGATCTTGCCGTCCTTCTTTACCTCCTGGGCAACAAACTGCGCCAGCTTTACACGGTTTTCCGGCGTGTCGGGCATCTTGTCGTTTAGGTACACCTCATAGCCATATCCCCTTATCCTTGAGCGCAGGGCAGGGTGCATGTTCTTAAGGTCAACAAGGTTGCCGGCTGCAACGAGCACGAAGTTGCAGGGCGCAGGCTCGGTATGGACCATTGCCCCGCTGCTCATCTCGCTTTGGCCAGTTATTGAGAACTTCTTCTCTTGCAATGCCGTAAGAAGCTCCTGCTGCGACTTTGGCGAGAGGGTTGCAATCTCATCTATGAAAAGCACACCCATATGCGCCTTGTGTATCATTCCCGCTATTACGCGCAGGTGCGCCGGGGTTCCAAGCCCGCCACTCTGCAGTGGGTCGTGCTTTACATCGCCAAGGAGCGCACCCGCCTTTGCACCGGTTGCCTCAATAAACGGCGCATGCGATACCCTGCTGTTGTCAACGATTATCTTTGGGACGCTGCTTTCGTTCCTTGGGCGCATCTGCATCCCAACCACCACGCCTATCCCAAGCATGCCTGCAACAACTAGCGATGCTGCTGCCATAAGCTCGCTAACCCAGCCAAGCCAAAGCAGCACCCAAGGTATTGACAGCAGGAAAAGGAACGCTATGAACCCTGCCATCTGCTTTGAATTCCCGCCCTCAAGGGACTTTTTGGTTTCCTCTTCAACTATCTTCCTGCCCTTGCCTGCCTTGACCACAACTATCCTCGGCTGGTTCGGGTCAGAGGGGTTTGGGTAGACAAGTATGTCCTGCAGCTTTTCCACAGGGAGGAGCTCTGCCATCGCCAGCCCAAGCATTGACTTGCCAGTGCCGGGGTCGCCAAGCAGGAAGACATTCCTCCGCTGGGTAGCGGCCTTCCGTATTATCTCAACCCCCTTCTCTTGGCCAATGACCTGGTCTATTGTCTTCTCCGGGACCTTAATCTCCGCAGACGATTGTATGTCCAGGGGCAGAAGCCCTTTTTTCGGCATGCTTTAATACTCCCTTGCTGCTATTTCCCTTATGAGGCTCGTGCTCCAGCTCTCCAGTGGAAGCCCACAGCTTGCAGAGGCAGAAGCAGCAGCGCTGTATCCCGGCCTGCAAAGGCACGGGCTTGTGGCAACCGCTGAAGGCAGCCCAAAGCTGCTGTGCCGGCTGGTGCTTACCCGGTTTGCAGGAAAGCTAATCGCTGAAGCAAGCGCTCTTGAGAAGTTAAAGCTCCCCCCATATAAATCATTTGCTATCCGTGTTAGCAGGGTAGGCGGCAGCGAGCCAAGCAGTGATATAATCAGGGCAATCGCGCCAAAGATACGGGGAAAGGTTAACCTAGAAAGCCCTGCGAAGGTTATCCGCATCTTTACGGATGGCAGGAAATACTGGGCAACAGAGCAGCTGTACGAGTACCGGGAAAAATCCCTTGCGGTGCGTGATGTAAATGCACGCCTTGCTTTCCACCCAACAAGCCTCCAGCCAAAATACGCACGGCTGCTGGTGAACCTTAGCGGGGTAGCCCATGGGAAAATTCTCGACCCTTTCTGCGGAGTTGGCGGGATAGTGCTTGAGGCAGCGGAAATGGGGCTCCGTGCGGAGGGCGTGGAGATAAGTGAGAGGTACGCAGAAGGCGCAAGGGAAAATGCGTGGTTCTACAGGCTTGAAAAAAGGATAAGGGTGGACAATGCCGACTTCCTCAGCTGGAAAGGGGGGCATTATGATGCAATTGTGACTGACCTCCCATACGGCAAGAGTTCTGGGCTGTTTGGTAGGAAGCTTGACAGCCTATACTCAAAGGCATTCGTAAAGATGAAAAGCCACTCCAGCAAGCTGGTGGCCATGGCCCAGAAGGACCTCACGCCAATGCTTAGGGAAGCGGGCTGGCACGTCCAGCAGAAGTTTGACTTCTACGTGCACAGGAGCATGCGGAGGCATATTCACGTCTGCAGCTTGTAGGCCCTCCAAACCCTCTCAACCTGCCTAGCCCCAACAACTGTCTTCCCAAACATGCGGTGCGGCACAAGCGCGCCGCTGAAGGTCTTGGGTATGTGGAGCAGCTCATGTATCATTACCTTCTCCTTCTCCTCCTGCGAGAGGCGGTCCCACCTCCTGCCTATTGCCTCAATGACATAGGCTGGCCTGATGCCAAGGCACTCCTGGAAGACACGCGGGAATGACCAGGTCCTGGCAACGGCCCGGCTCTTCGAGCCCTCGCTGCGCACGCAGAAAACCCTATCAGTGCAGACATGGGACATGCCAGTCGCTGCAACGATGCGCTCCATGAGCGACTGCAGGCCAGGGTCCTTCTCAAACCTCATTCAACTTTCACCTCACGGGCCAGGAAAGGCAGGAGGAGCAGTATGGCCCCAACCACAAGGAAAGGCAGGTGCAATCCCCCAAACGAAAGGATGCCTGCAAGCAATGCCCCAATTGAAACGCCAGCCGTCAGTGAAAAGCTGAAAACTGCATTTGCAAGCGCAAGCTTCCTTTTAAACAGGTCGCCAATTGCTGCATGCAATGCCACCTGGCACACCATCCAAAAGATTGAGAAAAGCGCAACTGCCGTGAGGATGGCCCAGTAGCCGGAAGCCGCATAAAGCAAGAACGATGAGAGCGCCCCAGCCACAAGGGCCAGGTATATCACTGGCTTCCGCCCTATGGCGTCGCTGGCCCTCCCGCCAATGGCCATTGCAAAGAAAGCTATCCCTGCTGAAATGAATGATATCAGGCCAACTTCAAAAGCCCTGCCCCCTACGGACTTAACAATCAATGCGACTAGCGGGGAAGCAATGCCAAAGAAAACTGAGCCCGTCACGCCAATCGCACTTATCAGCAGCAAATCCTTATTCCTGAACATCCTCCACTGCTCGCTCATGGGATATGCTGTGCGGGTGCCCTTCCTGTCCACTAATAAGAAGCTTGCCAAAACCGCAGCAAGGATTGCAAAGCCGCCAAGGGCAAAGGCGTTATTGAGCAAATAATGGAGGGAGAGCCACCCTCCAGCTATCCCGCTAACTGCCTTGCCAAGCCCAGAGGCGCCGCTAAACAAGCCGTATGCCTCCCCCCGCCTCTCAAAGTTCCTGAGGACAAACGTCTTGCCCCCCACCCAAAGGGCAGAAGCGCCAAGCCCAACCAGCACTGCCCCAAGCAGGATTGCCCAAAGGCTTTTTGAGAGCGCGAGTATGAAAAGCAGCGGCGCATAAAGCAAGGCCCCATACCTTATCGAGCGCACAGTGCCATATTGCTCGACTACCTTGCCAGCAAAAAGGCTCGCCAGCGAGAATGTTGCATAAAGCGTGGCTATAATAAGTGAGATTTCAAAGACTGTAAGGAAGTTAGATGTATAGAACGAAAAGAAGATCCCGGCAAGGTTATACCCAAAAAAGTTCAGGAAGAAGACCAGCGATATTGCAGCAAGCTGGTTCCTCATTTTGCAACCACCCTCCCCTCAAAGGATAGGGTTGGGGAGGTAAGCCATTCTCTTGTCTTGGAAGTGCGCCCCCACTCGCCATCACGCAGTATGTCAAATATGTTGCCCGTGAGGAAGCAGCCGCGCACTGGCTTGCCATCAAGCATTGCAAGGGAGATGTCAAGCGAGAAGTCGCCGCTAACTGGGTTCATGTTGTGGTAGCCCATGAGCTCCTTCACGTAAAGGCCATCAGGCTTGTGTGTGTGCTTTGGGCTGATTACCACGTTGGTTGTGGAAATTGAGGGGAGGGCTGCATAGCTGCTGCGGAAGCCGTGGCCAGTGCTTTTAGCACCGGCAAGGTTGGCAGAGCGGCTGTCGTAGTAAAGCTGCCTGAGGGTGCCGCTGCGGATGATATGGTGCTTTTTCGTGGGGGTGCCCTCATCGTCAAAGGGCACAGTGCCAACGCCCCAGTCAATGGTTGGGTCATCTATGAGGCTGAAATCACCAATGTAATCGCCTAGCTTCCAGCGAGACTTGCCGCGCCTTGCAAACTCCCCGTTTGCATTTTGGACAACAGCAGCTTGGAGGAAGGGTGCAATCACATCCTGGTCAAGCGTGACGGGCCCGCTGTAGCTCATGGGCTTAGCGCCATGCCCCCTTATGGCCCACTCCCCGGCAGATGCGCCAACAGGCAATGCCCTGTCCCTAAAGCGCTTGGAGGTGTAGTAGTCTTCGCCAAATGACTCCGACTTCTTGGCAATTGAGGATATCGCAAAGAGGGTGCTGCGGGACTCAAGGTCCATCCCCTCTGTACTGGCTATGCGGACCGTTGAGGCAGATGCCTCCACCTCTGCCTTAAGCGGATCAGCTGGCGAGACTGCATCCATGGATGCAAGCAGCAGGTCAACAAGCTTTTCCTCCTGCAGCGATGCAACGCGGCGGTCATAGCCCTTGCGGCGCTTGTAGCGCGATGGGCTGGGCAAGGAGTAGCCCTCGGCAGCTGAAAGCTTAGCAGACCGGATAGCCTCCCTTATGGCATGCTTGGCATATTCAGGGCGCTGGAAGTATGAAAAGCCAATCCTACCCTTGCACACTACACGCAGGCCATAGCCGCTGCCGGATGAGTGCTTGCATGCTTCCACGCTGTTAAGGGAGCTGCGCGCAAGGAGGGAGGATGCCTCCTCATAAAATAGCTCTGCATGGGCGCAGTGCTTCTTGGCCTGTGAAAGTATCTTTTCCATCATCCCACAAGCATCCCCCTTATGCGCAGGTGCGGCCCCCCATCACTTACAAATGCTGTCTGCCCTGCCTTGCCGCAAAATCCTGGATGCCCTACGGTAAAGTCGTTTGCTGCAGCATCAACTGAGCGGAGGGTCCTGATGATGCTGCCAATGAGCGTTACGTCGCGGAGCGGCGTGGTCTTCTCTCCGTTCTCAACAAGGTAGCCATATTCAGCGGCAAACTGGAAATAGCCAGTGTTTGGCTCGGTTACCCCCCCCTTCATGCCATGCACATAGATGCCGCTGGTCCCCTCAAATAGCTCTTCAACTGGGCGGTCGCCGTTCTCAAAGAAGGTGTTGCTCATCCGCACGATTGGGAAATGGGCAGCAGACTCGGCACGGCTATTGCCAGTTGGCTCCATGCCAAGGCGTGCGGCACTCTCGCGTGAGTTCATAAACCCAACCACACGGCCGTTCTCAATTAGCCGTGTCTTCCTAGCCTTGACCCCTTCGGCATCGTAAGGGTAAGAGCCAAACAGGCCGGGCAGCGTCGGGTCGTCGGATATGCTCACATGGCGCGAGCCGAGCAGCCGCCCAAGCTTGTCACCAAGCACGCTTTTCTCGTTTGCAATGGTGTCGCCCTCACATGCATGGCCAACCATCTCATGTGCAAATACACCAGCCATCTTTGGGTCTATTATGACCGTGTGCTTTCCCTTTGGCGGGAGCTTTGAGCGCTGCAGAAGGAGTGCATTTGAAAACGCCTTCCGCAGCAGCGGGCGCTTGTTGCCAAGGAGCTCCACGCCCTTAAGCGCGCCATCGCGCTCATAGGAGCGCAGCAGCTCCCCGTTCTTCTTTGAGTAGGCGGTAAAGCCAAATATGGAGCGGACAGGGGAATACTCAATGGCTGCACCCTCACTGCTAACGTAATATTGCGTGCCCCACCCATCGGAGTAGTCCATGTCATAGGCCACTATCCCTTTTGGCGGCTTGGGGATGATCTCGCGGCATAGCGCTACCTTCTCGTCAAGGCCATAGTCAGCGGGGTGCTTCTTTGGCTTGGATGCCAGCTTTGCCCTGGCAGGCTCCACTGGTGCAAGCTCTGCACCAATTGGCTTGCGGGAAGCCGCCTTTGCAAGCTTGGTAGCCCGAAGCGCTGCCTCCCAAAGGTGCGACTCGTCTGATGTATATGCAAAGCCCCAGGCCCCGCCAACAAGGGCGCGGATGCCAAATCCCGTTGAGGAGCCAAAGCTTGCCTCTTCCACCTCCCCCCCCCGAAGGCGTATGTGTGTGGAAAACCCAACCGACGCACGTATGTCAACAAAGTCCGCCTTTGCGGTTACTGCCTTCTCAAGCTTGTCAAGCACGGGCATAATTAAATACAGGGCCAATAAATAGTTATCGATGGCAGAAATTGTCTTCCTAGGGACAAGCTGCGCAATCCCGACGCCAGAGCGCAACCACCCTGCGATTTATTTCAGGTACAAGGAGCACAGGTTCCTCTTCGACTGCGGCGAGAATGTCCAGCGGCAGATGGCAATAGCAAAGCTCAGCCCAATGAAGATAGAAAGGATATTCATTACTCACCTGCATGGCGACCATTTCTTCGGGCTTCTTGGGTTCATACAGTCAAGCTACTGGCGCGAGCGTGAGAAGCCGCTTTACATATACGGCCCAAAGGGGATAGGGGAGGCTGTGGGGCACATAATGAAGCTTATCGACAAGCACAAGCCGTTTGATATAATCACCAAGGAAGTGCCCGGCGGGGTGGTTGTTGATGACAAGGATTTCACAGTCTCTGCGTTCCCTATTGTGCATAACAAGCCCGGCTTTGGCTACGTGTTCGAGGAGAAGGAGCGGCTGCACATAAGCGAGGCAAAACTGCGAAAAATTGGGCTGCTGCCAGGAAAGGAATACGGATTGCTGAAGGAAGGGAAGGAAGTTGCGTGGAAGGGAAAAGTGCTGAGGCCAGAGGACTATGTAACACACGAGCGCGGGATAAAGTTTGCCTACACCGGGGACACCATGCCGTGCAATGCCACCGTCAAGGCAGCTGAGAACGCGGACCTGCTCGTCCATGAGGCAAGCTTTGCGCAGGACGCGGCCGACAGGGCAAAGGAGGCGATGCACTCAACTGCAAGGGGGGCCGGGAAGATAGCCCGCGAGGCAAACGTGAAGCAGCTTGTGCTCACGCACTTCTCAACACGCTACAAGGAGAAGGAGCTTGACAAGCTGCTCCAGGACGCACAGAAGGAATTCGATAATGTTATATTGGCGAAGGACTTTATGAGGCTGGAGATATGATTGTTTTTGCTCGAGCTTTTTCCACCGATGCGGAACCGAATAGGCAGATGAGTGTTCCGCTAGCAGGAAAAAGGTCGTTCGATAGCGTTATATTGGCGAAGGACTTTATGAGGCTGGAGATATAATGAAGAAGCTTCTCGTGCTCCTGCTGCTGCTGGGCACGTGCATGGCCGCGCAGGTGATAAACCATGAGATACGGATACGCCTGCAGGATGACGGGTCAGCGTATGTGGAGCAGGAATATTTGCTGCGCCTGGCACCTGAGGACAAGCCAGCGTTTGAGTCGCTGGTAGCAAGCGGCGCAAAATTCTCTGATCTCGCACCCTACGGCATAAGCAAGGCAATAACTTACCCCTCCACGGATGAGAATGTAGTCATAGAGCTGACAAAATCGGATTTTGGTGTCGTGGTGCTCCAGTATACTGTTGGGAAGATTGTAGAGCCAGTTGAGAAGGTTGGCAAGCAGGAGCTAACTGGGATAACTGAAAAGGCATTTGCATTTTACGACGGGAAAACCATATCGCTGCCATATGACCCGCCAACCACGCTGAAGATAGCAATACCCTCAACGCTAAGGCTGGCAAGGGAAGTGACGCCCCCTGCATATTCCGTAACAACTGGCTTTGACACAAGCGGAAAGAGGGTAACATACTACGAGTGGAACTACAAAAAGCCATTCACGAGCAGCAAGTTCCGCGTCCTATACAAGAAGGAAGTCTCCCTCCAAAGCCAGCTTTCGCTCAGGTCGCTAACAGCAGAGTTTAGGAAGGAATACGGCAACCCCATCTATCTGATTGCGGGGGCAATATTGCTGGGGATAGCCTTTTGGTATAGGAAGGAGATATCCCTGCTCATCACAGAGTCCTTCGGCGGTGAGCCGACCCTCGAGGAAGAGGAGTGAATATCACTGGCCTGTAGCGCAGCCCAAGCCTCCTTGCGGATGCCTGCAGCGAATAGTCGTCGGTTATTATCTCGTCGCCAAGCTCAAGCGCCAGCGCAAGGACGGACAAGTCCGCCTTTGAAAGCCGTGGGGACGCCTGCTTTTTTGCTCTTTTAAGCGATTCCGCTGATGGCGACAGGACCCTCAGGAGCCCCTCGGATATTCGGGCCTGGGCGAGCTCCCGCGTCTCGAAATCCTTAAGCTCGGCAAGGACCTCTGGCGTTGTTATCCCCTCGGCAAGCTTTGCATTTATGAAGGCTGCTGCATCAAGCACCGGCATAAAGCATATTAACGCCCACGTGGTATAAGAAGATGCTTATGGTATCGCTTCACGAGCACGAGAAGAGGATACTCCTTGCGCTAAATGGGCCAATGGGGCAGAGGGAGCTGGCCAAGGCAACGGGGCTAAATCCCGATAGCGTAGCCCATGCGTCGCTTTGGCTCATGTCCAAGGGGCTTGTAAGGATAAGCGAGAAGAGGAAGGCACTGCTGTCGCTTGGGAAGGAAGGCAAGGAATACCTCAAGGAAGGGCTGCCAGAAAGGCAAGCGCTAATGGCAATTGGGGGCGGGACAACGGCCAGCGAGCTTGAAAAGAAGCTTGGCAAGGGCAAGTTTAGGATTGCAATGGCTTGGCTCATGCGCAAGCGCCTTGCAAGGAGCGAAAATGGGAAGCTAACGCTCACTGCAGAAGGGCGGAAGGTGCTAACCAAAAAGATGCCTGAGGAGGAGGCACTTGAGGCAATCGCTGCCGGAAAAGGGATTGCAGAAAAGGAGGCCGGTGTGCTAAAGGGGCGTGGAGACCTAATTAGGGTAACGGAGGACGTGGCACGGGTCATTTCAATTACCCCAAAAGGGAAAAAGCTTGTTGCGGGGGGCATTACAGCCGCCACGGGGGCAAACCAGCTCACACCGGAAATGCTGCAGGACGGCTCGTGGAGGGAGATGGAATTCAGGCCCTACAACGTCAGTGCAGTTGTCCCATCAGTATATCCAGGCAGGCGCCACTTTGCCAAGCAGGCAATGGAATACGTTAGGAAGGTTTGGCTTGAGATGGGCTTCCAGGAAATGGAGGGGCCAATCATAAACACTTCGTTCTGGAACTTTGATGCACTGTTCACGCCACAGGAGCACCCGGTGCGCGACATGCAGGACACTTTCTTCCTTAAGCAAAAAGGGGAGCTGCCAGAAGGGGGAATTGTGGATAGGGTGCGAGCAGCACACGAGCTTGGCACTGAGGGGTCAATTGGCTGGGGCTACTCATGGGACCCAGAAAAGGCAAGGGAGCTGGTGCTCCGCACGCACACCACTGTGCTAAGCGCAATGGCAATTGCAAAGCTAAAAAAGGAAGAGCTGCCAGCAAAGCTATTCTCGGTTGGCAGGTGCTTCAGGAACGAGGCGCTCGACTGGTCCCACCTGTTTGAGTTTAACCAGGTAGAGGGGATTGTTGTTGGGGGCGGGGTTAACTTCAAGCACCTTCTAGGCTACCTGAAGCAGTTCTTCAGCAAGCTTGGCTTTGAGAAGGCAAGGTTTAGGCCAGCATATTTCCCATATACGGAGATGAGCGTTGAGATAGATGTGCTCCACCCGCGCGGCGAATGGGTTGAGCTTGGCGGTGCAGGGATGTTCAGGCCGGAAGTGGTCGTGCCGCTGCTGGGGGAGGACATCCCCGTGCTTGCGTGGGGGCCTGGATTTGACAGGATAATCATGGACTACTACTCAATAAGGGACATACGTGAGCTGTACAAGAATGACGTCCAGCAGCTTAGGACAATGAGGCAGTGGATGAGGGGCTAATGCCAACAATTGAAGTGAGCAAGAAAGGGCTGATGAGGAAGCTTGGAAAGCCCATAAGCGATGAAAAGCTAGCCGACCGCATAGCCATGATGGGTGCAGTCGTTGAGAGGATGGATGGCGACAGCTGGGTGATAGAGGCATTCCCCAACCGGCCAGACCTGCTTTCCGAATGGGGGCTTGCCCGTGCCCTTAGGGGCTTCCTTGGCGTTGAGACAGGGCTTCCCGAATACAAGGTGCACAATAGCAGCTACGAGGCACACATTGACGAGTCAGTGAGAGGGATAAGGGAGCATGTTGCAGCAGCAGTGGTAAAGGGGCTAAAGATGGACAGCGAGGCAGTCGCTTCCATAATGCAGATGCAGGAGAAGCTGCACACAACACACTCACGGAACCGGAAGCTTGCATCAATTGGTGTCTATGACCTTGGCAAGGTGCAGTTCCCACTGGACTACACCACAGTGCGCGGGGACTACCGGTTCGTGCCGCTTGGCTACAGGCGGGAGATGAGCATAGCAGAGATACTGCGCGAGCATCCCAAAGGGAAGGAGTATGCCCACCTGCTTGCAGGAACCGACCTTTACCCAATATGGCTTGATGCGGCTGGGCAGGTGCTTTCGCTCCCCCCAATAATAAACAGCGCGGAGACTGCCGTCACACCAGAAACAAAAGGCGTATTTATTGATGTTACTGGGCTTAACGCCCGCATTGTCGAGCAGGCGCTAAATATAGCCGTTGCACAGCTTGCGGACATGGGGGGCGGGATATACAATGTCCACTTTGGCGAGTTCACAACACCAAGCATGGACCCGCGGAAGATGGGGCTTGACATAAGCTATTGCAACCGCCTGCTTGGGCTTAGCCTTACGTGGGAGCAGGCAAAGGGGTACCTGGGCAAGATGAGGATTGGCACAAGCGATGGCATGGCACTGGTGCCCGCCTACCGGACAGACATACTCCATCCAATTGACCTTGTTGAGGACATTGCAATTGCATATGGCTACGAGAACTTTAAGCCAGAGATACCGCAGATAGCAACCATTGGCGGCGAGGGCAGGCGGGCAATAATGGGAAGGAAGGCTGCTGAGGTGCTTGCTGGCTTGGGCTTCCTTGAGTGCAATACGTACCACCTGACAAGCTCAGAGACGCCAAAGAGAATGGGGCAAAATGAAAAGCTGATTGCAGCGGCAAACCCCGTAAACGTGAACTACAATGCCTTGCGCAGCTCGCTGCTGCCGGGGCTGCTGCAGATATTATCTGAGAACAGGCACTATGACTACCCCCAAAGGCTGTTTGACATTGGCGTTGTTTTTGGCGCAGGTGCGCGCGAGGAGCTGCACCTTGCTGCTGCCTCATGCCAGGCAAGGGCCGACTTTACAGAGGCAAAGTCCTATCTTGAGGCGCTGCTGCGGTCAATGGGATACAAGCCTTCCTTCAAGGCTGTAAGCGGCATGCCATTCTTAGACGGCCGTGCTGCCGCTGTGTACGTGAAAAAGAAAAAAGTGGGCGTGATGGGCGAAGCCAGCCCCAAAGTCCTGGAAAACTTTGGGCTTGGCCTGCCCGTTGCCGCCTTTGAGCTTGGGCTGGAAAAGCTTATTTCTTGACTTTCCCAATCAGCGCGCGCTCCATTGCCGCCTCATGCTTCTTTGCCATCCGTGAGATGGAATCCTTCATGCCGAGGCCAAGGGCAATTGCTATGCCGCCGCCAAGGCCAAGCGAGGCTGCCAGCACAAGGTAGTTGAATATCTCCGTGATTATGCTGACATCTATGCCGTAAGCAGGGTTGCTAAGCGCAATTGTTACGGTAAAATAAATCACAACGGCCTTGGTCGCTATTGCAATGGTATTTGCCTGGACAGCTATGCTCTTCCTTATTGCGCCTGCTATGTAGTCAGCCAGCAGGAACCCGGTTATGAGGATGAGTATGCCCTGCAGCAGCGGCGGGAGGAAGTTAACAAAGGATACAAGGAAGTTTGTCAGGACTGGCGTTGCTGCCGCACCCTTGTAAGCAATGAACGCATTCTCAACCACGCTTACAGCGGAGACAAGGAACCAGAGGAATATTATCCACTTGATTATCCCTGTAATTATGCCACTGAGCGAGAACCCAAGCAGGGCGTTGCTAAGCCCCTGCTCCTTTAGCTTTTCCTCAAGCTTGGAGCGCTCAAAGGCACGCTTCAGTATCTCTTCTACAATCACTGCAACGCCATAGCCAATGACCAGCAGTGCAAGCCCGATTATTAGGCTTATGACTATGTTCACAACCACTCCTTGGAGTGCTGTAATTGATAGGTTTATTGCCATGGGTTTATCACCAGCAAAGGAAAAACAAGGGGCGCTTATAAAGCTAACGCCTTTTTTGCCGCTGCTTTCGTTATGCCGAGCACTTCCAGCTCCTTTTCGTCGAGGTCAAACTGCCTTGCATAGCCTGCAGGGTCCTTTTTTATGAGCAGCCGCAGGTATGGCCAGTGCACAGAGAGGACCTCATGGGGGGATGCATGTATTTGCATGCCTATCTTTTCCGCAATGGACTTCTTTATGGCACGCCTTGCCTTTGACGCAAAGAGCTTGCGGATAAACGTAGGGTACTGGTATGCAGTAAAGCTATGATACTTTTCCTGCTTCGCCATTGCAACGCCTGCGGTCATCATTGCAATCTGGAACTTCAACAGCTGCCATTGCTGGCGGCGGTAAATGCCTGCATTGTAGAAGTCTGCACGGCTTAGCGCATGGAATGCAGCCGCAAGGTCTGCTGGCTTTGTATACTCCCTGGGGATATTTTCGTCAACCCACTTCATGAACAGGCTGGGGTCCTCTTGGGCAGAGTCAAAGCTGCCCTTTGCCTCAGCATAGCCAGTTGCCTTGAAGAGGGCCCGCATTGCATTAAATATGGACTCCTGCCGGTTGCGCGGGGAAAGGGAGACACCACTTGCAGAAAGGCTCGCCCTCCCGGTGGCAAGCGCCTGCAGGTCATTGATTGCTGCCTTCATGTCCCCCATGGCAGACTTGGAGATCCCCCCAATAGCAGCAGGCTCGCAGGCAATGCCCTTTGCCTTGCATATGCCCTCAAGCACATGCCCTATGGTGGCATAGTGCACTTTCTTGAACTTTATGACGGCACACTCCTTGCGGATGGAGGACAGCGGCTTTGCATACTCATCGTTAGCTGTGAGGATTATGGGGCATTTTGCTTCGCGGATAATCCTAAGCACCGCACTGGCACCGCCATAGTCAGCACGGAATAGCCCGTCTACCTCATCAAACAATATTAGGCGGCGCTTGCCGGAAAAGGTTGCTGAGACAGCTGCCAGCCCTGCTGTGTGCTCAAGCTTCTTTTTGCTGCGGAGGTCGCTTGCATTCAATTCGAACAGCTCCCACCCGCGGCCCCTTGCAAGCGCTATTGCAGCCGTTGTCTTGCCTGTGCCCGGTGGGCCTGCAAGCAGCAGCGGCCTTTTGCCATCCCACTTCTCAAGCTCAGCAATGGCACTGGGGTTGCCTGCAAAGCCCTTCAGTGTTTCGGGCGCAAAGTCATCCGCCCATGACATGCTAGGATATTGGTGGCACATTTTAAAAAGATGCACGGGAAAGATACCCTGATGAAAATTGGGGTGGTCGGCAAGCCATCAAGCGGCAAGAGCACTTTCCTGAATGCGGCGTGCCTTACGGATGCGGAGATGGCAGCATACCCATTCACAACAATAAGGCCAAACCTCGGGACTGCAGCTGTGCGGGCGAAGTGCCCCTGTGTTGAGCTTGGTGTCAAGCACTGCAACGGCAAGCGGCTGGTGCCAATAGCGATGGTTGATGTTGCTGGCCTGGTGCCTGGCGCACACGAGGGCAAGGGCATGGGCAACCAGTTCCTTAGCGACCTTGCAGATGCTGATGTGCTCATACATGTCGTTGATGCGTCTGGAAAGAGCGATGCTGAGGGCAACCCCGGAAAGGGAAGCCCGGCAGCAGACGTGAAATTCCTTGAGGAGGAAATAGACTACTGGATGCTAGGCTTGCTAATGAAAAACTGGGAGCGCCTGAAGCGGAAGATTGAGATGAAGGCCGTCAAGGCACACGAGGCAATTTACGGGCAGCTAAGCGGCCTGAAGGTAAGCGAAGAGCAGGTAAAAAAGGCGGTGCGCGAACTAGGCATCAGCCACAGGAGCGGAAGGGAAGAGCTGCTTGAGCTCGTTAGGAGGGTGCGCAAGCCAATAGCCGTGGTAGCAAACAAGATAGACCTACCCGAAGCCGAGGCAAACCTGGATAAGCTGCCCGGTGCAATCCCCTGCTCTGCGGAGGCCGAGCTTGCGCTGCGCAAGGCTGCAGAGAAAGGGCTAATTGCATACACGCCTGGCGACAGCAGCTTCACAGTAAAGGCTAAGCTGCCCGAGAAGCAGGAAAAGGCACTGGAAGTCATAAGGGGGGTAATGGAAAGGCACGGGGGGACGGGAGTGCAGCAGGCTGTGGACTATGCCGCATACAAGCTGCTTGGGCTAATCGTTGTCTATCCTGTGGAGGACGAGAACAAGCTAACCGACAAGAAGGGCAACGTGCTGCCAGATGCCTACCTAATGCCAAAGGGAAGCACCGCGCTGGACCTTGCTTATAGGGTGCACACTGACATTGGGGATAAGTTCATCGGGGCAATCAACGCAAGGACAAAGAAGCGCGTGGGGAAGGGGTACATACTAAAGGACGGCGACGTAATAAGGATACTGGTGTGAGCATGGAAAAAGCAAAAGCATTTGGCATGGGGTTCCTAGGGATTGGATTTTTCTTGCTTGCTAGCGGGATGGCAACAATGAGCGGGGCATCAAATATGGCACCGCTGGCAACTGCCGGCGTGCTGGCACTTGCAGGCATAGCTGTTGCATTCACAATAGCCGTGGTAAGGGGCTAGTCAAACTTGAAGTCGTCGCCTGGCTTGTCCTTGTAGACTGGCTTACCTGCCTGGGGCTCTTCCTCTGGCTTATAATCCTCGCCAAGCACCTCTTCCTGGCGCTCAACTGCCTTTGAAAGCGCTCCAATCTCCTTGTTCTTCCTTGCTATGCGGAGCAGTGCATAAAAGTAAGCATTAAGCAGCGTGTCAAGCCCCATCTGGCGCTTCTCGTGGCCCTTGGACACTTCCCTAACGTAAAGCTCCACAAGCTTGAATGCCAGCTCATCATCCTCCATAGCTTGCTAAGACTCCATTACAGCTTATAAACCTTTCCGCCATAAGTGTAGCAATGCTTGGAGTGTGCCTGAAGCCTGGCGAATTTGACCCCAGGTGGGATTTTGTCGAGATACAGTTCGAGAAGAGGGTTAGCTACAGTGCTGGCTGGAGGTATGCTGGCCCAAGGCTTGGGGTGCATGCGCCCTACTACATTACCCTTGCCAGCCCAAAGCCGCAGAAGAGGGACTATGCAATCCGGCAGATAGCAGAGGCAGGCGAAGTTGCCCGCAGGATAAACGCTGATATCGTTGTGGCACGGCCCGGGTTCTACTCAAAACAAACCCCGGGGGAGGCAATGCGCGTGGTTGTGCAGAGCTGCAGGGATGCAATAGGCGCAATCGACGTCCCCCTTGGCATAGAGGCACAGCCAAAAAAGTCCCAGTTCGGCTCCATTGCAGAGCTCCTTGAGCTGGCTGAAAAGACAGGGATAACCCCTGTGCTTGACATTGCCGCACTTCGCCAAAAAGGGGGCTTCAGCCTTAACATGCTAAAGGAGATGGACCGGCCATATATACACTTCAGTGCCTCTGACGGGCTTGAAATGCTGGCTGGCGCTCTGCCAGAAAAATACGTGCTTGTTGGGAAGTCAGCTTCGGATGCTGAGGCAATGGAAGCTATTCTGTCTCCATCTTAAAGGCTGCCTTGGTGCCTTCTAGCGCCTTTTGGACCATGTCTCCCATCTCCAGCAGCTCCTCAACAGAAGGGCGCCTGCCCCAGCTGTAGGAATAGTCATAGCGGCCCTGCACTTCCTTAAAGCCAACTTTGCTTAGGCGCCTTGTCACTTCCATGGGCGTTGCTCCCTCGCTGCTAAACCATACAGTCAGGTAAGTGTCCATTTAATCACCATACCCCTGTATTATCCTTAGCTCCTCTGTCGTGAGCTTCTTGCCCCCAAGAAACGCCTTCATTAGCTCGCCAGCACGTGACTTAAGCGTCTTGGCCCTCTTTTTCTCCTCTTTCTCCTTCTCTACCTTTGCAACGCCCTTTACTTCCTTATACTTCTCAAGGTATAGCTTATGGGCCTCATCTGCCTCCCTCTTAGCGCGGGCAATCTTCTCACGGACTTCCTTAAATTCGGGCTCAAGCTTCTTTATCTGCTCGTAGGCCTTCTTGACCTCGTCATGATAGCGCTCTGACTCCTTTGCATGCTGGAGCATTACCTCATGGTAAGCCTGCGCCTCCTTGCGCAGCTCGTCAAGCTCGGACTTTATTTTCCGCAGCTCCTTGCGCTTCTCGGCTAGCTTTTCGCTTGCCTCACACTGCTTCTCAAGCTCGGAGATGCGCTTTACGATTTTCTCCTCCTGCTTTACGTCGAGGACATCGGTCTGGACTTTCCACTCAAGCCTTTCGAGCTCCTTCTTTGCCTTGTGTATTGGGCCCGGCGGCCTAAGCTTCCCAAGCTCCTCCTGAAACTTGTTAAGCTCTGCTATCCTGCCCTTTATGCGCTTGTTGACCTCATCGCGCTTGGCCTTGAACTCCTTAACCAGCTTGTTCTCCCCGTCGCGCTTGGCCTTTGCTTCCTTAAGCTTGGCACGCAGCTTCTTGACGCGGCCTGTGCTTTCCCTAGATGCCTCTACAAGCCTTTTTGTCTCGTCATTGAGCCTGTTCCGCTCCTGCTTTAGCTGCTCTATATCCATGGCCATCCACTAAAGGGGCTGTGCGGCTATTATGAGGCAGGAAGCTTAAAAAGGTTTTCGGGCGGCAGGCAGCTAGCGCGCCATGCGGGGAAGGGAAACCATTTTATTGGAGAAAGCTGTAGTAGTATTGGGGAGAATTATGGGGAGGGGGTTCTTTGCTTTCCTAGTGCTTGTCTCATTCCTGCCCAGTGCCATCTATGCGCTGCAGCTCTACAGTGAGGAGGCAAGCGCCGCCAGTGCCACGCGGCAGGCAATGCTTGAGCAGCAGGCAATCATAGTGAGGGGCCAGGACTTTGAGGAGAGCTTCTGGAGGGCGGTGGGCTACGGCGCTGACATGCGCCGCTGGGCAAGCGCAATGCGCAGCGAGGGCGTTGAGGTATGGTATGGCGACAGCCGCGGCCAGGCATATGGCCAGCTGGCCAATGCAAAGCCTACCGGGAAGCTGCCAAAAGCTAGATGGGAAGGGGGCATTGCCTACGTGGACGGGGGCGGGCATGACGCAGTAATAGCAAGAATCCGCGTGGGGAACAGCACTGGAATATGGCTTATCCCCCAGGGGAGCGAGCATGAATACAATTGAGGCGCTGATTGCGCTAATGATGCTGCTGGGCGTGGTGGGGATAGCTGTCCAGCTGCACGCCCAGAGCGCAAGGGTGCTTAGCAGCAGCGCACTTTATAAGGCAGTCCGCGAGCGCCGTGGCGCCGCTATCCGCGAGTCAGCTGCTGCTGCCGGTGAAGCGCCAGCAACATACAGGAGGTGGTTCTTCTGCAAGCGGGGCAGGGCTGGCTGCTAGATGCGTCCGTTGCATTCATCCTCATCCTCGTGCTTTCACAGCTTTGCCTGCTCTGGCTCTCAACCCTTGCAGGGCAAAAGCCGCTGCTCGAAGGCGCTGAAAAGCAAAAGCAGCTCATCGAGGCTAGCGACCGGCTCATAAATGACCCCGCATGCCTCGCAAAGGTGAAAAATGGCGCCGCCGTCCCACAGTCCATTGTGCTGCGGAACCTCAGCGCAGAGGAGCTTGCATACTGCTGCGGCGGCTGCCACTACTCACTGGGCACCCGCCAGGGGGTGCAGCGCCTCGTGCTTTTTGGGGGTGTGCCAGCTGTGCTCTCGGTCTGGTAAGGGGTTCGTGTTCAGCTTGGAGGCAGCGGTTGCACTCGTAGTGTTCGTTGCATTCATTGCTGCATTGCCTTCCCTGTCCTTCACCAGTTACAGCGGCGTGCTGCTTTACAAGCAGGCTGGTGACACCGCGGAGATTGCCATGCTGTCGCACTGCGAGCACAACACAAGCTGCATCAAAGGCCTCACACGGATGCTTGGGAGGAAAACAACAGGAGCAAAGTGTGCAGCCGTAACGCGCACCGCCGCCACACCGGACGGCAGGTTCGAGCGTGTTGTGTTCCGTGTGTGTGCCTAAGGGAATCTTTAAAAGAAAGCACTGCAAAGTAAAGGGTATCATGAGGACGGCACCCTTCCTGCTCCTGGCGCTTTTGCTTGCAGCTATGGCATACGGGCTCCAGCCCCTGGCAGGCCATGGGGGGCAGTGCGCCGCAAGCGGCCCTGCCCCGGAATGCAGGGGTGCGCTGAATGTCTCGGGCAGCGGGATACAATTTGACTATCTGCGCATAGGCGCACTTGCCGGGCTGCTTTCGCTGTCCGCCTACCTGCTCGCCAAGAGGAAGCTCAAATACCGCACCCACATGCTGGTTGCCTCTGTGGTGCTGCTCGGCTTCCTGCTCCCAACATGCACATGCGACTTTGTAATGGTGCAGACCATGTTCTCGATGCTTCTTGGCAAGACCGCACTTCTGGGCGGGCTTTCCCTGCTCGTGCTATTTGCAATCATCAGCGCCTTCACGCTTGTATTTGGAAGGTTTTATTGCGGCTGGGTGTGCCCGCTTGGCGCGGTGCAGGAGCTGGCAAACAGGATAACCAAAAAGGAGCTGATAAGCGACGAATGGAAGCGGAAGCTCTCCTGGGCAAGGCCCTTCGTGCTTATCGCCTCGCTTGTTTCCGTCGTGTTCGGCGTTTATTTCATAGGCCCCACCATCAACTGGTACAAGTACGGGCACATTGCGGTGGCAGGGCTGACCGTGGGGCTTGTGCTGGCAAGCCTTTTCACTTACCGGCCGTGGTGTGAATACGTATGCCCCTTTGGCTATTTCCTCTCACTGCTCCACAGGATTGCCCCAATGCGTGTCAGGCTCTCCGGCACGTGCAAGGGGTGCAACATGTGCGGGAAAACATGCAATAGCGCAGCCATAGAAAAGGGAAGGGTAGATGGGGCACTATGCATAGAATGTGGGAACTGCATCAGCAGCTGCCCTGCCGGCGTGCTTGGCTACAATAGAAACAAATAAAAACCCAAATGCCATAACGCCCTTATGCGTGGAATATCCCCAATTGTTGCTGTGGTGCTGCTCATTGCAATAGCAGTGGTGGGCTCGGTATCAATATACTTTTTTGTGGGGGGCATAGCAACCAAGGAGCCTAGCACCGCCCCACCAACTGCAATAGCTGCGACCGCCATCGACCCGCAGAATGGCGTTGTGATGGTGCAGAACCTCGGTACCGAAACCATCCCCGCACAGCTTCTCAAAGTCGCCGGCTCGCAGTCAAACACAAAGGGCTGCTGGCTCTCAAGCCCCATACAGCCGGGCGAGCAGGGCATCTGCCACACAACCGGCTTCGAGGGCACCGAAACGATATACGGCTCCGGGCTCGGGAGCGCGGTCGTGAAGGCAAAGGCGGGGGACACGAACCCGTATTTCATCTGCATGACCGCAGCGGACAGCACCTCACTGACCGCGGACGAGCAGGCGCTGTACGACCACCTTGTGAATGACGACGGGTACAACGTTACCGTGTTTAACATTGGCGATGTGAACGCAGGGACCGTTGACTACAGCGGATGTGATGTTGTGATTTACACTTACGGTGTCCATACGGAGGCGCAATAGATGAATGGGAAGGTGATCTTGTTCCTTGTGCTGATGAGCACAATGGTGCTGGCATCTGATAATGGAGGTAGCTGTTCAAAAACATATAATTGCGTGAATTATGTTTACCTTACAGGGGCTCCCATCATCATAATGGATCCGTGGTGCAGCTACCAGAACAATATAAGCGTAAGCGCCGACTGCGGTGACACTGGGGTTTTGGACAATTCAACCACTACGACAGAAGTGTGCTCTGCCAGCTCAATAATGTCCAGCCACAATGTGGGGGACAGCATAACCATGCTAAGCTCGGCGGTAGACACCGGGTATGTCAAAGTAGCACTGGTAGACGGCGCGACAGAATTGAGCGCATATCCGACTCACTGCGGGGGGGATGCAACCAGCATGGCAATAAACGGCGGGTCGGCATTCTTCGGCTTCTACAATGCCACCCAACTTACATCGGACGGGTGGAGTGTCCTTGATGACATGATCGACAAGGTTTGGGACAATTGGTATTCAGCGAACACTTAGCATCCCGCCCCGGTTCTCTATGGACAGCCTAGCCGCGGCTGTGAAGTTGCTGAACGGGCAGTAGCTGGTGCGGACGAATTCCCTGTTCCCCCAGTGCATCACAAAACTTCCGTTGTAACTGGCGGTCGCATTGCCGGGAAACGAGAGCGTTACGCCCCCGATATTCCCTTCGCCCATCACACACACGCTATTCATAGCCGCTGCGAGCTTGTCCGCTGCGATTTCCGCACGCTGCGTGCCCATTGCTAGCTGGATTGCGCCCTCCAGCGCCTTAATGCCGCCGAGCCAAGCCGAAAGCGCCGCCAAAAAAATGGCTAGCACTACGATTAGCTCGAGCGAAACTTGGCCTCTCATTTGATCTCGTCTATCTTGTCAAGGACACCCTTTGCGGTGTGGTTCATCTTCTTGCTTGCCTGCCCGACGGTCGAGCTGAGGCTTTTCACAAATACCAGCGCCACGGCGAGGAGCGCTGCAATGACGATGATAAGCTCGGCTGAGACCTGCGCCTTGTTGCCTATCACCTTAGCTCCCCCATCAGCTTTTTGGATGCCTTCCCAACAATCTTGTCGCCGCCTGCAGCAGTGCCCCTAAGCGAGGAAACAGCCACGAGTGCAACGGCGAGAACCGCAGCCAGCACGACTATCAGCTCTGCTGATAGCTGTGCAGCATTGTCTTTCCAAAGGTTATGCACATTCTCTCCCCCTTTAGTAAGCTATATATTGTGCAGGATTGTATTTAAGGGTTATGGACAAGAGCGAGCTTGTGCAGCTTTTAATATCGTGGGTAACCATAAGCCTTGCGTTCTCGCTGACCGCAATGCAGGCACCACGGTTCTTTCCCGCGTTCGCGGTAAGCTTCCCCATAATACTCCTGACACTCGGCGTTGGGTTCATTTTCCACGAGCTCGGGCACCGGTGGCTCGCAAGGAAATATGGATGCATCGCATTCTACAAGATGTGGTGGCCGGGCCTGGCGCTGGCGCTTGGGCTTGCGCTAATGACCAGCGGGAGGCTGATATTTGCCGCACCCGGCGCGGTGATGATAGGCGGAAAGCGGCTATCGCTGAGAGAAGAGGGAACTGTCGCGCTGATGGGCCCGGCGGTTAACATAGCAGCAGGGCTGTTTTTCCTAGCGCTTGCAGGCTCAGCAAATAACATCGTTGCACTAATTGGGACATGGGGCGCTTATGTGAACTTCTTCCTTGCCGCGTTCAACCTCATACCTTTCCCGCCACTTGACGGGCAGAAGGTGCTCCAGTGGAGCCCGCTGGCGTGGGCTATTGCGATAGGGTTTGCTGGCTACATGGTGCTGTTTGGGGTTTAGCCTATGTAGCTGACGGCATCAGTTACCTTCTGAGACTTAATGAAGCTCTTGTAGCGCTTGATGTCGTCCTCTTGTATGGACGGCTTTGCAAGCTTCATGGCAAGCTCAAAGTCCTTTAGCGCAACTTCCTTTGCCTTCCGGTTGCGGCGGAGCGCATTCATTGCAGCCTCGCGGCAGACGCCCTCTATGTCGGCACCAGAGAACCCTGCCGTCCTCCTAGCAAGCTCCTCAAGCTTTATGTCTTTTGCCAACGGCATCTTCCGCGTATGCACCTTGAATATCGCAAGCCGTGACTTCTCATCAGGCGCGGGCACAAAAATCATGCGGTCAAACCTGCCGGGGCGGAGTATGCCAGGGTCAACTATGTCCGGCCTGTTTGATGTTGCAAGGATAACAACGTCCTTCAGGTCCTCAATCCCGTCAAGCTCGGTGAGCAGCTGGTTGACAACGGTCTCCGTCACCTCGGAGCCGGCGTGCATCCCGCGCTTGGGCGCAAGAGCATCAATCTCATCAAAAAGCACTACAACCGGCGCTGCCTGCCTTGCCTTGCGGAATATCTCGCGGATGCCGCGCTCTGACTCGCCAACCCATTTTGACAATAGCTCGGGGCCCTTTACTGCAATGAAGTTCGCCTCGCTCTCGGTGGCTACCGCCTTTGCAAGGAGTGTCTTGCCCGTGCCCGGCGGGCCGAAAAGCAGTATGCCCTTCGGCGGGCGGATGCCCATGCGCACAAACATCTTTGGGTCCTTTAAGGGCCATTCAATGGCTTCCTTAAGCTCCTCCTTGACGTTCTCAAGCCCGCCTATGTCGGACCAGTGCACGTTTGGGATTTCAACGAGCACCTCGCGCATAGCACTTGGCTGTATCTCGCGGAAGGCGTTCATGAAGTCATCCTTGGTAACCTTGAGGTTGTCAAGTATCTCTGGCGGTATGCCCTCCTCGCCCTCAAGGTTCATCTTTGGGATTAGGCGGCGGAGTGTCTTCATCGCAGCCTCCTTGGCGAGTGCCTGGAGGTCGGCGCCCACGTAGCCGTGGGTAATGTCTGCAAGCCTGTCCAAGTCAACATCCTTCCCCAGCGGCATGTTCCGTGTGTGTATCTGGAGTATCTCCTTCCTGCCCTTGCGGTCGGGGAC
>WALL01000016.1 GCA_015522845.1 Nanobdellati archaeon
ACTACTCGGTCAAGGGCGACGCGCGCGCAATGTTCCCCCTCGACTACCTGAACGACCTGCTCAAGAACACCGATGCGTCAACAACAGTTGAGCTTAGCCTGCGCACTGACGCACCAATGAAATTATCCTACGGCATAGACAGCGCAATGGTTACCTACTACCTGGCACCGAGGATTGAGACCGCCTAGCAGCGCAACTCCCTGATAGTATCCTAGCTTATTGCGCCTTCTTCTAGCTTTGGGGGGACTTACAATGTTCAAGCACTAGGCAGAAGCGCCACAAGGATAATAACCCCCCCAATGCATAACACATGCATGGCCAAGCTTGAGCTCTTTGGGAAGCGCGAAAAAAAGCTTATTGAGGAGAGGCTAAGCTCTCTTTCCTCGGTTGGCAACCACAGCCGGCTCTTCTACAGCTTTCCAGGGAGGTATGATCTCAGGGAATTCTTCAGAAATCTGGAAAACAAGCGCCCGCATGTGCTGCATGTTGGGCTTGGGATGGAATCACCGGAAGGCATATGCCTTGGGCCAATCTCCCTTTTTGAAGTGGCTGCCTCAACGAAGGGGAAGGTGCACGGCATAGACATCATGAAAGAGCCAGTCGAGGAAGCAAAGAGGATACTGAAAAGCGGGAGAATCGTCATTTCCAAACGGCTTATGGGGGAAATGGCTGCGAAGGGCATGGAGCGCTCTCCGCTTAAGCAGTTCGCCAAAGAAGATAGGGATTTCATAGTCATAAGCCTGCCAAAGGAGCTAAGGGACCGTGTCAGTGTGGAGCAGGCAGACATGGCGCTCTCCACGCCTTTAGAAAAGCCCGACGTGCTGGTTGCAACATGGGTTGGCCAGTATGTCGATCCGCTCCCCATCTTTGTTGCCAGCCTGTCCAATTCCCTTAAGAAAGGGGGGCATGCTGTGATTGACGAGCCCATCAGGAGGAGAATTGAGCGCGAGGGCATATTCCCGTATAGCTTGGAGGATGCAGGCTTTAAGCTCATAAGGAAAAGCGAGAGTACCGACCCCCGGGTTTACGCTGGCGACTTCAGTGTCCTTCAAAAGGTTGAAGACAAAGACTTTGCAGAGGTGGCCTCCGGAGTGCCCCACGTTAGCCGATGGGAGCGCACTTCCCCCTCGCCGCCTGACTGGAGGCTTAAATACAGCGAGCTGCTGCAGCAGATGGGAACAAGCAGAGGGGATATAAGCAGGATAAGCCCCCAGCCCGTGCCCGGCTATGGGGCAGATGACAGCGAGATCCAGGCTTTCCAAAAGGAGCTTGGCTCTTTAGGGGAGTCATTAGGGGATGTGCGTGGCGTGGCAGATGCAATTAGCAGAATGAGAGGCGTGGTGGGGAAGCTGCACAGCTATTCCAGAACAGAATGGGAAAAGCGCAAGGGTGACATTGCCATAAGCATGAGGCAGCTCAAGCATTTTGCAGCCTTGAGGGAAGAGAAGGAGGCACTTGAGCAAAGGGCACAAGCGGCACTGGCATCAGCCCCTGCAGGCCTAAGGGAAAGGCTGCAGCTGGCCATGGAAAGCAGGGATTACAAGCTAATGAAAGGCTATTTGGAGCAGGCAGGGCTGCCGGCAAGCTAAGCTCGCATCGCCTGCTTACTTATTTATATGCGCATCTGCATAGGGGTAAGGGCGTTTGCATGGGCAGCTATTCCGAAAGTTATGATGCTGTTGTGGTTGGCTCTGGCATAGCAGGGCCAATAGCAGCAAGGAACCTTGCAAGGGGGGGGCACAGTGTCCTCCTTCTCGACAAAAAATATGAGATAGGCGCGCCAAAGCAGTGTGCCGAGGGCATAGACATCGAGTCGCTAAAGGCTAATGGCGTACCCATTGACAGGCGGTTCATAAACAGCGAGATAAGGGGCGCGTCAATACACTCCCCAAGCGATTACAAGTTTGAGGTAAAGTTTAGCGGGAACAAGGGGCTCATAGTTGAGAGGAAAGTGTTCGACAAGTTCCTTGCGCACCAGGCAGCCAGGGCAGGTGCGGATGTTATGGCTGGTGCAGCCGCAACGGGCCTGGTTAAGGAAGGCGGGAAGGTATCTGGGGTAAGCGTAAGGCGCTTTGGTGAAGACTTTAGCATAAGGGCAAGGGCCGTCATAGCTGCGGACGGCATTGGAAGCAGTGTTGCAAGGTGGGCAGGAATAAACACCATTATGCAGCCACGCGATGCAGACCCCGTCTACGAGTATGAGATGGCTGTGGAAGGCTTTGAGCCGGATATGTTCTACTTATACTTTGGGAATACAATCGCACCGGGCGGCTATGCGTGGGTATTCCCGAAGGACAGTGACCGGGCAAATGTGGGGATAGGGGTTAATGGGACTAGCCCGCACCCCCCCAAATATTACCTAGACAGGTGGCTGGATAAGATGCACATAGCAGCGAACAAGGTGCTTGAGATAAACTACGGCGCCGTGCCGGTGGGCATGCCGCTGGGGGAGCTTGTTAGGGGGAATGTTGCCGTGGTTGGGGATGCCGCAAGGCAGCTGTTCCTTGGTGGGGGGATGGCGGAATCCATGGCTGCTGCGGCAATTGCATCAAAATGGGCTGGCAAGGCACTAAGCAGTGGGGATATCTCGCTTCTTGGCAATTATACCAAAGAGTGGTGGGAGGAACGTGGCAAGAAAATAGAGGCTTCCGTGAGGCTTACGAGAATATTGGAGAAGCTGTCGGACAGTGAAATGGACACGCTGGCTGAGGCAATGGGCGGCATAGACCCCCAAAAATTCATGGAGAACAACCACCGGGCAATCGTGCTAAGCCTGCTAAAAAGCCCAAAAGTAATGCTAAACCCAAAAATAGTGGGGCGCCTAATGGAGCTAAAGCCCCTTGCAGAAGCGCTAACCCCTGTTAAATAGCGTTCCCGAACCAGAGCAGCGCTATTGCCGGCAGCAGGGAAGAGAGCACTTTTGCAATCACAATCTGCTTCATGCCGCTCTCATAGGAGCTGTCCATCATTATCCCGCCGAAGCGCAGCGGGGGGACAATAAACATTGTTGCGAGCATTGGCTTGGGGAGCAGGCCAGCAACAACCGCGCCTATGATAAAAGTAATTATGCCAAGACCGGAAAACCACACGTAGGAGGACAGGCTGGTCTTTGCCATCTTAACCATATAGGCAAAGTTCTTCTTTGCGCCATGCTTAATATCCTCCTTCACATCAGAGTACTGGTCAAGCGTGTAGAAGAATGGCCCCCACATGCCAAGGATTGCTGCCCCCGTTAGGCCAACAATCCCAAGTGGGGCAACGGTTGCATAAGCAAATGCAATTGCCCCAAATCCCGGGGCGAGATAAACAGCCACTTCGCCAAGCCCAATCCTCTTCCATACGTCAGTATATGACAGCGTGAAGAACAGCCCAAGGAAGTACAGCAGCCATGTGTCAAGCCGCCAAGGCACATAAAAGTACATAAGGGCAAGTGAAAACAGTATGAGTACAGCGGCACCCGCTTTCATGTCGTTGGCGGTCATCAGCTTCTTAGGCAGCAGCATTGTGGCAGATGTGTAAGACTTAGCCCTTGAGCCCCCCCTGCGCTTGTCATAGCCAGAGACATAATCCCGCCAGTTGTTTATGTATTCTGTTGCAGTTAGGAGGGAGCCAGTTATAAGGAAAGCAACCAGCCATGCCCACAGGCTGTTGCCCGCTAGTGCCATGCCCACCAGTGTGTCAGTAAGGAGCATCGGCAATGCAAACGGCCTTGCTGCAACCCAAAATCCCTTTAGCTTGTTCATCTTTCGCACACCATCTAAGCAGCTATTCCATTAGCCTTTAAAAATGTTCCTAGGCAACCCGCACAAACCCGCGCCGCACGTTCCTGTCGTGCCCCAGCCTCTTCTTTTCAAGCAGCTCCTTAAGGTGCTTGCTTTTTACTGTTGCTTTTCTCCTTGGGTTTAGCGTGAATTCCTCAATGAGCATGCTTGCATGCTCCCCCCCAAGGAAGTGTGGCAGTATGACATAGTCGGCACCTGCATCATAGAGCTCCAGTGCGTCGTCAATCTGGTCGGCGGTTATCACTTTGGTTGCCTTGCTCTTTACCTCTTTCAGCCGGTGCAGCAGGGCCTTATTGTCCGGGAGCGACGGCACCGTTGAGATTACTATCTTTGCATCCTTCAGGTTCAGCCGCTCAAGCAGCTCGGCATCGCCCATATCGCCGTAAATGCACTGCCTTTTTTGCTTTAGCAGGCTACTTATTACATCTGGGTCGAAATCCACTATTACCTCAGGAATATCCATCTTCTGCAGCTTCTTAGCAATGTCATAGCCAAGCCGGTGGTAGCCAAACAAGATTGCATGATTTTTCATTTCCTTTGGCAGGTTTGCCTTGTGCTCAATAAGGTGCTTCCTCTCAAATATGTTTAGCCATTTTCCGATCTTTTCATATATCCTGTCATTGTAGCCAATCATATAAGCGGAGCCAGTAATGGTAATAATCCCCACAACTGTTACAAGCGAGACAGCCCTTGCAGTGATATGCCCGATGGCAGCGCCAAGTGTGACAAGCACAAGCGAGAACTCAGATATCTGTGCGGTTGTCATGCCTGTAAGCAAGGAAGTCCTCTTGCTGTAGCCTTCTATACCCATTATTACCATAACAATAAGTGGGTTGCCTATTAAGACAAAGAGCGACAGTATAACAACCGGCCAGAGCGGGACGCTACCAAATGTTAGCTGCATGCCAAGCATCGCGAAGAACAGCACAAGGAAGAAGTCCCTTAGCGAGCGTATCTTTCCGACAATATCGACATTATACTTTAGCGTTGCTAGTGAGATGCCAGCGAGCAGCGCGCCAATCTCAAGCGAGAGCCCCATGGCGTATGTCACAAATGCAAACACAAAGCAGTATGCCAGCGATGATATGTAGAGGAGCTCGTGCCAGTGGGCAATCCCGTCAAATATGTGGTGCAGTGCATATTTTGTGAAGAGGTAGGTGCCAGCAAACAAAAGGATCCCCTTTACAAGTGCCATCCCGACAAGCTCCCCGATCGGCAGGTGCCCGGCAAGGCCCGCCATGAAAATGAGGGTGAATATTGCAACTATATCTTGTGCAATTAGTATGCCAAGCGCCACTTTCCCGTGCAGCGAGTGCAGCTCCTTTTGCTCGGACAGCAGCTTAACAATGATGATCGTGCTGCTAAACGTGAGGGCAATTGCCACGTAAGCGGAGGGCATTAGCCCAAACCCAAGCAGCTGCATTATCATAAACCCAACAGAAGCAGTGATTATAATCTGGGCAAGGCCAATTGCTGTGGCAACCTTCCCAACCGCCTTTACTTCACGTACACTAAGCTCAAGACCGACGGTAAACAGCAGGAATGCAATGCCAAACTCCGAGAATATGCCAATGAGCTCATTCGAGCTTATCAAGTTTAGCAGAGAGGGGCCAACCACAATGCCAGTTAGTATGTAAGCAAGTATTGGCGGCTGCTTTAGCTTCCTTGCAAAGTAAGCCAGCACTGCAGCCACCACAAGTATTGCGCCTATCTCGAAGAACAGCTGCACAGTGTCCATGCTGGAATAACAGAGCAGGCATTAAAAAGCGTTGCGCAGGCAGCGATTGCTTTTTATACTACTAATGCATGAATAATACGGTGGTCACATGAAGAAAGGCCAAGGTTCTACAGAAACACTGCTAATTATTGCAGCAGTCCTTGTCATTGCAGTTGCTGTTGTCTTGACGGCAAACTACTTGCTTGGGGCTCCAACTGAGTCGACAAGCGTCGTTGATGACAAGTTTGCTGCAAGCCTGAAGGGCGCTGAGCTCATTGGCTATAACAAGCCATTCGACGGCACACCAGCAACCGCCCCTAATGGGATTGTCATCAACCGCAAGCACACTTATGGCGTCAAGGTTGTTGGCAGGGACGAGCTTGCAAATATGGGCAACTTGGAGTACTTAACATCCTTGAATGGCGATAACGGGACCTATCCTGTTTACGTTTCCACCGGCGGAGGCGGGGGCGGAACCGCTTATATCCCAACCACCCCCAACGAGGCAGACTCAGATGGTGATGGGATTACAGATGGCAATGAAAAGCCTGGCTGCGTCAATAACCCCGACCCAAACTGCGGCGTTCCGCCGGGATATGCAGACCTGTCCGTGGACAGCCTATCCGTGGCGGCGAGCTACGACAGCTCCATCAAGTTTGACACCATCCCACTTGGCGCGACGGTTGAGCTTCGTGCAACGATAAGCAACAAGGGGGTGGAGGATGCGGGCAGCTTCACAGTGAACTTCTTTGGCAGCCCCGTGTTCACGACAGGCCCGGTCCCAAACCCAACAACCGCCTTTGCGACCATGCCGGTTACGGGCCTAGCGGCTCTCCCGGGGGTATGCCCTGCCAACATAGACTACGTGTGCGGCACCAACAATGTAACTTACGAAAACGCCTGCTACGCAAGCCAGGCAGGAGCGACAATCGCATATAAGGGCGAGTGCAGCAGCCAGGGTTCGTTGTTCCTGAACACAGACTACCTTGGCTCTGTTACCGTAAGCGGCCTCGCCGCAGGCGAGTCGGTAGTGGTAAGCATCCCATTTACGGCTTCTAAGACGGGCGACTACCGCCTGATAGCCAGTGCGGACATCTCAAACAAGGTTCCCGAAACCGAGCTGGAAAACAACATCGGGTATTCGGACCATTCGATTGCCGAAGTGCTTCCGGACGCCTATCTAAAAACAGACGGCATCACCATCAGCCCGGACGAGATCCACGGTGGCCAAACGGCATCAATTACCGCAACGGCCTACAACAAGGGCGGCGCCATAAATGGCATGCCGGTAGAGTTCTTCGTGAAGGACTACGTTCCCGTTGGCATTAACCCACCGCACATCATCAACACTGCCCTTGTCACAATGCCCATAACCGGCTTCGCAACCGCCGGCGGAAGCTGCCCGGCCAATATTGATTATGTTTGCGGCACCGACGACAAGACCTACAGCAACGCCTGCTATGCAAGCCAGGCCGGGGCAACAATTGCATACAAGGGCGAGTGCAACGCCGGATGGCACTACATCGGCTACGACACGATTGATGTGGGTGCGGTTTCAACCACCGATGCCACATTGGATTGGACCTCGGTTGAAGGCAACTACACTGTCATCGTATGGGCAAACCCGATGGGCACTATCGATGAGAGCTCAACATCCAACAACCAGGCAGAGTCGGCACCGTTTGAAGTGCAGGCGCCTTATTCCATAAGCCCCCCGCCAGGCCATAACACCATAATAAACTAAGGCCTAACGGCCTTTCCCTTCCTTTTTTTATTTTTCCCGCCGGAGTAACCCTTATAAACAAATCCTCGCTTAATTTTCCCTCGTTTGGTGATACAAATGAAGTCAATTTACCTCTTTTCAGAGGGCAGCAAGGACATGAAGGGGCTTCTCGGCGGCAAGGGCGCGAACCTTGCAGAGATGACCAAGCTTGGTGTGCCGGTCCCGCCAGGCTTTACAATAACCACAGAGGTCTGTGACTACTATAACAAGAACGGGAGATATCCTAATACGCTGGAGGGCGAGCTAAACACAGCCCTGTCCACTTTGGAAAAGCAGATGGGAATGAAGCTTGGCGACCCGGAAAACCCCTTGCTTGTTTCTGTGCGCTCGGGTGCAGCAATCTCAATGCCAGGCATGATGGACACAATCCTTAACCTAGGCCTTAACGACACGACAGTGGAGGCGGTCATACGAAGGACCAGCAACCCGCGCTTTGCATGGGACTCCTACCGCCGGTTTATCCAGATGTTTGGCGATGTTGTTATGGGCGTCCCGCATTCAAAGTTTGAGGCAATACTCCACGAGGCAAAGGAGACAAAGGGCGTAAGCTATGATATCGAGCTTGATGCTGATGACCTTAGAGAACTGACCGCTAGCTTTAAGGAGATAATTGAAAGAGAGGCGGGCCGGGAGTTCCCTGCCGAGCCGCGCGAGCAGCTTAGGATGGCGATTGATGCGGTGTTTGGCTCTTGGAATAACGAGCGTGCAATACTCTACCGGAAGCTAAACAATATAACTGGCCTGAAAGGCACTGCGGTAAATGTCCAAGCAATGGTCTTTGGGAATATGGGCAATGACTCCGGCACGGGGGTATGCTTTACGCGCAACCCGTCCACCGGCGAGAATGCATTTTATGGAGAGTACCTAATGAATGCACAGGGGGAGGACGTTGTTGCGGGGATACGCACGCCACAGCCAATATCCTCGCTTGAGAAGCAGCTGCCAGGGGCATACAAGCAGCTCCTTGATATCCGGGAGAGGCTTGAGAAGCACTACCGCGACATGCAGGACATGGAGTTCACAATCCAAAAGGGAAAGCTTTACATGCTACAGACCCGCACTGGCAAGCGGACTGCAGCAGCAGCCGTCCGCATTGCTGTTGAGATGGTGGATGAGGGCCTAATAACAAAGGATGAGGCGCTTCTCCGTATAGATCCCCTCCAGCTTGACCAGCTGCTCCATCCTCAGCTAGACCCCATAGCAAAGGCTGAAGCTAAAGTGGCTGCTGCCGGGCTGCCGGCGTCGCCAGGCGCAGCAGTTGGCGAGGCCGTGTTTGATGCACAGAAGGCGCATGAGATGGTTGAGAGAGACAAGGCAAAAGTCGTCCTTGTGCGGACAGAGACATCCCCTGAAGACCTCATAGGCATGAATGCTGCTGAAGGGATATTGACTGCCCGTGGCGGCATGACTTCCCATGCGGCTGTTGTTGCACGCGGTATGGGCAAGTGCTGCATTGCCGGCTGCCAGGATATAACGATCAAGGAGGATGAGGGCTATATGGTCTTAGGCGGCCAGCGGGTTGAGGAGGGGGATGTAATCTCGCTTGATGGGACAGAAGGCAAGGTTTACATAGGCGCAATCCCAACCGTCGAGCCGGGCATAAGCGGATACTTTGGTAAGCTAATGGGGTGGGCGGACGAAGCTAGGAAGCTTGGCGTGCGCACAAATGCAGATACCCCTCATGATGCCAAGGTTGCCAGGAAGTTTGGTGCCGAGGGCATTGGCCTCTGCAGGACAGAGCACATGTTCTTTGAGGGCGACCGTATCAACATCATGCGTGAGATGATCCTTGCCCCAGACAGGCCCTCACGAAAGCGTGCCTTGGACAAGCTCCTCCCAATGCAGCAGGAGGACTTTAAGGGCCTTTTTGATGCAATGGAAGGGCTGCCAGTTACCATCCGGCTGCTTGACCCGCCACTCCACGAGTTCCTACCGCATGAGGAGGCAGACATTAAGGAGGTTGCCTCACAGCTTGGCGTTTCAGTTAGCGCACTCAGGGAAAAGATGGAGTCCCTCCGCGAGGTAAACCCGATGCTTGGGCACAGGGGGGTCCGCCTTGCAATAACTTACCCCGAGATTGCAGAAATGCAGGCTGAGGCAATAATCCGTGCGGCACTTGACGTGAAAAAGGAGGGCAAGGAGATAGTCCCCGAGATAATGATCCCGCTTGTTGGAGACGTGAAGGAGCTTGCCTACGTAAAGAAGGTTGTTTGCAGGGTTGCAGATGAGCTGATAGGTGAGGCAGGGGTGAAGATGCGCTACATGGTTGGGACAATGATAGAGGTCCCACGCGCGGCGCTTACTGCAGGCGAGATTGCAAGCGAAGCTGAGTTCTTCTCATTTGGGACAAACGACTTAACACAAATGACACTTGGGTTCTCCAGGGATGATGCTGGCAAGTTCCTGCCAGAGTACCTCTCAAAAAGGATACTGGACAAGGACCCATTCCAGGCGCTTGACCAAGAGGGTGTTGGCCAGCTTGTAAAAATGGCTGTTGAAAAAGGCAGGAAGGCACGCCCAGGCATCCATCTTGGAATATGCGGGGAGCATGGCGGCGAGCCGTCGTCGATTGAATTCTGCCACAAGGCTGGCCTTGATTATGTTAGCTGCTCGCCATACCGTGTGCCCATAGCGCGCCTGGCTGCAGCGCAGGCGGCACTCCGCGCTAAAGCTTCTCAATAAGCCGGGTAAGCAGCCTGACGCCATAGCCCGTTGGCCCTTTCCCATAGCAGCCATAAGGCTCATCGCGCCATGCAGTGCCAGCTATATCCAAGTGCGCCCAGTCCCCTTCTACAAAGTTCTCAAGGAACACTGCACCCATTGCTGGGCCAGCAACCCCTTTTTGCTTGCCGGTGTTGCGCACGTCCGCTATGTCGCTTTTCACAAGCTCGCGCCATTCGTCAAGCAGCGGAAACCTAAGGACTTCCTCACCTGTTTCCTTTCCCGCAGCCTCAAGCGCTTTTGCAAGCGTATCGCTGTTTGAGAACATGCCAGCAAGGCTGTGGCCTATTGCATATATCACTGCACCCGTAAGCGTTGCCAAGTCGATTATTGCTTTTGGCTTTAGCTTTGAGGCGTAGACAAGCGCATCTGCTAGTATCAGCCTGCCCTCTGCGTCGGTGTTTATTATCTCAATGCTCTTCCCGTTGGATGCCCGGACGATGTCTCCCGGCCTGCTAGCGCTTCCCGATGGCATGTTCTCAGTGAGTGGCATCACTGCAACAAGGGGCTTCTTTATCCCAAGCCGTGCAGCAGCAATTACCGTGGCAAAGGCGGTTGCAGCACCTGCCATGTCGTCCTTCATTGTCTCGATGTAGCCAGTTGGCTTTAGGTTTATGCCGCCAGCATCAAACACTACCCCCTTCCCAACAAGCGCAATGGGCTTCCCCTTCCCATATCTTAGCACAACAAGCCGCGGCTCCTTTACACTGCCCTGTGCAACCGAAAGGAACGAGCCCATCTTCATTGCAGCAATCTTCTTCTTGTCATATACCTCTGCCTTGATGCCATACTTCCTTGCTTCCTTTGCCATGCGTGCGGCAAGTGCTTTTGGGCTCTTTGCATTGGCTGGCTCGTTCACGAGGTCCCTAACCATGTTTTCGCATTCCGCTAGGACCACACCCCTCTCAAATTGCCCCTTTGTGCTTTTTGGGCCGATAACCTCAACCTTGGCTATGCCTTTTTCCTTTTTTGACTTATACTTATCAAATGAGTATGCCCCAAGCAGCACCCCTTCTGCAACCGCTTCCGGGTGTTTGCCGCCGAAGTCAATTGCAAACTCTCGGCGCTTTAGCCTTTCCATATTACGGCATGCGGCAGCCGCACCTGCCCTGGCAGCTTCGCTGCCAAACCCCTTCCTGCCACCAAGGCAGATTGTGAATGTGCCCTTTGGCCCGACACTAAATTCCCAAGCGTCCTCCTTTTTGCCAAATACTCCCTTTACCACGGGGAGCTTGCTTTGTTGCACAAGAATAGCTTTCATGCGCTTAGTTACTCACACCAGTTATTTATGGTTATCCTTTTATTCAAGAAACGCATCTGATGCATTATGGGGCAAAAGCTCATCAACCTTATCAAGGCTTTCATGGCGGGGTTCATTACCGTTGCCGTCGTGCTGTGGCTCATGCAGCTGCTCGCTCCCCTGCTTGGGTTCGGCTACCGCATTGGGTGGAGGGCAACCTTTGAGATAAGCAAGGGCACGGCACCGGTCATTTATGCATCCTGGTTTGCCCCGCTCCTTGTTGGTGCCCTTTTTGCACTTTTCCAGCTTGTTGATGACTTTGAGGATTCGCTGCGTGGGGTATACAGGAGGGCCTTTACAAGAAAAGAGGAGAGGGAGGCAGCAATTGTCTTGTGGAACGGCGCATGGGGCCTGGCACTGGGGTTTGTTGTCTCAATGTTCCTGCTGGCACTCATTGCAGGCACCAACAGGATATATTCCATACCCTACCTGCTTGACGCCTCCGCCAAGGGCGGGACGGTCCATGCAACCACATCCATCATGACAATCTTTACAATCCTGGGGCTTGTTTGGGGGCTTTGGAAGGCGGAGCACCTGGCTGGCGGGAAATAAGCTCGGCAGCCCATAGCCACATATTTTTTAACCAGCGCCACCCATAACAGCCAGCGGTGTGGACGCGAGGGGAGCTTCTGTTTTCGGTGAAATACCCGTTTTCAGGAGCAACAAAAGAGCTTGCAAAATGGCTTAACTTTGACATGGCAAGCGCCAGCCCTATGCTTCTTGACAGGGCAAAGCAGCGGGCAATTGAGGGCATTGAAAGCGGCCGTGTGGCAGTTGACACAAAGGCAAAGGGTGAAAAATTCCTTATCATGGAGATACTGTCCTACCCCTTGGCAAAGATAATGGTTGCAAAGACAAAGGACAAGTTTTTAATAGGCAAGTATGCAGAAGCAGAGGCAAGCGCATTCCATAGCTTCCTTATGAACGAGCCAGATGATGTCGTTGAGTCTCTTGCAAAGGAGTTTGGCTTTGATGTGGAGGATGAGGCAATACAATTCACCGACTACCTGAAATACCTGCCGCGCGACGAGGATTACAAGCTTGTAAACTCGCCGCTGAGTGGCGGGAAGGTGCGTGTTGGCAGGGATGCAATTGCTGGCCTTCTGCCAGAGAAGCTAAAGGCCGAGCTTGAGAAGTCGCTGCGCAAGGATATGGACGTTCCCCTCATATTTGCCACGTATGCGGAAGAGATAAAGAAAGAGGTTAACCGCGACAAGGCTTTCCACACCAAGGAGGACTTTGGCACCGTTGAAGTGGAATATTTCCCACCATGCATTAAGGCGCTAATTGCTGATGCGCAGTCCGGCCAGCCAATGGCACACCAGCCGCGCTTTGTGCTTGCATCATTCCTTGTGAACGTGGGCATGCCCGTCGAGCAAATTGCGGAGATATTCAGCAGCACGCCAAACTACAATGCGAAGAAGACGCGCTATTACATTGAATATACAATGGGCAAGCGCGGCTCAGGCACGAAGTATTCCCCGCCAAGCTGCGATAAGATGGTGTTTTATGGGCTATGCCGCGGCAAGGACGCGCTCTGCTCTCGGATAAAGCACCCGCTAAGCTACTATTCAAGGAGGAAGAAGATTGGAAACAAGCGAGTTCATACATAATGTGCTGCGGAGCTATTACAGCTCCCATACGGTGCCAGCCCCCCCAGACATTGCCGAGCGCGAGTTTGGCGCGGGTGTTGACAAGAAGATAGACTGGAGGCACATGTCTTTTATGAATGAGCAGCAGCTGAATGCCTATCTCCGCGCCAATGTGCCGTTTTACATATCTTACTCAGCAGGATACTATGAGTTCCCGGAAGCAAGGCCCATGCAAAAAAAGAACTGGCTGGGTGCGGACCTGATATTTGACTTTGATGCTGACGAGTACGAGACAAATTGCACCCACCCGAAAAACATGGTTTGTGATATCTGCATGGGCCGTGTAAAAGAGGAGTGCATCAAGGTCATGGAGGAATTCTTAATTCCAGAATTTGGCTTTGAAAAGAAAGACCTGCATGTCATGTTCTCCGGGAACCGCGGCTACCATATACACATACGCCGTGAGGATGTCCGTGAGCTTGACCAGAACGCACGTAAGGAAATAATAGACTACATCACTGCAAGCGGGCTGAAGCCTGAAAGGCACATACGCCGTGTAGGGAAGCGGCTTGTGGGGCCGAAGCCCAGCGACTGGGGCTGGCCGGGGAAGGTTGCGCGCAGGATATCCGCTGAGATATCCAGTGGCAGCGAGAAGTCAATTGCGCGCATTATGGGGGTATCGCCAGCAACAGCAAGAAAGATATTGGCGAAAAAGGAGGCAGTTGTTGGGGGGATTGCGCACGGCGACTGGGACCAGGTGAGCCTTAGCCCAAAGACCTGGCAGAGGGCATTTGGGCTAGTTGCAGTTGGGATGAGCGCGGATGTGGACCGGGCAGTTACCATGGACACATCCCGCCTGATCCGCCTGCCAAACTCAATACATGGCGGCACAGGCCTTGTCGCCTGCGAGGTGCCGGATATAGAGCGCTTTGCCTATTACAAGGACCCCGTTGTGCTTGGCGATGGCGAAGTGCGTGTTATCCCAACAGCTACGATGGACATACCGCTAAAGGACAAGGTTTTTGAACTAGAAAAGGGAAAACAAACAAGCCTGCCAGAATATGCAGCATTTTACTGTGCAGCCAAAGGGTTAGTGAAGATATGGGGATGAGCTTTGAGTACATACGCGAGATCCAGAGGAAGGAAAAGAACTCCAGCCAGCTTTCCGAGGTTGAGCAGTCATTTTATAAGGACCTTGCTGCCTACATCCACCAGACAGAGGAGTCCTGCAAGGCAAGCGGCAATGGCTTCCGGGAGCTGGAAAACACTGCAAAGCTTGCGCGGGAAGTCTTTGAGAAGAGGGAGCAAAAGCTGGTCATGAAGGCGCTCCGCTCGGTTAGGACTAAGGAATATGACGAGGAGCGCATGACTCCCGAGGAGAGGGTGCTGTTTAAGGCGCTGGTTGAGGCAATACGCAGCAACCGCACCGCTTTTGACGGAGTAATGCTTGGCGACTACAAATTCAGCACACCAAAGGATACGCTTATAAAGGAAAACGGGAACAAAGTAGTCCTTGCCCGGGTACGCAGGGAAATTCCGGTTTTTGTGGGCTCTGACACCAAGGAGTACGGGCCATACAAGGCAGGGGACGTCATTAAGCTTCCACGGGCTGAGGCCGACCTCCTTTCCAAGCAAGGTTTGGTTGAAGTAATGTAAGGTGATTTAGGTGAAGATGCCGGACAAGATAAAGGTATATTGCCCATATTGCAAGAAGCAGACAGTGCACAAGGTAAAGCTTTACAAGAAGGGCAAGACAAGGAAGGATGCAGTGGGCCAAGCCCGCCACGTTGAGAAGGGGAAGGGCTACACCTCAAAGATAGCAGGCAAGGTCACCGTTTACAAGCAGGCAAAGAACCCAACCGTTATCCTTACATGCACGGTCTGTGGCAAGAAGCACCCAAAGACCATAGGAACGCGCACAAAGAAGGTATTGGAGCTTACAAAGGAGTGAAGCTAATGGAATCACAGTTTGTATTGGTAAAGTGCGAGTGCGGGAATGAGCAGCCAGTGTTTACCCATTCCTCCACAGTTGTAAAATGCCAGAAGTGCGGTGCAGTCCTTGCAACCCCAACGGGCGGCAAGGCCAAGATTACAGGAAAAATCATAAAGGAATTAAAATGAGCGAATACCCCGAGCCAAACGAGCTGGTTGTATGCAAGATTAAGAGCATAAAGAACTACGGCGTTTTTGTTGACCTGCTGGAATACAAGAAAGAGGGGTTTGTCCACATATCCAATGTTGCCTCTGGCTGGATAAAGAACATTAGGAGCCACGTCAGCGAGGGCCAGGTGCGTGTTGGCCAAGTTGTAAGGGTGGACAGGGCAAAGGACTTAATTGACATATCGTTCCGGAAGGTAAGCGCAAACCAGGAAAAGCGGAAGATGAGCGCCTACAAGCGTGCCAAGCGTGCGCATAAGCTTTTCGAGCGTGCAGCTAAGCAGCTTGAAGAGGACCCGGCTGAAGCCTTCAAAAAGGTCGCAGCCCCGCTTGAGGACGAGTTTGGCGACCTGTTCTCTGCATTTGAGGCAATGAGCGCCCACGGCAGCGAGGCGCTGAGGGGCGTCAAGGTCCCGAAGAAGTGGGCCAGCCTGCTTGTCAGCCTCGCGAAGGACAGCATTAGCCCGCCAAAGGTTACAATAAGCGGCACCCTGAAGATACGTGCATATACGCCAGATGGCATAAACTCGATTAAGGCGCTACTGAAAAAGATTGAGAAGGCAAATTTGGGCGTGAGCTATATGAGTGCCCCGAACTATAAGGTTACAGTCACTGCAGAGGACTATCCCGAGGCTGAGAAGATACTTAAGAAGGGGATCCAGCTGGCGGAGAAGGAGTTCAAGAGAATTGGCGACATATCGTTTGAGCGTGCCCAAAAATGAAGAAGCTAAGGAAATGCCCGGTCTGCGGCGAATATACGCTTAAGTTGGTGCACTGTGCCCCCACAGTCAGCGCTTATCCGCCAAAATATTCGCCAGAGGACAAGTATGGGGAGTACAGGCGCAGGGCAAAGGAGGAATTATAATGGATGAGACAGAAGTTGTCATTGAAAAGAAAGTAAAGCTAAACAGCCCGATACTCATTGAGGGGCTGCCGGGGCTGGGCCTTGTTGGCAAGATTGCAGCAGACCATATGATAAAGGAGCTGAAGGCAGAGAAGCTCGCAACCATGTATTCCCCTCATTTTCCGCCGCAGGTAATAATCAAGGACAATGGCACCGTGCGGATGATGCAGAATGAGTTTTATTACTGGAAAGGGGAAAAGCAGGACCTGCTCTTCATCGTCGGCGACCACCAGGGCACAGTGCCAATCAGCCATTTTGAGATAACCGACAAGGTGCTTGACACAGCTTCCCTTTACGGCACAAAGATGATATACACACTTGGGGGATTTGCAACGGGCAGGCTTCCGCGCAAGCCGAAGGTATTTGGTGCGGTCACGGACAAGTCATTAAGGAAGGCCCTTGAGAAGGTAGGTGTGTCATTCGAGCACACTGGGGGGGGCATTGTCGGGGCAGCCGGCCTGCTGCTTGGCATGGGCAAGATGCGCGGCATGAAGGGCGCTTGCCTGATGGGCGAGACCCACGGTCAGATAATTGATGCGCGCTCAGCTAAGGCAGTGCTTGAGGTGCTGCAGGGGCTTCTTGGCATTAAGATAGACCTGTCAAAGCTTGAGCAGCGTGCAAAGGAAACGGAAAAGATGATTGAGAGGGCCCGTAAGGCCGAGCAGCAGCAGAGGCAAGCGGTATCAGCTTTGCCAGCGGACGGGCCAACCTACATAAGGTGATTGCCTGTTCCTTGCAGACCTGCACATCCACGGTCCCTATTCCCGCGGCACGTCCCGAGCACTCAGCATCGCCAACCTTGAGAAATACGCCCGCATAAAGGGCATTGGCCTGCTAGGCACTGGCGACTTCACGCACCCAAAGTGGGTGGAAGAGCTGAAGTCCCAGCTCTCCGGTGAGGGGGTGCTCCGCACCAAAACCGGCTTCCCGTTCGTGCTTCAGACTGAGATATCCTCTGTTTATTTTCAGGGAGGAAAAACGCGCAAGATACACCAGGTTGTCCTTGCCCCTTCCTTTGAGGCTGTTGACCAGATTACCGAGGAGCTAAAGAAGCACGGCCGTGTTGACTACGACGGCAGGCCCACATTTGGGCTATCCGCCCCCGAGATTGTAGAGATTGTGATGTCCGTTGACAGGATGTGCGAGGTCATACCTGCGCACATATGGACGCCCTGGTTCTCGCTGTTCGGCTCGCGCAGCGGCTTTGACTCAATCAAAGAGTGCTACGGCGGCCAGCTGAAGGATATCCACGCAATAGAGACTGGCCTGTCTAGCGACCCGCCGATGAACTGGCGCCTCTCGCAGCTGGACAGCATGTCCATAATCTCCTCGTCTGACTCCCATTCCTTCTGGCCATGGCGCATAGGCCGCGAGGCCACTGCTTACAGTTTTGAGCCGGACTATAACAAGCTCATAAGGGCAATACGCAGCCAGAATATAGAATACACGATTGAGGTTGACCCCAGGTATGGGAAATACTTCCTTGATGGCCACAGGGGCTGCGGCATCGTGCTCACCCCGCAGGAGGCGGAGAAGTGCGATAACATATGCCCTGCCTGCGGCAAGCCGCTTACCATTGGGGTCATGCACCGTGTTGAGGAGCTTGCCGACCGGCCAGCAGGCTACCAGCCAAAAAACCGCCCCGGCTACAAGACACTCCTTCCACTTTCCGAGCTGATAGCGGCGGCTAGTGGCTTTGGCATCGCCACCAAGAAGAGCTGGGAATACTACAGCCGCCTCACCGCAGGCGCGAGCGAGATGCAGGTCCTCCTTGAGATGCCTGAGCAGGAGCTCCTCAGGCGCACCCACCCAAAGATAGTAGCCGCCATAATGGCAAACCGCGCCGGGACTATCCCTGTCAAGGGCGGCTACGATGGGGTTTACGGTGAGGCGCAGCTGGATGGGATTTCCAAGCAAAAGAGAATAGGGGATTACTGATGCGGCTGTCTTATATCCTTGAAACGCCCCCCAAGCGGACTGACAGCTGCATTGTCCTGGCCCATGGCATAACCGGCAACAAGGACGAGAGCCACAACATCTTTGTGAAGCTATCAAAGGCCCTTGTTGCAGAGGGCTTTGCCGTGCTCCGCTTTGACTTCGCTGGCGAGGGGGAAAGCCCCGGCCCGAAACCCTCAATCTCACTTAGCTCAATCCGTTCCCAGTCACATGACCTTTACGAAATGCTCAGCTTCGCCAGCAAGCGATACAAGCGGATTGGCCTTCTTGGCCTATCGTTTGGGGCATGCACTGCAATCCACACGCCGCACCCGGCAGTCAGGGCACTTGCCCTCTGGAGCGGCTTCAGCTACCCCTACTCCCTTTACCCGCTGAACTTACCGCTTGACTGGTGGGCAGGGCGGAAAATCAAAGCCCCGGTCCTCGTCGTCACAGGCGAAAAGGACAAGATAGTCCCGCCGCTCTCCCAGAAAATGATGTACTGGATGCTGCCGGAGCCGAAAAAATTCGTTCTCATCAAGGGCGCCGG
>WALL01000017.1 GCA_015522845.1 Nanobdellati archaeon
CACTTTTTTTCTGCTTTAAGGGGGAGTGGCGCCGACCAGCAAGAACTCTCACTTTTTATTAATTCTTAGACTATCTACAAAATATATTTTATATATTATAAATTACTTAATAATTATTATATATAGCTTGTTACAAATATTATTGCATAAAATAGAAACCTTTAAATAATACCTACAACCTATATTTCTTAGAAGAGGGATGCACCTATGGACACAAATTTATTCCTTCACGAAAAGCCAACGCGGGCACTGGTGGCCCTTGCGGACAGGAGCAGGACCTGGTATGCCCATATTCTGGCAAAGGAGATAGATTGCAGCTATGCTCACCTAGTAAAGGTGTTGAATGCATTTGAAGAGTCAGGTCTCGTCGAATTCGATAAGGAAGGCAGGGTAAAGCTGGTTAATCTTACAGATAAGGGAGAGGAGCTTGCACATGACTTAGAAACGGTATTGCGCCACTTAGCAAAGTGAATCTAGCCAGCTGAAAAATAATTTGGCTATTTCCCAAACTTTTTGTCATACTATTATTGCATTTAATCTGTGGCCTGCACCATATAGGCGAGGGTTATTGCCCCAATAAGTATAGGCGCGGAGGTTGGCAAAATCGTTGTTAGCGGAATCCCAAAAGCCCACATGACCGCAGCAACGAAAGCAGCTATCCCAACCCCTGCAACAATGCTGGCCAGCAGGCGCAGGCTCTGGCCCTTCCTGCCGTGGAACCCCGCTGTGGGGGGGCGGCGGCGCGGCTGGGAGCGGCCCACCTCACACCCCCAGCGCGATTATGGCCATAAGGAGCATTTCCTCTTCTTCCTTTGTTATGCCTGAATAATCGCCCTCAATCCCCTTTCCCAAGTTTGAGAGTATCGGAACATAAATCCCAACGGGGCGCACACTCCCAACAACCTTTCCCTGCTGCATTATATCAAAGCGCTGTTTCAGCAGCGTCTCGTGCTCCTCAATGGCAAATATCCTCTTTGCCTTTAAGAACACATCAAAATGTGTCATAAACCCTATTTTTTCCTCAACCTTGCCGAGGTATTCCTTCTCACGGTATATTTTTGCCCCGCGCACGACAAGCCCCTCGCGGACTATCGTGTAATGTGTTGTCCCCCAGTCAACTTCAAGCACATCAGTGTAAAAGGGCCTCCTGACGTGGATGGTCTCCTCGCTGCCTTTCCTCCTCACTTTTAGCCTTGCTTTCTGCAGCTCTGAATACAGGTTAAAATATGCCATTGCTATTTCCTCCACCTCATTATGAAGCTCCCCCATATATCGGCCATCTCGCGGCAGCGGTTGCCAAACTGCTCGCTCATTATCCACTCCCCATCGCTCTTTGTAATCATGCCAGCATCCCTAAGCTTTGACAGCGTTGTATAATACTCCTGGTGTGTTGCCCCAAGCTCCTTTTGCATTGCTGCCCACTGTGCGTCAGGTATCCTCTTCCTCTCAATCAGCAGGTAGATAAGCTTCTCTGCTTTCTTCGAAAGAGCGGGCTTCCTGTAGAACAGGTTTTCAAGTATGGTCCGCAGGTCTGGCACGCGCTCCCGTGCCTTGAGCTTGATAGTTGTCTCATATTTTACCATTGCTTACCCCTAACGCTTAACTCGTATTTATCTATATCTATTATAGTTGAGCCACAGCAGCGAGAAAAAGCGCCCGTAATCCCGGGCAGGCTGGCTCTATATCATATCATAATACGCGGGCTTCCGCCTCAGCCAAGCTACATGGCTCACGAAAGCCGCTGCGAAAACAAAAAGCACGGTTCTGTTAAGATATGTTATCTTATTCAACCCTCAATTTTGCCTCAAAATGCTGCTGGTCTACAACCTTGTCAAACCGCTCGTCGTGTTCCCTCACAATGACATCGAAATCATAAAAGCCAGGCTTTATGTTAAACTTGCCATATATGCTGAATACCGCTTCCTTTGCCCTTTCGGGGTTCACGTCCTTTATCCTTATCCTGTGCTCGCGCATAAGCCCGCTCCGGTCAAAGCCAAACGCAAAAGGGACCTTTACGGCCACACTGTAGCTTTTTGTCCTGTTTGACTTGTTCCTTACTTCCACCGCCAGCGCCACTGGCTCCTTTTGCCCTGCAATCATCCGTATCGGGGTGAATGAGGTCCTCACATACATTTCGCCTTTTTTCATTTAGCTCTCCTCTTTAAGCCTTATTCCTTTTTGTTCAAGCTCACTAATAAGCTCTTCTGAATCGGTGTGCAGCAGCACTTCGCTTATTGCGCCCTGCGGGTGGGAAACCTTGAATACGCCCAACAGCCCTTCACCTTCTGCATCCGCTATGCGCTTCAGCAGTATGAAGCTAAGCCCGCTTTCACCGCCCCACGCTTCTGCCCGGTAAGGCAGCTGCCGCTTAAAAAGCGCTGCCTGTATGCTCTCCCTTGCCTCGCGGGGGCCCGAGCAGCTAACTCCAGCTAAGAAGCCCTCCAGCCGCCCCCTATGCTTCCACTCCCGTTCTGGCATATGCTTATTATAGCATTAGTAGTTAAATATTGTATGCTTCCAGAGAAAGAGCTTATCAGGAGGGAATATACAGTCCGTGACATGCGCCTCCCTAGCGGGACGAAGCTAACACGGAAGTCGCTGCTGCGCTGGCTTTGCCTATCGCTTGGGCTTATAAGCCCGGACGAGAGCCGCCAGTCCATACTCCCAATTATGGACGCCTTCCTCTCACTGCAGCTTTCTGGCGCCTCGCCAACGGTTGCAGAGCTGGCTGAAAAGAGCGGCCAGCCGGAAAAGGCGGTCCGCTACCATATGGCCAGGCTGGTTGCGCTTGGCCTTGTCGGGGAGAAAAAGCGCCGCTTCTCATTCAAGCCGGATTCCACATCCGACACCCTAAACCTCCAGAAGTCATTCAGCGAGCATTATGCCAAAAGCCTTGTGGCAAGCCTGTCTTCAATACAAGATGCGCTGGCAGAGCTACAGCAGCTTTATGAAGCCTAGGCTACGCCGCGATTTTTTGCCCAAAAAATAGCAGAAAAAAAGGAGCTATAAAACTGGCTTGTTCTTGTAAATAAGGTATTAAATATGGCGGATATGTGAATAAGCCATGAAAATAAGATATAATCAGCCAGAACCAATGATTATACGGTTGTTTTACAATCCAGCTTAGGCAATCGCTTTTCGTTATTTCTAGGCATAATATATTACATTAAAAGTATACATTATATAGTATAATATATATAATATATACAATAGTATGTATTATTAAAATATTTTTATACAAAATATATTATCTGTAACAACCTTTCCCAAACCTTTTCGGAAAATGTTCCCCTCTCTGCTCTCCGCCAGGCCGCCACAATCGCTAAAACTCCTTTGCAGGGGCTGGATTCCAGGGCATATCCACGGCATTAAATAAATAATTATTGCATGGGGCCGTGGGAAAGCGCAGTAATTGCCGCACGCTGGTGCCGGGAACCCCGATTCCACTAAAATACCCAGAGGGGGGCACAGTTTGTAAGGAGAGCATCCAAGTTTATTGGAAGCCACCTTAAGGCAGTGGGGGAGCATTAGTGGGGCTGCTTATTAACCAGCTCCCCTAGCTTGAAGAGCAAGTCATGTTCCCTCATCTTATCGAGGACATGCTGTGCAGGGCCGCCCATGGCACCGGTTATCCAATCCCATGGGTTGTAGTATTTCCCGCGGGTTTCCCTTGGCTGTATCCTGCTGTGGAGCTCCCTTATCCCCTTGAGGGCACCATCTGCGACCCCACTAAGCTCCTCAAGCTCTGAGCGCAGCCCCCCAATTTGGCTTAGGTTGCCCGCTTCAATGTCATCAAGCATCCGCAGCAGCCGCTCTGCATGCACGCCCGGCTTCCCGTCAACAACGAGCCAGTCCATGACCTTGTCGTGGTAGCGGCGCATGCCAGCAACCGCCTCGTGCCTCCCAAGCTCTTCCCAGTCGTGCAGCTTTGCCCGGGGCGGGCTGTAGTTAAGCAAGTCCTCAACCTTTGGCCTGATCTCCCTGCTAAACCGCTCAGCTATGCCCATGTTCCCGCATCCTTGCCTCTGCTATTGTGTGGTGCAGCTTTTCCAAAACGCCTTTCATCGCGTCCTGCTTGTGCTTCAGGCCTTGCACTATCGAATTTGGGAAGCTGTAGCCTTCCATTGAGTAGTATATGCCCTCCATCTTATCAAAAAGCAAGCGCGCCTCTGTGAGCTGGCCATGCGCAAGCAGCTCCATGCACACCCTTTTCAGCTCGCCAATTGCATCAAGCGCCCCAAGCAGGTAAGTGCTTGCTGGGACGCTAAGCTTTGGCATCTTGCCGCCCTTAACTACCGAAAGCAGCACCGAAAGCTCAACATACTCCTGGTAGGGCGTTGCCAGGAACCCTGCTAGCTCCGGGCGCTTTTTTGCCTTAGCCCCCATTTTCGAGAGAAGCAGCTCAACTTGCCTTTTCCCCCTCTCTGCCTCGGCCATCTTTCCAGTATGCACCTTCCTTATTGATGAGGCACAGAGCGCGACCGCCTTGCGCTGTAGTGGCATAATCTTTTCCCGCTCCCTGTATAGCTTCCCAAGCTCCTGCTCCGCTTTCCTTAGGTCCATAGTGTACTGTGCTGCAGCCCGTTACTTAAGCCTTTCCATAGAATTTGTCCTTAGGTTTATGTAGTCTATGTTCTGGCCATACCTTATCTTCCCATCCGCATACCTCTCAAGCAGCGCAAGGTAGCCCTTTGAATAAAGCGAAGTCTGTGCAACCACAATCAGCGAGTTGTCGCTTGCCTTAAGCATGGCGTGTATGCGCGAAAGGAGTATGTGGAATTCCTTTTCGCTTATCAGGTCATATATCTCATCAAACATGTCTGTTATGAAATAGATGTGTTCCTCTGTCTTCGAGCTCATTGCCTTTATGAAGCTTGTTATCTCAAACAAGTTGCTTGGCTTTATTATGTTGAACTTCTCAGATACCCACCCTTCTGCAGGGCCAGCCTGCGTTACCCAGGCGCACGACTTTGCGCCAAGCATCCCCTTGTGCTTTTCAAGGTCGTAGGGGGTTGTTGCCCCAAGTATGGGGGACAGGTATGCGCCGGTGCGGGAGATGTTTGTAAAGAAATAGTTGAAAGCGGCAAGCGCACCCCCTGTTTCCACTTCAACAAGCACCACCCTGCTATTCTTGATTATCTCAAATATGCGGCCAAATTCCTTTGCCAGCGCGCCTGTTTCCCCGCGCTTAAGCTCGGCCTTTTCCCCGACCTTTTGCCAGTCTATTACCTCTATTGGCTGAAGCTCCTCTTCCATTAGCAACCACTATGCTGCACAGCTATAAAATGCCTTCGTTTTAAAAACTAAGGCAACAAGAACCAAGCCATGTTTGAGGAGCTGCACCCCCGAGTTGCAAAGCTTGCCAGGGAGCGCTTTAGCAAGGCAACGCCAATACAAGAGAAGGCATTTGCCCCCATACTAAGCAGAAGGCACACCCTCCTTATTGCCCCAACCGGGATAGGCAAGACAGAGGCCGCACTGCTCCCAGTGCTTTCAATGATGCTTAGCGGAAGCGGCAAGGGGATAACCACGCTTTACATAACGCCGCTAAAGGCACTTAACAGGGATATGCTTTCCCGCATTAGCTGGTGGACAGAGCGCCTTGGGATTTCTGTTGGCGTGAGGCACGGGGACACAACGCAATACCAGCGGTCCAAACAGGCAAAAAGCCCGCCCCAGCTTCTCATAACTACCCCAGAGACGCTACAGTCCATACTCCCCGCAAAGAGGATGGGCCAGCACCTCTCCTCAGTAAGGCACGTGATTGTTGATGAGATACACGAATTAGTGGAATCAAAGAGGGGGGCCCAGCTTGCAGTCGCGCTTGAGCGCCTTGTGGAAAGGGCGGGGGAGTTCCAGCGCATTGGCATATCCGCAACGGTTGGCTCGCCGGAGCTTACTGCAGCATTCCTTTGCGGCAGGAGAGAGGTTGATATATCCTACACATCGCCAGAGCGCGGGCTTAGCTTGTCCGTCGAGCTCCCAAAGCCAACTGCTGAGGACACCCGCCTCTCGCGGGTGCTGAAGATGAGGCCCTCAACGGTAGCGCGCCTGCGCCGCCTCCATAGCCTAGTACAAAGCCACACAACGGTCCTGGCTTTTGTGAATACGCGTGCCATGGCGGAGCTGCTTACAAGCAGGTATGCGGCATGGGACACCAGCCACAGCGTGCGGGTACACCACTCCTCGCTTTCAAAGGATGTCCGCCTTGTGGCGGAGAAAGGCCTCAAGCAGGGCAAGGTGCGCGGCATCATTGCCACAAGCAGCCTTGAACTTGGCATAGACATAGGCAGCATAGACATTGTTGTTCAATACCAGTCGCCGCGCCAGGCAACGCGCCTTGTGCAGCGTGTTGGCAGGTCCGGGCATTCGGCATCAAAGTCCCCAAAGGGCATAATAATATCGTCTGATGCGGAGGACGCCCTTGAAGCAGCGGCAGTCTGTGAGAATTCAGCAGACCACAAGCTTGAAGAGCCAAGGCCGCATATGCTTGCGCTTGATGTGCTTGCCCACCAGCTCATTGGGATCTCCATGGACATGGGGGCAGTCAGCATAGAGAAGGCATATTCGATAGTGCGCCGGGCATTCCCCTTTGCAGAGCTTGACAGGGGAAGCCTTCTGTCGGTGCTACACCAGCTTGCTGGGGAGCGATATGCCCACCTTAGCGGGAATAGCTATCGCAAGGCAGGAGGGGCCTTCAGGTATTACTTTTCTAACGTCTCGATGATCCCAGACGAGGAAAAGATGTTCGTCAAGGATGTTACCACCAACTCAAACGTTGGCGCCCTTGACGAGTCGTTTGTTGCCGAGAGCCTAAAGCCAGGGGCAACTTTCATTACAAAGGGCGCCCCCTGGGCGGTACTGGACATCCATGGCCGCGACGTCCTTGTTGAGCCAGCAACTGACTATACCGCTGCAATCCCGGACTGGGAGGGGCAGGAGCTACCAGTCCCATTTTCCGTTGCACAGGCGGTCGGCAAGGCGCGGCGCACAGGCGTGCTCCCCCCCTTCCTCTCCCCTGCAGCAAGGGCGGCGGTAAAGGCTTCAATTGCACGGCAGAAGAGGCAAGGCTTCCTGCCCTCAGACAGGACGGTTGCCATTGAGGCCCATGACGACTTTGTTGTTGTGCACACGCATTTCGGGACGCTAGCCAATGAGGCAATTGGCAAGGCACTCTCCTCCCTGCTTACCTCCTCAATTGGCTCTTCAGTGCGCACGCGCATAGACGCCTACCGCATAATCCTTGAATACCCTGCACGCTCTAGCCCCCAGCTTGTCAGGCGCCTCCTCATGGGGCTGTCCCCAAGCTCAATTAGGGGCATCCTTGAGGCGACGGTCTCGCGCTCCTCACTCTTCCGCTGGAAGTTCGTGCAGGTTGCCAAGCGCTTTGGGCTCTTTGAAAAGGGGGCAAGCTATCAGCGCGTTAGCCTCCGCAGCATAATCAATGCAGTTGGAGGAAGCCCCATATACGCAGAGGCTCTCCGTGACCTATTTACTGAGCAGTTTGGCATTGCCACTGCAAAAAAGTGCCTTAGCGATATTCAGTCAAAAAAGATAAGGCTAATCGAGGTGTCCCTGCCTAAGCCTTCCGAGTTTGCATCCTTTAGCAGGAAGGCATCCGGGCTGTTCCTCCCCGAGCGTGCGGAGTCCGAGATTTTGGATATGGTTAAGGCGCGGGTGCTTGGCTGCACTGTTGGCTTTGAGTGCATGAGCTGCCACAATCGGTTCTACGGGAAGCTGCAGGATATGCCTGGCGAGATACGCTGCCCAAAGTGCGGGGGCGCAATGGTCACGCTGCTAAAGGCAAAGGACAAGCAGCGCGTTGCTTCGCTCATAAACGCCTATGGCAAGCGCGCTGCAATCGCGCTCCAGGCGAGGGGCGTCGGTCCGGAGACCGCTGCACGCCTTCTGAAGCGGCTGCGCAGGACGGACGACGAGTTCTTCCGCGACCTGCTCGAGGCAGAGAAGACGTTCGCACGGACGAAGCACTACTGGCGCTAGGCCTTTTTAAACACTGCAACCGCGCAGTCCCCCCTCTCAAACACATCCACTTTCTCGAACCCGAACTGCTTTGCATAGCCAACAAGCCCGCCAACATCGTACTTCTTGCTCCTGAACACCTGGACGCCCCCCAGCCACGCCTCAATGGCCCCGGTTTTCTTATTATAGTCCCATGCAAGTTCGCTGCGGAGCGGGAGGTCCTTCCTGCTTTCTATTGCCGCCATTATAAGCCTCTTCATCTGCGCATTGTCCCTGTACTGCTCCAGCAGCTTCTTTGGGCTCTTGCCAAGCTGGACCCCAAGCACAAGCAGGTCGCCCTTCCTTGCATTGGACTTGAACACGCCGAATATCTCCTCCTGCGGGAAGTTCCCAACCGTGTTCCCAAGGCATATGTGTGCCTTCTTCCCACTCCCAAACTGCCGCCCATCTGTCATTTGGAAGAGGGTGTGGTGCCCTCTGTAGAATATGTCCCTCCCGTACTCAACGGAGAGGTTCTTCAGCGTCTGCAGGAAGACCTCCAGGAACTCCCAGTTCACGTCGATGCCGTGGACAGCAGGCGACAGGCCCGCCTCAAGCGCCCACTGGACAATCGCCGCCTCGGTGTCGCCCGTCCCGACGCCATAGAATACGAGCGGCATATTGCCAACCAGCTCCATGAGGCGGCCCCGGTTCTCTGTCAGGACTGCAAGCTCGGTGTACACTGTCTTGAACGGGTTGCTGAATGCAGTTATCGAGAACCAGTTCTCCCCCTTCCTGAACCACTGCTCGCCGGGGATATATCTCTCCCTGGCTCCCTGCTCAAGCCTGCTGTCGAGGAGCTTTTGGCTTAGCCGGCTCTCTATCATCACCCTGCCCAGCGGCCTGACACTCATGCAATAATTCTGCATGAGCTTATTTATGCAATTTTAATGACAAATAAACTATTTTATATATGGGCATATGTCATTATATACTCGCTTGCCCATAGCTAACCCATGCGTGAAGCTGTCTTTTCCATACGCCACAGGGGCTGCTGGAGCACCGCAATCGCACGGCGGTTCCCGAAGGTGACGGCATCGCTTGTCTCCTGGGTAACCTTCCCAGTGCTCACAGAAAAAAAGACGGGCCGCTGGTCTGCCCTGTGGAAGTTCGAGGCCACGGACGATGGCGAAATGAGCCGCTTTCTCGCCTACTTCCCGAAGCTAAAGATGGTCGAGAAGGCGGAAGTGCTCTACAGGGAAAAGAACATGGCCATCATCCACGAGGTAAGCCATGCTGCCGGCTCGGTGTCAAGGACAATCGCCCTCTCCGAGTGCCATGTCGTCGGAACGATGTCCGTGGGCAACGGGATGGAGCACTGGCACGTGATTGCCGAAAGGGCGGGCCAGATAAAGGCCCTGCTGGCTTCCCTCGAGAAGCTCGGCACGGTCTTCATCGAGCGCATCGGAAAGTACGAGCCGGCGAGGAGGAGGTTCAAGCTTACGGAAAAGCAGATGAAGGCGCTCTCGCTTGCCCTCTCAGGCGGCTATTACAGCTGGCCGCGGAAGGCAACTCTTGGGGAGCTGGCCCAGCTTGCGGGCATCTCCCGGAGGGCTTTTCAGGAGCAGCTCAGGAGGGGGGAGGCAAAGGCAATACCCCCCCTCCTAAGGCAAATTATTTAACTGCCTGCGCCGTTATCATGGCGCGGCATTTGCCCCCCTGCTGCTGGTTTTGCAGCGCGGGCTGAAGCGGGCGGGAATCCAAAGGAGGGCTCCCCCGTTGCGGGATCACTTAAGCCGTATGCTGTCAAGGTTCCTCGGCACGTTTACCTCCGCCTTGCTGTGGTAGCCAATAGCCTTCGCAAGCGCGGTGCAGCTCTTCTCGTCGCCATGCACTGTGATAACCCTCTCAGGCCTTGGCGTGAGCTTCTTGTGGAAGCTAAGCAGCTGGTTCCTGTCCGAGTGCCCGGAGAACCCCTCTATCGTCTCTATCTGCATTCCTACGCGCACCGCCCGCGTCTTCCCCCCAATATTAAGCGGGATTTCCTTACCCTGGCTGCGCATACCCATTGTTTGTATTTTCTTTCCCAGCGAGCCCTCGCCCTGGTAGCCAACAAAGATTATCTTGTTCTTTGGGTTTTCACACATGCTCTTGAAGTACTCAACAGAAGGGCCGCCACTCATCATGCCAGAAGGCGAGAGGAAGACGCTGCCCTTCTCATCAGCTATATCCCCCCTTTTTGTCTTATCAACCTCAATGAATATGTCAGAGTCAAACGGCGAGTTGTTGTGAAGTATCCTTTTCTTGACGTTCCTGCGCATGAATTCAGGGTAGGCAGTGTGTATGGCGCTTGCCTCGCGTGTCATTCCATCTATGTAAACAGGTATGTCCCAGCCATTGTGCTTTGCATATTCCTCGAGCACGAGCATTATTTCCTGCGCGCGGCCAATTGCAAAGACGGGAATCAGCACAGAGCCCCCGTTTTCCGTTGTCCGCATTATGCTCTGTATGAGCTTTTTATCTGACACATACCTTGGCGGCATTATGTCGCGCGGCCCGCCGTATGTAGACTCTGTTATTACTGTCTCAATGCGGGGATAGCGCGTATGGACGTTGTCAAACAGCTTGGTATAGCCAAACTTGAAGTCCCCAGTATAAAGCAGGTTGTGGGCACCATGCCCTATGTGAAGGTGCGCACTGGCAGACCCAAGTATATGGCTGGCGTTGTGCAGCGTAAGCCGTAGGTCAGGTGCAATGTCCGTTACCTCCCCATAGTCCCGGGTGATTACATACTTAACAGTCTTCTTAACATCCTTTTGCCCGTATGGCGGGTCTATGCCCTCCTTCTTCAGCACATCAACATAGTCCAGCTGCAGCAGCGCCATCAGGTCGCGTGTTGGCGCTGTGCAATAAGTTGGCCCCTTGTAGCCATACTGGTAGAGGTAAGGGACAAACCCAGAGTGGTCAAGGTGTGCATGCGACACGATAACTGCGTCAAGCTCGTCTATTGCAAAGTTTATTGAGCCTAGCAAGGGGTAGGCCCTGTCACGGGAGGCGACATTTACCCCACAGTCAAGCAGCACCTTTGACTCTGGCGTCTCAAGCAGGAAGCAAGACCTTCCTACTTCCCGTGCGCCGCCAAGCGGCGTGAGCCTAACCCAATCTGTGCTTTTTGAGGGCCGGTATATCCTATTTGCAGTCTCCTTAAGGAATTTTGCGCGGTCCTTGCTCTCCTTAAGCAGCGTATAGCGTATCCCTTTTATGACTGGGGAAGGGGAGGTTGGCACGCGCAATATACGCGGATACCAACCAGTTCCAAGGGTTATTGCCTTAAGTGTTGCACCGTGCTTCCCAATGACTAGGCCCGGCTTTTTTGCCTCAATAACAACCTCGTTAAGCTCTCCGTCAAACCCAATGTCCTCAATTCCTGCATCAGGCGGCACAAGCTTTTTTATCTTTTGCTTTGCCTCCTCGGGGTCATTAAGCATGGAGCTGTCCGAGCGTATGTGCACCCTCTTCTTTAGCTCGCCAGCAAGCATCTTTACAAGCCCCTCAGTCCCAAGGAACAGCTGCATGTTCCTGGTGTACACTATGACTTCCGAGGCCATCATCACAACTTTTGTGACCATTGCCTCGGCTGGCGCTGCCTCTTCAACTTTCTTTTCAATTTCCTTAATAATCTCTGGCATGGCTGAGCCTCTAAGAAACCTAGCTGGTCAGCTTGGCTGGTTTGTTTGTTTATTTTAGGTATTTGGCTGGGTCGACTTCCTTGTAGCCCTCCTTTGTTATGGCCACAAGATTAATCTTGTTCCCGGAGTAAGCGTCCCGCTCAAGGGCGGCCTTAATTGCCTTTGCAGCAATTGGCAGCATGTCCTTAACGGCCTTATTTTCGCTAAATTCAGCCTCAAGGACACCATAGGCAAACGGCGAGCCGCTTCCGGTTGAGACGACCTTTTCCTCAAGTGCTGAGCCAACCGCATCAAGGGAATAGAGCCGCGGCTTTGTGTCAAAGCCACCAACGATTAATTGCACCCAATAAGGGAACCACCTGTTCTCATGCAGTATGTTAGAAAGCAGCGATACTGCCGCATCAACCTTCATCCTCTGGTCGCGCTCTATCTGGTAAAGGTTTGTCTCAACTTGCATAACCCTCACAAGCTTCTGTGCGTCTGCGACACTGCCCGCAGTGGTTATGCCAATATGGCTTTGGATGGCGTAAATCTTTTTTGTGTCCTTGTTGGCTATTAGGTTCCCCATTGTAGCCCTTGACTCTGACGCCAGTATAACGCCATCGCTACAGAGCAGCCCAACAGTTGTCGTCCCGTGTTTTTCGTTTTCTTTGTCCATTAGCTATTCACCTAATAAGCAGTAGAATAAGGCGCACCCTATTGGGGTATCCCTTTCCTTAAAAAGCTTACGCCTTTTTATATTCTTCTACAAACTCAACGCTTATATCCGGGAAATGGCGCTTTATGCTTGCCAGGAGATAAGCTTTTGATTTCCCGTACCCCTTTTCAGCCAGGATGCTGCTTTTTGGCGTTATAATGGCCTTTCCGCCTTTTAGCCCAACAGCTACGTCCCCCTCCTTGAACAGCTGCCCTGCCAGCGCCCTTATCTTGTCCTCGTCTTTTGTGATAACATCAACAACCTTAATGTCAAATGTTAGCTCCTTGCCAGCAAGCTCATGGTTGAAGTCAACGCGCACCCTGCCGCCGGAGACGCTCTGCACCCTTGCAAGCATATTGTCAAGCTGGACAGGCATGCCCGGGTAGGGGCTTATCTTATTGCTTGTAAATGCCTTTAGCGGGACTATCTTGATAAGGCTGGGGTCCCTCTTGCCGTAGCCGTCTTCAGGGGCGATTACGACCTTTTTTTCCTCCCCCTTCCCCATACCAACGAGTGCCTTGTCCAGCCCCGGGATTACGTCACCCTTTCCAACTACGACCACAAGCGGCTTGTAGGCGCGCCCCGGCGTGTATGCCTTATTTTCCTTGGCAACTGCCTCAATGCTTGTGTCAAACACCTTCCCCCCTGTGCTGCCAGTGTAGTCTAGGAGGATGAAATCCCCCTCCTTAATAGCCATGGCTCCCTATTCTGCATGCTAACCTATTTAAAAGTTAGCCCCCACAACCACAAGCATGGTGTCAAGGACACAGCTAATCATCGTTACGGCAATAGTTGCGCTGGGCCTTCTTGGACCAATGTCATATGTAGCACAGAGCGCAGCAAAGAAGGGGGCAACCCCAACACCTACCCCGGCGGCAGCACCGCAAGTGCCTGCAGTGCTTACCCCCGTCCTGCGCTATTCCGCAAATGTCTCTGGCTCGATTACCCAGGTGGAGCCAACCCTGCTGGTCGTGCTTGATACCAACAAGACCGGCGAAAACCTCACGGCAGCCGCATCCAACCTCACAAATGCCACCCTCAAGTCGCTCAAGCCACAGTCCAAGCACTATGTTGCAATCTACTCGCTCAACTCGACAGCTGATGCGTTTGGCGTGCTATTTGGCCTTTCCCAGCGGGGGATTGGCATACTCCAGTATGGCTTCCCTGCAAAGGTTGAGCTTCCTCCAGAATTTACCGCCTACCGCAACGGCAGGGCTTATAACTTAACGGTTGGTGCCACCGACTCAGTTACTGGCATAGCAACAAGCGCCGCGCCGGGCCCGGCAAACTTCAGCCTGGACATAGTCGAGAAGGCCGGCAAGAAGGAGATAATGGCAGTCCAGCTTTAGGCGTTCCTTTTTTCTTTTTGAAGAGGATGCCAGAGGATGGGCGTCTCGTGAATGGGCAGTCGTGCCGCCCGTTTTTCATAGCTTTAATTTCCTCCGGAGTCAGCCCAAGCCCTTTGGTCGCCCTGAGGTTTCTGAGTATCCTGCCCATCATCGCGGAGCTTTTCCTTGCCGCTGCTCATCCCTTAAGCTCCATTATTGCCTTTGCTATGTCGCCGTCGGATTTCTTGAGCGCCTCGCGCGCCTTCTCCATGCTGACGCCTGCCTGCTCGGCGACCATGCCTACATCCTCCTTTGGCAGCACCGCGCGTTCGCTTATCTTCCCAACCACCTGGAAGCTCTTAGCGCCCTTCATGTCGATTTCTATGACCTGCGGGTTCGACACCACTATCTCCCTGCCCGCAGACCTTATCACGACCTCGTCGGCGGCAATCTCCTTCTGCTTGATGCCCATGGCCCTCATCGCCTGGGCCATCTGCTTTGGGTTAATTCCGGGAATCATGCTACCACTTTATCAGGTTCAGCCTTTGCCGGACGTGCTCCTTGAGCCGGCCGTCATCCTCAAAGAGGTGGGGGTATTCAGCTGATAGGCGTTCAACAAGGGGGATGAGGCTTTTTAATTCTGCCCTAGCCAGCTCACTCTTTGGGGCATTCAGCTCATTTTCCTCGTTTAGCCTCAAAAAGTCCTCTAGGTCATCCACTTTGATTTTATAGGGGAGCGCATCATTAGTTAGTGCCATCACAGCACTATGGCTTGTGCCATCTGTCAGTATCTCCCTCTCCTTGTGGTCAAGCTCGCTGAGGCGTTGTCGGTGGCGCTCAGTCTCGCTGTCAATCTGCCTTATTTTGCTATCGTGCATGCTGTAAATCTCGTCTGAGGTCATCTCCCCCTTCTCGCGGTCTATCATCTCCTCCGTGGTCATTCCGTTTTCCGCGGTTTTGGCTATGTGGTCGCAGAGCTTTTTCATTGCCTCTTCCTTCTCCTTCTTGAGGTGCTCTATTTTGGCCAAGGAATTATCCCTCTCCTCTTGGATAATCTTCTTCCTCCTCTCTATGAATACGTTTAATGGCTTTTCCTCCGGCATTTTCTCACCGCACTATTTTTGAGCAAAAGCTATTAAATAACTATCGTGTAGCTCTTTCCTGATGGCGGCAACGGTCGGCACATTCATCGAGTTCAAAAAACTTCTGCCCGAAGGGCAGGAAAGGGCGTACCCACAGCGGCAGAAGGCGATAGCCACCTACCTGGCGATGGGGGGCGTCACCAAGTTCGAGCAGGGCGAGGGCTTTCCCCGCCTGGTGTACCCGACGCCACGCCGCCTCGAGGAGCAGATAGCCGAAGCAGAGGCCAAGCTGAAGTCGCTCGACCAGCAGATTGGCGCCTGGCACAGGAGGCACAGCCACCTGAAGACCGACAAGGCAACTGACACGGCGAAGCTCCTCGCCGACCCCCTCTACTGGGAGCACCGTGCAAAGCTCCTCGCCGACCCAAGCTACCGTGCCACCTATGAGCTCGTGCGCCCGCCAATACACCTGCTCCACCGCGAGAAGTGGCGCAAGCGCCTGAAGATGTTCATCCGCTCGAAGGAGTACCGCCTGCGGCTGCATGAGGCGCGCATCTCAAAGATAGGGAAAAAGCGCCTGCCAATGGCTGAAGAGGTTGAGGCACGCTTTGACTTTAACCGGAAGATGGCGAGCAGCGAGCTCGAAAAGCTTGAGGAAAAGAGAAAATCGCTCCGTGAGAGGGTTGGTGCAATGAAAACGCTGCTGGCATGGGTCAGATGAGCGAGGCAAAGCCCGGCCACACCAGCGCAAGGAAAGGGACTCCCTCAAACGTGAACGCAAGCCATTCTAAAAAAGTGGGTATCCCAACAGCCAGCACAAACACAAGCTCGGGCTTTTCCTCAATACGGTACTGCTTCCCGTCCGCTATTATTGCCAGCACCAGCCCCCATAGCGCGACGTCCACGAGCCACGAAAGCACATAGCTGAACACCATACTATCCGCCATACATCCTTTTCAGCGCTTCATCCATGTTTCCCGTGTAAATGCCCGCCTTCTTGAGAACGGCTTCCATCTCGCTTCTGCTCAGCCCCACTCCGGCATTCTCAAGCGCCTGCTTGAGCTGCTCCGGCTCTAGCCCGTATCCGCCATCATAAAGCAGCCTTGCAACGTGCTCTGGCCCGAAGCCAGCCTCACTCCATATCTTCCTGCACTCCTCCGGGCCAAGCAGCCTCCCCTGCTCAAGGGCATCTGCACTGTGGTGGTGGCTCCCGCCGAAGAAGAGTGCGTGCTCGTGCTCCGGCGTTGTTTCGCTGATATCATATACCCCGCCAACCACAAGCCCGCTTCTCTTTATATTCCTGCCAGCAATTGCATATGCCTTTCCGTTGTGGCCAAAGACAGTCATATACGGGTTCCAGCTGTAGACCTCCTTACCCGGAACGTTTATCCTTTTGGCGAACTCCCGTTCAAGCTCCTTGTTTTCCCTCTTGCAGTGCTCGTTAACCATCTTTACATACTTGTGCATGCCTTATACTATGGCATCTGGACTATAAAAACCTCGGCAAGCCGTAAGCTGTGCCCTTTTAAACCCTGCCAGGCCAAATCCCATTGTGCTAAAGCAGCTCGGCATAGACAAGCTGAACCCCGTGCAGGAGAAGGCGTTAGCGACGCACTTCATCGAAAATCGCTCGAGCCTTGTTGTATCATCACCAACCGGCTCAGGAAAAACGCTGGTCTCCTTGTTTGCAGCCCTTGGCGCAATCAGGCGCGGCAAGAAGGCGGTCTACACCTGCCCATTGCGTGCATTGGCATCCGAGCATTACGGGGCATTCAAAAAAATAAAGGGGATTAAGGTTGCCCTCTCCACAGGGGACCTTGACTCGCGCGACGCCTATCTCCAGAACTACGACCTAATTGTCACAAGCTACGAGAAGCTCGACTCGCTCATGCGCCACCGCTCCAAGTTCATACCCGACGTTGGGCTGCTGGTAGCGGATGAGGTGCACCTTCTCGACACCAACCGCGGCGCGACACTCGAGACGATAATTACACGCTTCCGCCAGCTGCTGCCGGAATGCCAGATAGTGGCTCTCAGTGCAACAATCCCAAATGCAAAAGAGATTGCAGGCTGGCTGGATGCAGAGCTTGTTGTGTCGGGCTGGCGCCCAACAAAGCTTGTGAAAGGGGCCTATTACGATGGCATCATTGAGACAGGGGACGGCACAATCAAGGTTGATGCGCCCGGAAAGACGCCGGTGCTGCAGCTTGCTGCCGATACCTTCCGCAGGGGGGGGCAGGCACTTGTCTTTGTGAACACGAGGAAGTCAGCAGTGGCGGAGGCACGGCGCCTGTCCGCGATAACGGGAATGCACAATGATAGGCTGGCGGAAAAAATACTCTCTGTGCTGGAGTCCCCAACAAAGCAGTGCAGGGAGCTTGCCGAATGCGTGCGCAAGGGTGCGGCCTTTCATACAGCTGCGCTTGTTGCAGGGCAGAGGAAGATTGTTGAGGACGCGTTCCGTGAAGGGAAGCTAAAGGCAATTGCGGCCACGCCAACGCTTGCACTTGGCGTGAATACGCCAGCTGACACGGTGATAGTGCGTGACCTCGTGCGCTATACAGAGAATGGGCTTTCCCCCATATCCGTCAGGGAATTCCTCCAGATGGCAGGGCGCGCGGGCAGGCCAGGCTACGGCAAGGAGGGCCTTGCAGTCTGCGTTGCTAAGGACCTATCCGAAAAAGACGGTTACCTCAATGGCTATGTGCTTGGCAAGCCGGAAAAGGTATATTCCCAGCTCGGCTTCGAGCCTGTGCTGCGCACCCAACTCCTTGCTAGCGTTGCGCTTGGCTTTACCCCGTCGCGGGAGAAGCTAGGCGAGTTCCTGCTGGGCTCGTTCTACGCCTACCAGTATGGCGAGGTGGACAGCCTCCTCCGCAAGGCGGACGAGCTCCTTACAGAGCTTGAGGGTTGGGGATTTATTGAGGTTGGCAGCTCGCTTTTGCCAACACCCCTTGGCCGCCGGGTAAGCGAGCTATATATAGACCCTTATTCCGCGCACCTAATGCTTGAGGCAATGCGCAGCCGCGAGATGGGCGAGCTAGGCCTCATGTATATGCTTACAGCCACCAATGAGCTGCGCCCCTACCTGCGCGCAAAGCAGGGTGAGGAGTCCGCCCTTTGGTCTGATGCCTACCTGCATGAGAAGGAGCTTGGGGTAGACTGCGTCAATGTAGGGTTTGAGGACTACAATTTCCTTGACAAGTATAAGACCACACTACTTCTGCGCGACTGGGCAAACGAGATGCGCGAGGAGGAGATACTCGAGCGCTACAACGTTGCCCCCGGAATCCTCCGCACCAAGCTGTCCAACTGGGAATGGGTGTGCTATGCCGCCACCGAGATCGCAAGGCTCGAGAAGTTTCCCACACAGGAGCTCAAGCGGCTGTCCCGCCGCATAAAATACGGCGTGCGCAGCGAGCTGCTGCCGCTGGTCGAGCTAAAAGGGATAGGCCGCATCCGCGCGCGCAAGCTGTTTGCCTCCTCACTCAGGACAATCCGCGACCTTGAGAAGGCGCCAGCCAGCGACCTAGCCCGCATAGTCGGGCCGAAGACGGCGGAGTCCGTGAAGAGGCAGCTTGGCCAGGACGTGCGCGTGGAAGGAAAGCCCGCAGGGCAGACAAAGCTTAAATAGCAGCCATGTTCCCCTTTCTGCACGGGTTGCCTGACAAGATTTCAGGGGCGTTCCACGGGCGCGAGCGCAGAAGTTTTGTTGAATCTCCAGAAAAGTTCGGGCATAGCCCTTGGGATGGGCATATCAGGCAAAAAAGCCATATTTGTGGACTAAATCTTATATACTCCCCTCCTCATATTTTCAGTGGTGCCTCCAATGTTCCAATGGGCAGCCTTCGGCAAGGTGAAATATGACAACACGGTCTTCAGCAGGGACATCCTTGTCTCGACCGACGGGGATGTTTATGAAAGGCAGGCTGGCGACGAGATGAAGGTTACCAGGAAGGAGATAGAGGCGAGCGTTGACGCAAACACGAAAATCCTGCTAATAGGAACCGGCCACTACGGTGTTGTCCATGCCACGCCGGAGGCGAAGGCGTACCTAAAGTCACTAAAGGTGGAGCTTGTCGAGAAGGAGACCCCCGAGGCGGTGAAGTACTACAACAAGCGCATGTCTGGCAAGGGCCGCAAGCCGAAGATAACCGCGATAATCCACGTAGCCTAATGCCAAGTTACCCTTTTTGCCGCATCCCGCTAGGCAGAGAGGCAAGTACTTTTTTTACGAGCCCGGCGGCATCCTCATCATATATCACTTTGCCGGCGGTTGCCTTCCCGCTTGCGCGGATTATTTCCGGGATTAAGTCAGCTATTCCGCCGCTGCCCTTAAGCACGCCAATTACCTTCCCCTCGTCATAGGCAATGGTAAACTCATTCAGGGTGCCAATCCTGCCGTCTATTATGATGGCGGCGTCGCTTGCCTGAACAGAAAGCACGTTGCGCCCCTTCTTCCCCGCCCCAGTGAATATTATACTTGTTAGGCCATCAGCGGGCCAGCCCCCCCCAACATGCTCTTCCCTGCTTGCCCACGGGGAGAAGCCAAGCGTTTTCCCGCCACTTTGGCTTGCGGCAGCCGCTGCCTCGTGGGGTAGCCCGCCGCATGCGCCATTTACAAGCACATTGCCGCTTGCTGCTATTGCCTTTCCTATCTCCCTTGCTGCGCTTGCGAGCCTTTCATCCTTGCCTACAGCGCTGCCATAAACTGCTATCCTCATGCAAACCGCTTCTCCACAGCCGCCTTTACCTTTTCAGGCGGGAATGCAAGCCGTATTAGGCGGGTGTTCCCCCTTATGCCAGGCCCGCTTATCATTGTCGTTATGAGCCCCATCATCTCAAGCTCGTTGAGGTATTCCCTGAACCACCTTGCGCTCCTTGCGTTTATCCTCCAGCTCCTGCAGAGCGATTCGTAGCCCTCGTATGCCTCGCCAGAAAAGAGGACATGCTCGCCATTCTCAGTTAGCCTCTGGTATTTGCTGCCCTTCTCAGCCAGGTTTGCAATCGCATAGAGCACTATACTCTGGTGCTCGGGCAGCGTGTTTATGAGCTCAATGACTATATCCTCCTCGACCGCCGCCCTAGCCCTCTTAACATACTCCTCAGCAACCGGCTTTCCCTTTGAGTCCGCAAGCTCGCCTGCCTTTAGCAGCAGCCGGAGCGCATAGCGCGCGTCGCCGCTTTCCTGTGCCGCGTAAGCGGAAGCAAGGTGGATTGCCCCGTCTGTCACATAGCCCTTCTTGAAACCCCTTGCCGCGCGCTCCTTGAGTATGGCGCTGAGCTGATCCGCATTGTAGGGCGCAAAGACAATCTCATCCTGGCAGAGCGTCGACTTGCTGCGCGGGTCGAGCTTTTCCTTAAAGTTGATGCTATTGCTTATCCCAATCAGCCCAACATGGCCCTTTGCAAGGCCGTCGTTCGCCCTCGTCAGCGAGTACGTTAGCTCATCAAGGTCCTTAACCTTGTCAATCTCGTCAAGCACCACAATAAATACAACGCCCTTGCCAACATATTCAAGGAACCTCTCATAAAGGTGCGTTGATGACAGCCCTAGGAAGCTCTCCTCTGGCGCAGCATGCTGGGCAAGCTTTAGCAGCACCTGGTATCGCGTGTTATGCACCCTGCAGTTCAGGTAGATGGACCCAACGCTTGCCTGGTACTTTTCCTTTGTCTCCTCAAGCTTCTCAAGCACATGCTTTACAACAGCGGTCTTGCCAACCCCTGTCTTTCCGTAGATGAACAAGTTGTTCGGCCGCTTCTGCGAGAGTGCGGGGGCAATCTGCTTCATCACGCGGGTTATTTCCTTCTCGCGGTATGGCAGGTGGTCGGGTATGTAGTGCGGGCTTAGCACGTTCCTGTCCTCAAATATGGTTGGGCGGCTTATTTCCTTCTCAAATATGTTCTCCAACTGCCACACCTCGCGGGCATCGATTATGGGAAGTCTGGTTTATAATTCTTTCTTCCGGTATTTGAACACCAAAAGCTTTTATTGGACAACAGCCATAATGCTAGTTGCTTTTTAACAATATGGAGGCATATGCATGGTGGGATTTTTAAGGAAACTAACTGGACAGGCTGGCAGCGATGGCGGTGAGGTTGAGGAATATCTTGACACGCTCGGGCTTGAGAACGAGGACTTTCTACAGGAAGAGGCAGACGTTTGGGTTAAGCCAATAATCCTTGAGGACGTTGGTGATGCGGCAATTGTTGCAGAGGAGCTAGGCAATGGGAACATTGTGCTGCTGAACATTGAGCCGCTGATGAAGCGTAACGCAATCAAGCTTAAGCAGGCAATCAGCAAGATCAAGAGCACAGCAAAGTCAATTGACGGCGACATTGCGCGCCTTAGCGAGTACAAGCTCCTTGTGACGCCAAAGGGAATTAAAGTTTCCCGAAGGTAAGCCAATGCTTTTGGACGCCCCTGCGCTCCAGCTCCGCTACACGCTTAAGGACACCCTGGGGGTTGTGGAGCGCGTCCTTAAAGAGCGCCATTGGAGGAAGTTTGACATTGAGAGCATTAGCCTTGTCTATGTCCCCCATTGGTTCTTTAACTTTGACGTTTATGAAGAGGCAGAGGGCAGGGCAAAGTCCTATGCGTCGCAGATGTCCCTTGACGCAACCACGGGAAAGCTAAACCCAATGATCATACAAATAATTGGCAACATCCCCGTAAGGCGTGAGAGGGAGATAAGGCACGGCATAGAGTTTGAGGCGCTAAGGCCGTCTATCCAGAAGGAAGAGGTCAAGAGCATTGCAGCAATTAAGATTGCTGGCGAGATGGGGATACCAAAGTCAGCAATCACAATCTCTGGGGTTAACTTGGTCTATGTGCCCTACTGGCAGGTGTGGGCACGCCTCCCCGCAGGGCTTAAGCGCATAGACCTTGACGCAATCTCGGGCTCCCCTGCAAACATCTCCTCAGTCCCCGAGCGTGAGAGGGGAACAATGGAAGTTACCATGGACATGCTCCAGGAGCTGACAACCCCGGCGGGGTGGATAGACTACTCGAAGAAGGCATTTGACTGGGGGGTGGGGGCTTCAGCAAGCGCCGGCGCGGGCATAATGCACGAGCTGTCAAGCGGCGTTGTCCCCTGGATGATAAATACAAAGATGGGCCGCTATACAGCGCTGCTTATAATCATACTGCTGCTTTTGTTTTACATATTCTACATCAGAGGCTAAGAAGAACTAGGCCAATAAATGTAGCCAGTACACCAACTGCCTTTTGCAGCGTTAACTCGGAGCCAAAAGCCCAGACAGAGACAAGCGCTAGCAGCACGAAATTTGATGAGAATATTGCAGCAGTATAGCCGGGGTTTGGTGCAAGCTCAACCG
>WALL01000018.1 GCA_015522845.1 Nanobdellati archaeon
ATGTGGACCTGACGCCTGTGCTGAAGTCGCTTGTTGTCACATACAAGCCGGCACTGGTAAACCTCACCTATGCGGTAAACTTGGACAGTGGCATCAGCTGGGTGGCGCTGAACAGGAGTGATGGGAGCACGCTTGTGAACGACACGGGCCTCGGCTGTACGACTTTCCACTCAAGGACGCAGGAAGTGAACACGAGCTACAGCTACCGGGTGGTCGCGGGGGACTGCGGCGGGAATACCTACTACCAGGACTACCCGTAAGCTTTTATTCTCGGCAGGGGATAATTTCCGACATGCCCCTATTCGAGAAAAGGAATGTGCTGATAAGGGATGAGCAGCCGCTGCTGGAATACTTCATCCCGGAGAACATAATGCACCGCGAGGGGCAGAAGCAGGAGCTCGCGGAGTGCCTGCGGCCGGTAACGGTTGGGAGGAAGCCGCGAAACGCGTTCCTTTATGGGCCGTGTGGGACAGGAAAGACACTTCTTGTGCAATGGATGCTGCGCGAGCTTGAAGGGCACACATCACGGGCGAGGACTGCATACGTTAACTGCTGGAAAAGGAACACGACACATGCCACGCTTACGGAAATACTAAGCCAGCTGGACATATATGTAAACTACAGGCAGGCGGCAACGGACCTGCTGAAGCTCGTTGAGAAGGAGTCTGAGAAGAAGCAGCTTGTAGTATGCCTTGATGAGGTCGACTCGCTTGAGGGCCAAGAAGTGCTATACGACCTGGCGCGCTCCGGCGTGGGGCTGGTAATGGTGTCGAACGACGCCTACGCGCTAATGGAGATGGACCAGCGAGTCAAGTCGTCGGTAAATGCGGAGTATATTGAGTTCCCCGCTTACAAGGAAGGGGAGATTTTTGAAATCATACGGGAAAGGGCAAAGTATGGGCTAGTCCCAGGCGCGATAAGGCAAAGCGAGCTGAAGATGGTTGCGCGGCTTGCGGACGGCGACGCGCGGATTGCAATTGAGACATTGCGGAGGGCGGCAATGGCTGCAGAGGACAAAGGGGAGGAAAGGATCACAGCCACACACATACGGAAGGCATTTGGGACGACGCACCTGCTAAGGAAGACAGAGGCGCTGAAAAAGCTGAACAGCCACGAGAAAGCGCTCTACCTGCTCATGGAGAAGCACAAGAAGCTAAATACAAAGGAGCTATGGGAAAAATACATAAAAGCCGACAAGAAGCCTGCTAGCCAACGGAGCTATAGGAATTACATGGGCCACTTAGCAAAGCTGGGCCTTGTGAAGGCAAGGGGGGAGCTAACTGGTAGGGAATACGAGCTAATGGCTTAGCGTCTCGATGATTGCCTTGCTGCCGACGCTGACAAGGCTGTGTGGCACGACAATATTAAGGAAATCGTTGTCGCGGACATTGCCTAGCGGCGTAGCACGCGGCTTTCCAAAGCCAAGGTTTAAGGTGTTGATTACCTTTGTTATCAGCAGGGGGTTAATGCCTGCATTCCTGAGCGTTATGTTTGGGTGCATGCCGATGCCCAGCTCGCTGCACTTGTATGTTTCCATTGCGTCAAGCTTCTGCATGAGCCTATTAACAAGGTGCTTGTCGTGCAGGGATGACCATTCCACGCCATGCAGCTCATTTCCAGCGAACCCCATCTTAATGCCGCTTTTGACAACCCCCATCCCGCCAATCACTCCCCCTTGGGAAAGGTAGATTTCCCCATGGACCCCTTTTGGTGGGAAAAATGCCTCACCACTTGGTATGTTGAATACCTTGCCAGCTGTTGGGACATCTGAGTGGATTATGTATTTTTTCGCCTTTGGGATTAGTGCCTTTAGGAAATATTCCTTATCCTTGCCAATTGTCCTAATGAGCATCTCACGGCCGCGGCTTTTTTCAAGGAACTTGGAGAGGGACACTGTTTCGGCTTCCATAAGGCCTGTCTCGGCAGGGAGAATTTGCCTGACTGCATCAGCGGTTATTTCTGGCATTGCTGCAAGAAGCCGCCGGGAGTTTGCACGGCGCGATACCTCATAAATCTTCTTGCGCGCTGGCCAGTTTGCCATCTTAAAAGCAAACATAATCACATCCGGCCGGTGCTTGCGGATTAGCGATAGGATGCCCTGCAGCTCTGGGGACTTGTTAGATGCAATTTTCCCTTGTGGCAGTATGCTGGAAAATACGTAGGGCGTTTTCCTGCCTGCAGAGTGGGCTAGCGCATGGACAAAGTCCCCGTGGCTGTGGTCACCAATTACCATCACCCGTGACTTTGGCCCAACATGGACAGCATCAATGGCGCGATGGGAGCCATGGATGAATCGGAACCCGTATTTCTCACGCAAGTGCCTTAGGGAGGGCGTTGGCTTGGCATGTGGGCGGTGCTTGAGCTGCTGTGGCATGTAAGAATAAAAGGGAGGCGAGTTAATAATTATTTCTTTTTGAAGTAGGCAGTAACTGCTTTGAATGCATTGGCCATGTCCCATGCCCCACTGCTTGCCCCCTCCGCCATGAAGTTCTTGTAAAAGATTGCAGAAGCGCCAAATAGGCAGATAAATGCCACAGCAAAGGCAAACAGGAACAGCCCCCCCTCGCTTGGATTAACAAGGAGGTAGCCGGTTGTGGGGGCGGTGGCATTTTGCGGGGAAGGGGCAGGAGCGGGAGTTGCCTCTGGCGTGGGCGTTGGGCGCATAACCGCCTTTTGGAACAGCACATACTCGTTGAAGCCCTCTTTTGTTATACTGAACGCAATCAGCCCAGTTTCCAGCGGGTGAAGAAGAAACGATGCATAGCCTGTGGCATTTGTAACCCTTTCACCAAGCAGCTTATCACCTTTATAAAGCCTGACAGAAGCGCCTGCAACCGGCTGCCTGCTGGCAGCATTGGAGACAAGCAAAGTATAGCCGTTGTCCTCGCCCACATAAAGGCTGCCAAAATGCCCCACATTAAACAGGCTGGCAAAGGCTAGCGAAACTACAAGCATAAGGGGCAATAGCCGTTTCATAGTACCTACTCTCCGGTAACAAATTATACCTTGCAGGCTTTAAAAGCTTTTGCAATTAAAGCACAAACCAGAGTATTGCCTCGGCAACCACAAAAAAGACAGATACCCCTAGGACAAGCTCAGGTGTTATCTCCAAGCCCCCGCCAGAGGTATCAAAATAGCGGACCAGCCCTGCCGAGCTTGTCGGGCCTGCCACTGCATCCTGCCTTATCCTCATAGCAGTTAGTTAGGGTGCGATTATTTAAAAAGCTTTTTGAACTGGAAGCCGCCTTTCTTCGTGTAATATAGGTATCCGCCAAGCAGCAGCAGTAGCGCAACAAGCGCAACAAGCGCAAACATAGCAAGGATGCCCACAATTACCCACATGGTGGTATCCATCTCTATATATGGCAGTAGCCCGGTCCCGCCCTTGAAGCCAATATAATAAGTGGTTGAGTTGTTGGCAGTGGCTTTATAGACCTTTACAATACCCTTTAGGTCATCAGCTGGGGACATGCCTGACTTTGTGGCCATTGCATCATCAATCATTATGTAACGTGCCTCGCAGGCAGTTGTCCCGGGGGTGCAGAACGAAACATTGCCATCCAGCTTCTTGCCCTTAAGCATGAATTGGTCCTTGAAATCCTCAGAAGAGTAAGTGCCCTTTGGGATGGTCATTTTTGCCATGGCTGGCACGCCTGGCTTGCTCTTATCAATAAGGCCAATTAGCTTGTCCATTGCCTTCTGCTCGCCTTCCGAAAGCACGCGGTAAAGGGTGCAGTTAGGTGTGCAGCCGTAGCCTTCTGTGGTGCCGTTGGTGCCATCACACTCCTCGCTTCCGACAACAAGCCCGTCACCACATATGGGTGTCATTGTCTTGCAGTCTGCTGAGCAAGAAAACCCCTTTGGCGTTGCAGTGCCGTCGCATACCTCATCGCCGACAACCATGTTGTCGCCGCAGATTGGGATTTCCAGGCTGCAGTTGGATGCACATGTGAAGCCAGCAGTGTGCACAGTGCCATCGCAGACCTCGCCACCAACTACCTTGTTGTCGCCGCACTTCGGGACAAGCTTGCAATTATCGGTGCATTCCCAGCCATCGGTAACGCCATCAGCCCCATCGCACTCCTCTGTGCCTTCTCTCTCTCCATCGCCACAATAAGCTGGCTTCTCAAGCCGGCTGTAGCTGCCGTTGGCCTGGCGGACATAAACGTAGTCAAGCGGCAGCAGGGTCTCGTTGCTGGTAACAAGGCGCACATTCTTGATTTCCCAGGTGTATGGCTTGTCGCCTAGCGTATCCGCGCCCATTATCAACAAGGTGGTCTTATTTGTGGAGCACTCGCCAGCGTCGATGTTAAGGCGGATGGTTTTCCAGCCATCATCCTGAAACGCCTCGGCACTGATGTCATTAGACTTTACCGCCACACCAAATTTTTTTGCATCGTAAACCCAGCCGGAATAGACGTATGTTGGCCCGGGGGAAGTGCAGTAAAAGTCATAAGCCTTATCCTGCGCTGCAACCCAATTGCACTCAAGATGGACATGGCACAATGAGTCATACTTGTCATAGAACGAGAGTGTGGTCATGCCAACTGGCGGGCTCTCAAGGGTCGCGTTCTCATAACTGTAGGCAAACGCAAACAGGTTTGGGCCGTCATTATTTGGCTTTTCGCCAGCACCAAAGTCCCTGCCATAATCCAGGTCTATGTTCGGTGCACTTACGCGGGCATCAAATTCTATTTGGTAAGAGCCGTTTGTGGGCGTGTCGTAAACAGTAAGCAGCTTGAAGATCGCCTTGCTCTTTGCGGTTGAGTCGATTGTAAGGCGGAGGCTGTCGCCATAGTTGAGTGAGGGCGTTATCTCGTCCGGTCCGGGACCGTAGGGGCTCGTTGCAAATAGCCAACCGCCACTATGGAATCCGGTAGCAACTGCCGACGCAAGAAGCAGCAAGGAAATAAGTGCATTCCGTGAGAACATGGGCATAAATACACAATGAAGGTATATAAACAATGCTGACTAATGCTAGAGCATGAGGTTTGCAGTTGTAGCGCCCCATCCAGATGACGAGGCGATAGCATGCGGCGGGTCAATCGCCAGCTGGGAAGGGGAAAAGTGCTGCATATTCGTGAAGTGGTACGGCCCACAGCGGAAAAAGGAGGCAATTGCCTCATGCAAAATCCTCGGGGCGGAGCCGGTGTTTTTGGACAGTGAAAGCGAGCTGAAAACGGTGCTGAAGAACATTTCTCCGGAGCTTGTGCTTTCGCCTTATCTGAAGGATGACCACCACTATCACAGGCACGTGTCCAAACTTGTGCGCCGCATTTGGAAGGGCGCGCTCTGGGAATACGAGACATGGGTGCCCATTGGAAAGCCGGACACCGCTGTCTGGTTCGATGAGGAAATGATGCGGAAGAAGATGAAGGCAATCGCCGCACATAAAAGCCAGTGCAAATACCGCGACTGGCCCAAGGCAATGAAGGGCTATAATTTCTGGCGCGCCACGGTGATGCCGAGCCTGCTGGAGGGGCACGGCAGCGGGGCGAGGCAAAAGGCTAAATACTGCGAGGCTTTTAAGGTAGTGCGATGAGGGCCATATTCCTGTGCGGGGGCATCGGCAAGCGGATGATGCCAATCACCAAGGACAAGACGCTCCTAAAGTTCGGCGGGAAAGAGCTCATACTCCACCAGCTTGAGCTGGCAGAGCGGTTCACGGATGAGAAGCCCGTGCTTATCGGCTCTCCGCTGAACATTGGAGAGATGAGGAAAATTGTTGGCAACAGGGCGGAATACGTAGTCCAGGAGATGCCAAGGGGCATGGCCGACGCGGTGCTGGCGGCAAAAAAATACCTGAAGGGTGAGGTGCTCATTGTCGGCGCAAGCGACGTGCTCGAGGCGTCCGCCTACAAGGTGATTAAAAAAGCAAATGCCGATGCGGCAATACTCGCCGCAAAGGTGGAGAATTACTTCCCGGGCGGCTACCTGGTGACAGAGGGCAGCCGCGTGAAGGGCATCGTCGAGAAGCCCGGCGAGGGCAACGAGCCCAGCGATTTGGTGAATCTCGTTTTCCACTACTACAAAAGTGGAGAGGAGCTTGTATCATACCTTGAGGGCACCGAAAGCAACAGGGACGACGTATACGAGAAGGCACTCACAAAGATGTGTGCGGAAAAGGACGTGGTTGCGGTGCCCTACACCGGTGTGTGGAAGGCGATAAAGTACCCCTTCCACGTGCTGGGGGTGATGCAGTACTTCCTCTCGAAGCAGGAGCCAAGGATATCCGAGAACGCATCCATCGCAAAAAGCGCGGTGATAAAAGGAAACACCACCATTGAGGACGGCGTGCGCGTCTTCGAGAACGCGGTCATCATCGACTCCTACATCGGGAAGAACGCAATTGTGGCGAACAACGCGCTCGTGCGCAACAGCAGCATCGGCGAGAGGAGCGTGGTCGGCTTCTCCACGGAGGTGGCGCGCAGCTACGTCGCGTCGAACGTCTGGTTCCACAACAACTATGTCGGCGACTCGGTCATCATGGACAACACAATGTTCGGCTCGGGGTGCGTGACCGCAAACTTCCGGTTTGACGAGAAGGAAGTGTATATGGAGATAAGCGACAAAAAGGTGGGGACCGGCTCGGACAAATTCGGCTGCATTGTTGGCGAAAGCTGCAAGACGGGGATAAACTCCAGCATCTACCCTGGCATAAAGATAGGCGAGCGCTGCTTCATTGGGCCTGGTGTCGTGCTGCGCGAAAGCGTGGAGCCAAACCAGGTAATACTGCTTGCACAGCAGTGGCAGCGCAAGAAGCAGCGGGACGTGCTCGAGCCGAATAAGAAGCTCGAGCTGATGAAGAGGCTGAAAGGATAAAAAGCCGCCAACGGACGGGACCCGCGAAAAAGCCATTTTCGGGGGCGGGCATAATAAGGGATAACATTATATACTGCCTTGTATACATTGTATACAATGCAAATCCAGCTACACCAAAAGCCGGTGCTTTCCATTCGCCTGCCAGCCAAAACACTTAATAGGATGGAGGGCCTTATAGACAAGTACCACTTTAGGGGGAGAGCGGATTTTGTGGAAAAAGCAATTGAATATTATGCAGAAGAGGTTAAGGCGAGCTTTGCTGCCGTAAGGCAAGTCCCGATGGGCCAGCTCAAAAAAGAGGTCCTTAGTTACATGGAAGGCAGGGACAGGGCATATCCTGATGAAATAGCAGAGGCATTGGGTGTTGATATTTTTGAGGTCCTTAAGGCGTTGAGAAAGCTTGAAAAAGAAAGGAAAATGCGAGAGTACCAATAGGGGGTGTAATAATGAGGGGGGAGAGGATTGTCTGCCAGTACAGGCAAGAGCTGTCAAAGCGGCTAGTTCATGGAAGCGGCAGGCACAAAGCGATACAGATAGTCGTTAAGGGGTTTCCCGCAACTGCAGAAATCCTGAAGCCATGGGGAAAAAGATAACTGCAGCGGATTTGGGGGAGGGGATAAATACCTAAAGCACCTAATGCCATTATGAAGTTCAAGATTCCTGTCAAGAAGAACAAGAGGCTTGCTGCAGTTGCCAAGCGGATAGGCAGGAGCGAGCGGCTACAGGCAATGTGGAAGTGCTCGAACATAAACGCTGTGGACAGGCTGGGCTACAACGATCACGGCCCAGTGCATGTTACAATCGTCGCTAATGCCGCGCTTCAGATTTTGCGGCTGCTTGTGGCCGGAGGCGTTGAGCCGAGCATCGTTAAGGATTACGGCATGGGGCAGGACGATGCGGAGGTTGTCGTCGTGCTTGGCGCGGTGCTTCACGACATAGGCATGACAGTGCACCGCTTCAACCACGAGCTATTCAGCATCATACTCGCTCCGCAGGTGCTTCCAGAGCTGCTTGCGGACTACTCGGTGAAGGAACAGGTAATACTGCAGTCCGAGGTGCTGCACGCCATCCCCCACTACAGCACCGACTTGAAGCCATACACAATTGAGGCGGGGATTGTTAGGATTGCTGACGCGCTGGACATGAGCAAGGGTCGCTCGCGCATCCCGTTCGAGGAGGGGATTGTGAACATACACTCGGTCTCGGCGCAGGCGATAGACTCGGTGGACATAAAGAAGGGCAGGAAAAGGCCGGTGAAAATAACCATCCACATGAACAACTCCGCGGGCATATTCCAGCTTGACGAGCTGCTGAGGCCGCGCGTTGAGATATCGGGCATAAAAAAATACCTTGAGATAG
>WALL01000019.1 GCA_015522845.1 Nanobdellati archaeon
ATATGGCCCATGAAAAACTCAGGATGGCACGAAGGGCGGTTTATGAGGGCAGGACCGGAGATGCTGCAGAGATGTTGTATAAGTTTGGGTTTGAAAGAGGCAAGGCCCAACAGCTAGCTTGGTGGTTGGGTGGCAGGAAGCCCCGGAAGTGGAGGAGGCTATCCACGCTATAGAGCACCTGATGGAAAGCGAAGATGAAGAGACAAAAGGCCTGCTAAAGCGGGCGCTTGATGTGCTGAAAAAAAGCAAATAGCTCCCGTTTATTTCTGCGTAATCACCCTGATTGCCGATGCATCCATCGTCACCGGGATCGGGACGGTCGCCTCGACAAGCTCAAGGGTTATCTTGTCCTTGGCATCATCAACCCTGACCACCTTTGCCTTCTCGCCCTTGAACGGCCCGGATGTGAGCTCAACAAGGTCCCCCTTGTGGATGTCGACAGTAAGTGACTTCTCCTCAAAGAACTGCTTGACCTCGCTAAGGTCAATCCCGCCGGGAACAAGGCCTTTTAGGTGGGGGACATTGTAGATAAGCTTCCTCACCTCCGCCTCATTAGGCGCCTCAACAAGTATGTAGCCGCGAAGGTTGTCAACAACAACGATGGAATATATCTCTTGCTCTGCCTTTGTCTGCTTTGACTTCAGCAGGTCAGCAACAATGCGCTCCTGCCCAACTGTTGTTCGGATAGTAAATATCATTAGCTCAGCCCCAGTAGCCTGGCAAAAAGGATGATAACGACACCAATAACCCCAATGACTACCATCCCTAGCCCGGTAATCTTAGATACCATAATAAACTCATCTTTGCGCGGCTTGCGCGTTAGCTTCAGGACGCGCACTGCCTCTTCAATGAAGCCCATCAGATCACTCTACATATTCAACTTCAAGGTCAACATCCTCAGGGGCTTGGCGCGCCTCGTCAAGGTAGGGGAACTTCCCGCCAGCTATGACAACCATCGCTTGGATGCGGTTTTTCTTCATCTCATCATCAACCATTGCACCCCAAATTATGTGGGCATTGGAATGTATCTTAGATGCAACTGCCTCAACAATCATCTCTGCCTCGCGAAGCGTCATGTCTGTGCCGCCGCTTACGTTGACAAGTGCACGGGTTGACTCAGAAACGTCAATATCCAAGAGTGGTGAGTTAAGCGCGTCCTCAACTGCCTCAAGCGCGCGGCCCTCTGAGTCGCCTTCTATCTCCGACTCGCCAAGGCCAATCATAGCTGCACCGCCATTTGCAAGCACTGCACGGACATCTGCAAAGTCCAAGTTAACTAAGCCCGGCTTTGTTATCAGCTCGGTTATGCCCTTGACTGCATTAACAAGTATCTCATCTGCAACCTTGAAAGCCGCATTTATAGGCAGGTCAGGGACTATCTCAAGCAGCTTGTCGTTTGGTATGACTATGACCGTGTCTGCCTCCTTGCGGAGCTTCTTAAGCCCGCCAAGGGCATTTTCCATGCGCCTCCTGCCCTCAACGCTAAAGGGCAGCGTTACAACACCAATTGTAAGCGCACCTATGTCACGTGACACTTGGGCAATGACTGGAGCAGAGCCAGTGCCAGTGCCTCCCCCAAGCCCGCAGGTAATAAAGACCAGGTCGCTGCCTTCTAAGGCCTTCTCTATCTCGCCCATGCTTTCCTTGCTTGCAGCCTCGCCCAAGTCTGGGTCACTGCCTGCGCCAAGCCCGCGTGTTACTGAGCGGCCAAGCAGCAGCTTTTTTGGCGCGGGGGTAATGAGCAGGTGCTGTGCATCCGTATTCATTGCAATTACATCGGCGCCCTGAACGCCAACCTCATTAAGCCGGCGCATTGTATTGTTCCCTGAGCCGCCAGTCCCAACAACGCGGATGCGTGCCTGTGAAGTTGAGAGTATGTCCTCAAGCTCCTTGTCAGAGAAGGAGGTCTTCTTCTTTCCCCTTGCTTTCTTTGCTTTTGCCTTAGATTTAGCTGCTTTTGCAGCCTTCTTAACTAGTTTTTTCAAGATGAATCACCCTGCCTGCGCTTGTCATTATAAATAGCTGGCTCTTTTGGGATGTTTGGTGTTTAAATAGGTTTTGCCGTGAAAGCTTTAAAAGCCACAACTGGTTTTTATATGATATGAGGTCAAAGGCAGCAGCTGCAAGGATAAGGCGGCTAGATGTGCAAGGTGCAATAAGCGTTGCAAAGGCTGGGCTCCAGGCACTGGCCTATGATGCAAAGCACTCAAAGGCAAAGACGCTGGCTGCATTCAACAAGGAGCTTAAGCGCAACTCCCGGCTGCTGGCAGCTGCTAGGCCAACAGAGCCAGCACTGCGCAATGGGCTGGCTGCTGTCCAAAGGGCGGTGGCATCAGAGAAAAGCATGCCAAACGCACGGCTGGTAGCCAGCAATGCAGCGGGATCCTACCTGCAAAAGCTGGAGGAGGCAAAGGAAAAGATAGTCCGTGTAGGTGTCAGGCGGATAATGCCGGGCATGACTGTATTTACCCACTGCCACTCATCAACGGTAACGGCCATACTCATTGCTGCAAAGGAAAAGGGCATAAGGTTTAAGGTGATAAACACCGAAACGCGGCCGCACTACCAGGGGAGGATTACCGCAAGAGAGCTTGCAAAGGCAGGGATAAGCGTTACCCACATTGTTGATTCTGCTGCAAGGAGGTTTATGAACAGTGCGGACCTTGTGCTTGTTGGTGCAGATGCAATCACAGCAGAAGGCAACCTGATAAACAAGATAGGAACGGGGCAGATTGCGCTTGCAGCACACGAGGCAAAGACGGACTTTGCATGTGCATGTGAGACATTCAAATTTGACCCGGTTACCTTCTCAGGGGCATACGAGCCCATAGAAAAGCGGGATAAGGGTGAGATCTGGAAGCATCCCCCACGTGGGGTTAGGATAAAAAACCCTGCATTTGACATTACACCGCCAGAATATATAGACTACATAATAACCGAAGAGGGCGTTATAACCCCTTATGAGGCTGCCCACATACTGCACGAGCGTGCAGCAGGCAATATTTAATAAGCTCTACTCCATAGTGGTCTGCTATGAAACGTCCATTTGAGGCAAAGTGCATTGACTTGTCTACCGCGGGGATCCGCGTAGTCATCATTAACCGCGAGGATGCCCACGACCTTGACTTAAAGGCCATGGACCGCGTCGCGCTTACGCTTGATGGGGGAAAGCCTTTAAGCTGCATTGTTGACCTCACAGACACGTTTGTATCGCCGGGCACGCTTGGCTTGTTTAGGGAGATATATGACCCCCTCAACATACGGACGGGCGACCGCGTTTATATCGAGCCCATGGGAAAGCCAGATAGCGTAATGTATATAAAAAAGAAGATGGATGGCGGGAGGCATACCCCCGAAGAGATTGATGCAATAATTGGGGACCTGATGAAAGAGGAGCTTAGCGATGTTGAGCTAACTGCATGGATATCGTCGGTTTACATACGTGGCTTGGACAAGGATGAGACCATTGCGCTGACAAAATCAATTGTGGGGTCAGGGACAACACTGGCATTGCACGAGAAGAGGATTTTTGACAAGCACTGCATAGGGGGAGTTGCAGGGAATAGGACGACCATGCTTGTCGTGCCAATAATTGCAGCCACAGGAATGACAATGCCAAAGACAAGCAGCAGGGCGATAACATCCCCTGCGGGGACTGCTGATACCATGGAGGTCCTTGCGCCAGTCACACTTAACAAGGACGACATAGAGGCTGTTGTAAACCGCGTTGGCGCCTGCATTGTTTGGGGTGGCGCAGTCAACCTTGCCGCTGCAGATGACAAGCTGATAAGGCTAAGGCATCCGCTTTCGCTTGACCCGCGGGGAATGCTGCTTGCATCAATAATGGCAAAGAAAAAGGCTGTTGGGGCAACTGATGTCATAATTGACATCCCGGTGGGCAAGGGGGCAAAGATTAAGACAACAAACGACGCAACAATGCTGGCGAAGCAGTTCAACGCCCTTGGCGCATCGCTTGGGATGAACATACACTCGCTGCTTACAAATGGTGAGCACCCAATTGGGCTAGCTGTCGGGCCAACAATGGAGGCAAGGGAGACCCTTAGGATACTGAGTAATGAGAATGTCTCGCCGGAGCTAATTGAAAAGAGTGCACAGCTTGCAGGTGTTCTTCTGGAGATTGGCGGCAAGGCGCCAGTTGGGAAGGGGCGCGATGCTGCAATGAGGATATTGCACAGCGGAAAGGCAAACGAGAAGTTCCGCCAGATAGTGGAGCACCAGGGCGGCGATAGCGAGATTAGGGCAGATGACGTCCCAATTGGGGAGCACCAGCATACGGTAACCGCAGACGCAAGCGGCAGGATCGAGTATATAGACAACCGTGGGATATCTGCTGTTGTAAGGAACGCTGGCGCCCCTGCAGACAAGGTGGCAGGGATGTACCTCCATGCTGAAGAGGGCGACCGTATCAGGAAAGGCCAGCCACTCTTTACCATATATGCTAAAAGTGAGAGGAAAATTGACCAGGCGCTTGAGGCATATGAGAAGAGGCGGCCAATTAGAATGGCTAAGATAATACTTAAGACCCTTAGCTAAAATTTGCTTGCTGCGCGTGCCTTCTTGATTATGCTCCTTTCGTTGAGCGCAAGCACCCGCCCATCGCGCATAACTGCCTCGCCGTTTATGATTGAGTTAGTTACCGGCAGCGCAGCAAGCAGGGCTTCCCTGAGGAGCGTGGCATTGTCCTCCGGGATTGCACTGCCCTTAAGGGAAACAACGATTATGTCAGCCATAGAGCCCGGCTGCAGCGCACCTGTCAAATAGCCATAAAGGCGGGAGTTTAGTGCCATAGCCAGAAGCTGCTTTGGCAAAAGCTGCTTGCCGCGTGCCTGCTGCACAACCATTGCATTGTTCAGCTCGTGGCGTATGTCGTTGCTTATGTTTGCAATTGGGTGGTCTATCCCAACTGCAACAGAAACCCCCGCCTCAAGCATCTCTGGGACATGTGCTATCCCTGAGCCAAGGTTTAAGTTGGATGTTGGGCAGTGGACAACTGTCGCCCTGCTCTTTGCAAGTAGGGGTATGTCCTTTTGTGATATGTTAACCACGTGGACTGCAAGTGAGTTCTCCTTTAAGACACCTAAGTCATACATGTAGCGCACGCTTGTCTTCCCCGTCTTCTGCATGATAAAGCCAGTCTCCTTCTTTGACTCGGCAAGGTGCATGTGGATTCCTGCCCCATCGCGCTCGGCAAGCTCCCTCACTGTTTTTATGAGGCCTTCCGTTGCCTCAAACTCGTTTGCAATCCCATACATCCCCTTCAGCCGGGGGTGCTCCGCAAGGCGCTTGACAAGCCACTCATTTTCAGGCAGGTGGCTGCAGCTATAAGCCTCGCCAGTCTCAACATCCCTATCCTTTAGGGTTATTGCCATTGTGCCGCGCAAGCCTAGCTTGTTAAATGCCTTAAGCACGGGCTTTGCCCAGCCACTATCGACGTTGTTCACTGAAGTGGAGCCGGTGTGGATCATTTCCAACCCTGAGACCATTGCCCCAAGATATGCCCTTTGGTCAGTCATTTCCTTATAAAGCGGGAATAGCTTTTTCTCAAACATGTCAAAAAGTGGCAGGCCAACGCCAAATCCACGTGCAAGCCCAAGTGCGGCATGCATGTGCGCATTTATGAACCCGGGCATCACAAGCGAGCCAGATGCATCAATGCGGTCATACCCCTTGTGTGCCCTGCGCATCTTGTCCTTGGGGCCAATGGCGCTTATTACAGGGCCATCTACCACTACTGTCTGCCTCTTAAAGCCAAAATTCTGCTGCAGGACCATGCCATTTTCAATAAGAAGAGCCACACTAACACCGCAATTGACGGGGTTAAGTTTATATTATCTCCTTCTTAAAGGTAACTCTCTAATTGCTGGTGGTGAAATAATGTTAGAGGTCCGCTTTCATGGCCGTGGCGGCCAAGGTGCAGTAACAGCAGCCGAGGTGCTGGCTGTTGCAGCGTTTGGCGATGGAAAATACTCCCAGGCATTTGGCAAGTTTGGCCCAGAGAGGCGGGGGGCGCCTGTGCAGTCCTTTACACGGGTGGATGAAAGCCCCATACGCATACGCCAAGAGGTATATGAGCCGGACATCGTAGTTGTGCTGGACCCCGGCCTGATGAAAGTTGTTAATGTAAGGCAGGGCATTAAGGAGGGAGGAATACTAATAATCAATACCAAGGACAAGGTTCCTGGTGCATGGTGTGTTGATGCAACAAGGATTGCACTTGACACAATTGGCAAGCCGATTGTTAACACTGCAATGCTTGGGGCGTTTAGCAAGGCAAGCGGCGGTGCAGTGTCGCTTGAATCAATCATAAAGGCAATCAAGGAGAGGTTCCCCGGCGAGCTTGGGGAAAAGAACGCAGAGGCAATAAGGAAGGCAAGCGAAAGCTGCAGCCTTATCGGGGTGTGAAAATGGTTGGTGGCATCATAAAGGACGTTGGCAACATTAGCTCAAACAAGACTGGGAGCTGGAGGACATTCAGGCCGGTTGTAGACAAGAATAAGTGCATTGGCTGTGGGACGTGCAAGATGTTCTGCCCTGATGTGGCAATTGAAATAGTCGATGGGAAGGCGATAATAGACTACGACCACTGCAAAGGCTGCCTTATTTGCAAGTCAGTATGCCCAGTTGGTGCAATAAGCTCTGAAGAGGAGGCGAAATAATGGTTAAGAAGATTGAGGAAGGAAGCCACGCGGTAGCTGATGTTGTGCGGCTGCTTAACCCCGGTGTCCTTGCAATGTACCCCATAACACCAAGCACGCACATACCCGAGAGGCTTTCTGAGTTCGAGGCCAATGGGGAACTTGGCGGAAAGATAATCCGTGTTGAGTCTGAGTTCTCTGCAATATCCGCTGTAGTTGGTGCAAGCGCAAGGGGGATACGGGCATATACTGCAACATCCTCTCAAGGGCTTGCCCTAATGCATGAGGTGCTTTTTGCTGCATCTGGCATGCGGCTGCCCATTGTTATAACAGTTGCAAACCGCGCACTGTCCGCACCGCTGAACATATTCAACGACTGGCAGGACTCAATAAGCGAAAGGGATTCGGGATGGCTCCAGTTTTATGGGGAGGACTCCCAGGAAGTTGTCGACCTAATGATACAGGCTTATAAGATAGCGGAAGACAAGCGTGTCCTTTTGCCAACAATGGTATGCATGGATGGATTTTTCCTTACACACACTTATGATGTTATTGATGTCCCTGAAGACCTTAAGGGGTTTGTGCCGGACTATAAGCCAGAACATGCATTCTTGGACCCCAAGAAGCCAATGACGCAGGGGGCATGGGCAATGCAGGAGCCTTATTTCAAGCTGAGAAAAGAGCTTGAAGAGGCACAGCGCAGCATATTCCCAGTCATTAAGGAGGTCCATGACGACTTTGCAAAGGTGTTTGGGCGCAGCTATGGCGACGGCCTGATTGAGGTGTATGGCGAGGGGGATAATGCTGTTGTTACTATGGGCAGCTTTTCAACCAACCTCAAGGTGCTTGCCGACAAGCTTGGCTTCCAGGTCATACGCATAAGGTGCTATCGGCCGTTCCCAGACAAGGAGCTGGCGGCAGCACTAAAAGGCAAGGAATCTGTTGCAGTATTTGAGAAGGATGTCTCATATGGGACTGGGCATGGCGCCGTCTACAATGATGTAAGGACAGTCTACAACGGAAAGATGGTGAACTTCATAGTTGGGCTTGGCGGGCTAGATGTGCCTGTAAGCGCGCTTGAAAAGATGTACAAGCAGGTTCCTGAAATGAAAGACGCCGAGACGAGGTGGCAGATATGAGCAGTGAAGTAATATCATCAGGGCATTCCGCTTGCGCGGGATGCGGTGAGATAATGGGGGAGAGGATGGTGCTTGAGGCAATTGGCAAAGATGTAATCGTCTGCCAGGCTACTGGCTGCATGGAAGTTACAACAACCCCTTACCCAAAAACTACCTTTAAGGTGCCATGGGTCCATGTCACATTTGAAAATGCTGCCTCAGTTGCATCCGGTGTTGTTGAGGCAGACCGCAAGCTTGGTGGTGATGCAACGGTCCTCGCAATTGGCGGCGATGGCGGCATGATGGACATTGGCTTCCGGGCGCTTAGCGGCGCACTGGAGAGGGGGCACGACATACTTGTGGTTATCACTGACAATGAGGCATATATGAACACGGGCATCCAGCGGTCAAGCGGGACACCAAAGTATGCCTCAACTACAACAACGCCTGCTGGTAAGGTAATCCCGGGAAAATTGCAGTGGAAGAAAAACATAGCGAGGATTGCAGTTGCACATGGGGCGCCATATGTCGCCACAGCAAGTGTTGGGTTCCCACAAGACTTGGCTGCAAAGGTCAAGAAAGCTAAGTCAATAAGGGGGCCAAAGCTAATCCACTTGTTTACCCCATGCCCTGTTGGCTGGGGCTTTGACTCGAGCAAGACAGTCTACTATGCAAAGAAGGCTGTTGAGACAGGGCTGTGGCCCCTGTACGAGGTAGAGCATGGCAAGCTAAAAATAGACCAAAAGCCAAGCTTTGCGCCAGTAGAGGAGTACTTTAAGGGGCAAAAGAGGTATAAGCACCTGACGCCAGAGCTCATTGCCGAAATTGAGAAGCATGTAAAAGACAGGTGGGCTGAGCTTGAGAAGCAAGAGGCAGCAGGGATTAACTTGCAGCTTCTCCCTTAAGGGCAGCATCAATTTGCGCTTTTAAGTCTGCTAGCTTCCGCACTACTTCCTTTGACTTGGCAAGGTTCCTTAGCGATACTGAGGTTTCAAGTGAGACAAACCCGATGTCTGTCTTTGCAACAAGTATGTTAAGCTTTGACGTGCTAATGCCTTCTGCCTTGCCATGCTTTATCTTTTCTTTTGCCTTGTCAAGTGAGCTGCGCACTGCATGCTCAACATCCCGCCGCATATTATTCCAGAGCATCTCCTTCTGCTCATCAGTCTCAGCAGTGCTTATCTCATTCTCAAACGACTTGAATATGTCTAAGACTCCCTCCTCTTCCTTTTCCTTTTCGAGGGCTGCACGCAGCTCGCGCATCTTCTTCTTAACATCTGTTACTGGAACTGGCTTGGCAGGCACTTTTTGCAGTGGGGCTGGCGAGCCAGCAGCTTCAAGCTTCCCAAGCTCATCCTCAAACTCCTTGCGGGACAGCGATGCAACAACTGCCTTGCGGACAAGCTCTTTAAGCCCCTTGTCAAACTCAACTAGCTTCTCCTGCATCCCCTGTAGCTCCTTTTCCTGGCGCTGGAGGGACTCAACACGCTCGGCAACCTCCTGCAGGCTTTCACTTAGCTCCCCAACTTTCTTGCCGACATCCTTAGCCCTTAGCTCCTTTGCAATGGACGATAGGTCCTTTCGTATGTCGGCAACTTCCTCTAAGTTCTCCTTGTTGCGGGCGCTCCACTCCTCAAGCTTTGATTGCAGCCCTGCCGTAGCCTCACTAAGGGAGTCAAGCTCAACATGCTCCTTTCCTATTGCAGAATAAAGGCCTTTGAACTCCTCATTGTGCTTTGTAAGCGTATTCTTTAGCTCCTCAAAGTTATTAATTGACTCTGTTACATGCATTACCTGCGCCATTACCCTCTCCAGCTCTTTCTTAACTTTTGCGTTGGCAGTGGTCTTAGCCTCTAGCTCCTGAAGCTTTGAGAGCAAGGATGTCAGCTCCCTTGAGTTCTGCATGCTCTCCTTATGCCATTCCTCAAGGTCTTTTTGCAGGGCAACCAGGAACTCGCGGCCATCCTTCTGCGTGGATGGGGTCTGGCGGGGAAGCGCATCTACTTTTGCCTTCAGTGCACGTATCTGCCCCTCAATGCGCTTGTCTCCTGCCTCAGAAGATGATGAGAGCGACTGCATCTCCGCCTTTATTGCCTGTATTTGCTCAAGGTCACGGCTAAGCTGGGCTAGCTTCTGCTCAAGCGCCTGCTTGGCGGCTGGGATGCTGCTTCCAGCCGGATGGAGCGAGAGGGCACCCATCTTTGCCTGTATGGACGAAATCTCCCTCTTAGCAGATGCAGGCGGGGAAAGCTTCTTGGAGAACAGGTTTAGCCTCTCGTTTAGTGCTGCAATGGCTGCCTGGTTCCTCTTGCTCTCGTCATGCCACTGCTGCAACTCTTCCCTTACCAGCTTTAGCGAGTTAGCAAGCCTTTGCAAAACTTCCACTGTGGAGACTTCTTCGGGCATAGCTAGTTAAGATAATCCCGGCGCATTTATAAAGCTTACTTCCTAAACCGGGAAAGCACTGCAGCAATCCCTTTTGCCTCGCTGCCAGATATGAACGCCCGCGAGATGACGTTCCTGAACATCTTAATGGCATTTTCTGGGTTGCGAAGCCCAGATGAGCGTGCAGCATCAGAAAATAGCCCCACTAAAGCCCTTTTCTCGCGTCCGTCAGAGGTGCGCATTGTGCTTGACTTTGAGGAGAAAAGCTCATAAAACAGGATTGCGGCGGCATGGGTTACATTCATAACGGGGTAAGCCGAGCCCTCTATGTGGGCAACCACATCACATTTCCTAAGCTCGGCACTTGTGAGGCCCCGCGACTCCCTCCCAAAGACAAGCGCATAGCTGCCCCTGCCAACCTGCCCCGCCAGTTCACGCGGGGTAAGGTATGCACGGGTGGTGTTATTGTCAGTGCTAGGCTTTGCAGTAGTTGCAATCACCTCATCAAATCCCGCAACTGCCTCATCAAATGAGGAGGCCACCCCTGCAGCCTGGACAACATCCCAGGCATGCATCGCACGTGCTCTGGTAATTGCAGTTATTGGGCAGGGGTTCACAAGTATGAGCTTGGATAGCCCGAAGTTCTTCATTGCCCTTGCCATAAACCCTATTGTCCCTGGATTTTCTGGCTCTTCCAATATTACCGTGAAGCCCATTGCACTGCCCCCACAAAAATGCTTTTATACCCTTAGTCAGTATCAACACATAATGAAAAAGGTTGTGGTGCTATTATTGCTGCTGGTGGCATCTTCCCTTGCAGGGGAGGTGTCACTGGACAAGGCACTCACGCTGGCACTTGCTGAATACCCCAGCTTAAACGTGCAGCCGCAAAGCAAGCCCAGCCAGCTAGCAGTTACAGGCAGTGGAAGCTATTGGATCATTGAATTTGATGACCTGTGGGTGCCTGTCTCTAGGAATGGTACAGTGCTTAAGGGGCAGGAGGGTGAGATAACTGCTGCTTACAAGGTGCACTATGCGCTGCAGGAGATAATCAAGCAGCGCGACAAGAAGGACTACCCAGTTAACCACGACTCATCACTAACACTGATGATGGGAGACGTTGACAATAAGATAACATACCTTGTGTCCTACAAGCCACAGCTGCCCGCCGAGCTCCAGGATGGCGCCAGTAGCCTCATCTCCAGTGCAAAGGGGCTGCGCTCCTCCATTGGATGGGCACTGGGGAACATCACTGCAGTGAAGGCAGAAGAGGATAAGATATTGTATGCCCCAGCAAGCTACTCTGACTTTAAGCGGTGGCGTGGGGAATTTAACAGCATGCTTAATGCATTTTCAGGGGTTGCAAGTGCAGGCTATGCTTACAACGGCGCTAGGACTGCATTTAACCTTAAGGCACAGGCTTTCTTGAACAGCAGCAATGACACCGCACAAAAGGAGACCGTACAAGCATTTGTTTCAGGGATTGCAATAGCTAATGTCCCTGGCTCCCTCCCCGGACTGGAATCAAGCGTAAGCCAGTGGAAAACAAGCTGGCTGGGCGTTGCCCTCACGGATGATAAGATAAGCGCTGAATGCAAGGAGATATACATAAAATACAGTGAGTTTTGGAGTGGCGAGACCGTTGCTTCCCTCCGCAATAAGGCCTATACCAAGGTGAGTGCCCTTGGGATGACTGTCCCGGCAACCATTGGCGACTTAGGGAAATGTGAGCGGGAGCTGAGCGCAAAGCAGCAAACAGACTTGGTGGAGCTAAACCGGACTTACAGCAAGGCATCCAGCAGCTATACTGCGGGCGCAGGATATGAGAAGGCGCTGGATGGCCAAAAGGCAAGGGAAGCTTACCTGAATGCAATTGGCTGGGCAGACAAGGCAGATGCGCTGGAGAAGCAGCTGTCAGGGGTAGGATGCCCAACCCCTTCACCAAGCCCCACGGCGGGCACTAGCCCGATTAAGTTCCTTACGTCAGCGTGGGGAATTGCGCTTATAGCGCTTGTTGTGCTTTTGATAGCGCTTTACTGGTGGAATAACAGGAAAAGGGATGAAGGGTATGAAGATGAGTACGCTCCTAGCTATTAGCCTGCTGCTGGCAGCTGCATCCGCAGCAATGATAACAGTAGGCCAAAAGCATGTGTTTGAGGGTGAGGAATTTAGCGTTAGCTACACTGCAAATGCCCCCTTGTCACAGCATGAGGCAACCATATCATTCGCCGGGCAGGAGCGGAAAATAACGCTGCCATCCATGGCAGTTGGGTCTTTCTCAGCAGACGTAACATTTACTGCCCCGCAAGCAGGGGAATATGACGTATCTTCCGGAGAGGCAATGGCTAAAATTGTTGTTGAGCCAGCAGTAATTGCACTGGAGGATGTCTCCCTCTCGCCATCTTCTATTAAGCCAAGGGAAACAGCAAAGCTCAAGTACACTGTCGAGAATGTTGGCAATGTGGAAGTATACAATGTTAAAAGCAAGCTTTCAATACCTAATTCAGATAAGTTTATCTATAACCAGGATGAGCAGGAGCTGTTTAGCACCATGGCCCCTGGAGAAAAGATTGTCCAAGAAAAGGAGATAGCTGCACGCGAAAATGCTGGAAGCGAGGCAAGGGTTCTCTTAGCTATCAGCTATGAGTATGATGGGGAAACCCACAAGGTTGAGAAGTGGATAACCCTTGGCACCAGCAAGCTAGATGTTGGGCCAATAGCTATGGCGGCTATTGCTTTGCTTGTCATAGCAGCTGCTAAGTTTGCTGCCTCACGGCATAAGCGCACCAGCTAAGGGTCCGTCACAATTGGAATAGCCCCCAGACAAATCAGTCTTCCCATCACTTATGGGGTAGAGGCAATTCATGCTCATCCCCGGCACAAGCCGCTGTGAGCGGGATTTCAAGACCCTAACAAACACCTGGCAATACTGACCCCGGTTAGTTATCCTATACTCATTGGTTATGCCGCGGTATGAGCTTTGATAGCTGCCGGGCTGGCAGTCTATAACCTTTTGGACACAAAAAGTATCATCCCCGCAGTCAGCCGGGTGAGACGACACAACAACCACAAGGTATAGCACAGCACTGGCTAGTGCTAGGGCAACAACAAACGCTATGAAGATAAGCGCAAAATTTACTTTCTTCTTTGGCTTTGAATATAGGCGCATCTCTGCCTTTGATACTATTTTTTCCGCATCATCTAGTGAATAGCCCATATTATGGAGCAGCAGCTTCACTGAACTGCGTGGCTTCCCACCCCCAAGAAGGCTGGCTGCATCCTTTATAATGCCCTCATCAACCTGCATTTCCTGGCTACCAGATACTTGCCCAAGCTTTGTGAAATCTAAGACTTCCCCCATCCTAGCTAATAATCCAGATGAGGTTTATAAACTCAGCGCTTGAGATGGAGCTCAACTATGTCCTTATCCTTAAGCTTATGGCTGGCACCAACAACCTGCCCTTCAAACCGTGCGCTTTCCCCCCACACCCGGGCGTATTGGAGGCGGCTAGCCCACTCCTTCCGGATGCGCTTGCACGCTCCCCTCACAGTGTGGTCTTTCTTTAGGATAAGGGGCTCGCCCATGTCCGGCTCCTCGCCAGCCTTCTTCATATAAACCCGGATTACGCCAAGGCTGCCGATTATTTTATCCCGAAGCTCACTTAAGTTCTCCTCGTTCCTTGCAGAGATAAGCAGCGCATTTGGGGCTTCCGCCTTAATTGCCGCTATAGCCTTGGCATCTAGGGCGTCTGACTTGTTGATGACAGTAACTGCCGGGACATATTTCCTATTGCCAGCAACGGCATCTATCAGCTGGTCTGCTGTAATATCCTGGCGGATGCGCACATCCGCATTATGGACGCCATACTCATTTAGGATGCCAGCCGCAAGCCTTTCAGAAAGGTGGCTAAGCTTGCAGGATGAGACAAGGCTTATGCCGCCTGTTGTGCGCTTCCGGATGGTTATGTCTGGTGGGGCTTCATTAAGGCGGAGGCCAGCATTATAAAGTTCGCCTTTGACTACAGCTAGCTGGCCGGGGGCATCAAGCAAGACCACAATCAGGTCAGCATTCCTAACAACCCCCATTACCTCACGGCCCCTCCCCTTGCCTTTGGATGCGCCAAGGATTATGCCAGGCACATCAAGCAGCTGTATTTTTGCCCCCTTATATTCCATCATCCCGGGTATAACTGCCAGGGTAGTAAATGCATAGTCCGCTACCTTCGACTCGGCGCTGGTAAGCTTGTTAAGGAGTGTGCTCTTGCCAACTGACGGGAAGCCAACAAAAAGCACTGTAGCATCGCCTGCCTTCTTAACTGCATAAGACGGGCGGGAATGCCCATTTTTGGAGCGCGTCTCTTGCTCTGCCTTCAGCCTTGCTATGCGCGCTTTAAGGAGGCCGATATGGTGCTGGGTTGCCTTGTTGTACTTGGTGTTGTGTATCTCCTCTTCAAGCTCTGCAATCTTCTCTGCTATTGAAGCCATGCCCTAAACACCACCAGCTCCTCAAAAAATATCCTTCTCTCCGCAACAATCTCCCACCTATAGCCAAGCCCTGCAAGCCTTTCCTTTGTCTTTCCTATGCCTGTAAGCGAGCTTTGCACAAATAGTATTTGCCCGCCGCTAGTTAAATAATGCTTTGCCTGGGCAAGGAACCTGCCAAGCAGCTCCCCTCCTGTTGGCCCGCCATCAAGGGCAATGTCCCTGGGCTCCGCATCAGGCAGGTAGGGGGGGTTGAACACTATTGTATCAAACTTTCCCTTGACACTTGAAAACAAGTTGGATTGGAAGGCTGTTGCACCTGGGACAGAGCTTTTTGCAGCTGCAACTGCCTCAGGGTCTATGTCGCAGGCAGTAACGGAAGCCGCATTCTGCATTGCAGCGTGCGCCTGTATTCCGCTGCCAGTGCCCATATCAAGGACTGCGCCATGTGCATACTTCCTTACCGCCCCCTCAAGGAGGAAAGAGTCCTCCCTTGGCAAGTATACCATGCTAAAGCGGGAACAAGGCCACCGGTGAGGGCATAAGCACCGAGAAGAGGGCAAAGGCAATAGCCACCAGTACTGCAATGGCCAGTGCGGCTATGAGGCATGGCACTAGCACTGCGGCTACCCCTTTCCAAAGCTCAAACTCATTGGCCTCTGAAGTGTAGACAATGCTCACCCAAATGCCATAAATAGCAAGCAGCACCACCGGAATGCTAAAGAGCAGCAAGAGCAGGGATGCTGCACTAGCACTGAAGGGTGCCACCATATCTGCTATCACAAAAAGGGCACCAGCCAGCACCGCTGATGCAAAAAGCACTGCAGACGTGGCCATTGCAATGGCAGCAAACTGCTTCCCATAAGGTGCTCGCCCCCCAAACAGCCTTGCTATCCCCCACACAAGCGCCGCAAAAACTATGAGGGAAAGCAGCCAGCTAAAGTAAACTGGGATAAATGCAAGCACTGACAGGGGAGGTGCTAGGATAATGAATGCAAGGGAGCTAACCAACTGGCTAGATGCTCCACCAAGCGCCATAGATATGAGGGACTTTAGGATATCGCCTATGCCAAAAAACACAATTGCAGCAAGCCAAGAGAGCGCCAGGAAGATTGCTGCTGCCTTGGCACCACTGCCAAGGTCCGCATGCCTGAGCTGCTTCCTTGCTGCTTCCTTTGGCGCTAAGAAAAGCTGGCGATAGCTGTAATAGCTTGAATTAATGAGTTCCACTACGTCCATATAAGACCACAGTTAGTTTTTCTTAATGGCTTTTAAAACCTTTTCGTAGTCTGCACCCTTGCGGACCACTTCCGGCTCATCACGTAGGTCAACCACTGTTGATGGCTCCCCATGCAGCGGCCCAGCATCTATATATAGGTCAACAAGGTCGCCAAAATAAGAGAATGCCCCATTAACATCCACTCCAGGGGGCTCGCCTGTTGGGTTGGCAGAAGTGGCGGTTATTGGCTTGTTAAACATATCAACCATCTCCGCAGCAAGGGGGTTAAGTGGGATGCGGAAGGCAATGCCGCTTGGGGAGAGGTTGCGTGCAAGGCCGCGTGCCTCAAGCACAACAGTTACTTTCCCTGGAAGAAGCTTCTTTAAGAGGCCTTCATGCTCTGGCATAACTTCTGCATAGGAGCGCAGCATCCGGAAGCTTGATACCATGACGCTAATCGGGTGCTCTGGATCGCGCTTCTTCATGGCAAATATCTGCCTTACACAGTCAGGCCGCGTAGCATCCGCACCCAGTGCATAAAGTGTATCAGTGGGATATACTACCACCCCCCCCTCATCCAGCACAAGTATCGCGCGGTCTGCAATCCCTAAAGAGTCCGCCTTAAGAACTACCATGCTACTGCCTTCCTGGCCTCCCTGTGAAATAGACACCAACTGCAAGGGACACTATTGAGAATACTATCAGGCCTAAGCCTTGCAGGAGGATAATTACCCCCTTGTTCACATCGCTAAAGTCAAGTGAAATTACTTGCGGGGCAATGGACAACAGCACATAAAGGACAACTGCCACCCCAAGGAACAGGAATATTGCCGAAGCAATGAGCCGCCATTGGGTTGGGCCCCCTATAACCGTGTCCAGGTCCATCCTGTTTAGCTTTTGGCCCTCAGCAAGCTTTAGGTTCTCCTCACGGACTTTCTTCACAGCAAGGGCCATGTCCGCAGTCTTCTCGTTAACTCTTTTGGCAAATTCGCCAAACGCCTTCTGCGATTCGGAGAGCATCTCTTTTTTTATGGAATCCATTTTCTTGTCGACTGACTTGTCAACCATCTCGTTAATTAGGCCCTGGCTCTTTTGTATGCGCTCAATGACAAAGCTGTTCATCTCCCTCTTGAACTTTGAGTAAACATCCCTATCAGCAACCTCCATTATCCTCTTTATCTGGTCATCGGTCAGCCCTAGCTGCTGGAGATTGCCAATTATCTTCTCATCGCTAAAGCCTTCTGCCCGCATATCGGATACTATCTGCAAGATCTTTGGCTTTTCTGCCATAACGGCAACTATTAAAAGGCAGGGGTATTTAAAGGTAACTTGATGGATTTCGAGCTGCCAGCCCTCCCAAAGGCGTTTGTCATAAACTCTGCCCTCATAGCAGCAATACTGCTTGGTGCGCTTATAGCAATAGTCGGCTTTTGGACATTCCTGCCCCTATTTATGGGGCCGGTACCTGCAAAGCAGGCATCATCACTGGCAGTCAACTTCAGCTATTTGCATATTGTATCCCCGGGAATGGCCTGGGATATTAATGGGACTGCAACTAACCCAAGCAACAAGACACTAGCTGACATCAAGGTTAGAGTGTTCTCTGATGGCAATGTTGCAGGATATGAGCTGGCAATACCCACCCTTGCAGCCGGTGAGAGCAAAAGCTTCACGCTTCATCCAAGGATAAAGCCAAGCGCTGAGCTAGGGAATTTCACTGTACAAACAGTGGTTTCCGTGCCAAATACATTCCCAGCTGAATATGAGCTTGGCATAAGCATTGTTAGGGAAACAGGGCTACAGCAGTATGCGGCAACCACTGCTGCAGGCTTGGCAGCCCTTTTCAAGCAGAGAGTTGCTGCAGGCGTAAAATACACTATTACAAAGGACGATGGCACTGCTGCAATCACCTACCTAAAGGGGGATAAGTCCAAGGTGGTTAGCATTGGCGGCGCAACGGAAACCACCCTCTTGTTTGATGGCGTGAACAGCTATATGATTGTGAACGGGACCGCTTACAATATGGGCCCAGGCGGGGATAGCACCAACTACTTGGAGATAATGCCCGGTGCAAAGGTGGTTGGCAGTGAGATGGTTAATGGCGAAGATGCTGCGGTTATAGAGCAGAAGTGGGAGGACAAGAGCCTTAATGGGACATCAGACAATATGCTCACAAAGCTATGGTATTGGAAGGATGAGGGAATGCCGCTAAAGGCTGAGCTTTACCGCAATGGGAAGCTTGACTACACAATAGCAGTCAGCAACATTGTGTTTGGGGGAGTGACAGACAGTGACTTTAAGCTTCCGGCAGGCATGGAAGTAAAGCCATTTATACAGCTTAGTTAGCTAATTGACGAATATGCTTACGATAATTATTTAAATGCCTGCTGGCTAAAGCTACCGCTATGGATGCGCTGAAGCAGAAGATTGCAGGGGAAATTACACTTGCAAAAAACCCAGGTGCAGCCATAAAGAAGTGGCGCGAGATATTTGGGATTACCCAAACCGAGCTTGCAGACTACCTAAGCATAACGCCATCAACCATTAGCGACTATGAGAGCAACCGCAGGAAGAGCCCAGGAATTGGGATAGTGCAAAGGTTCATTAGTGCGCTTATTGACATCGATGCAAAAAACGGCGGATGGGTTGCAAAGAGGCTGTCTGGAAAGGGGCGGCCGGACATATACGAGGTATTAGACTTCAGCAAGCCGGTCTCAGCAAAGCGCCTTGTTGAGGAGATCCATGGGAAAGTAATAACAAACAAGCGCAGGCTGCCAGAGCTGCAGCTTGCAGGATACTCGCTAGTTGACTCACTGCGGGCAATACTCGAGCTGCCTGTAGACAACTTCTCAAACATATACGGCCCAACAAGCAACAGGGCCATCATATTCACCCAGGTGGGGGTTGGAAGGTCCCCAATGGTGGCAATCCGCGTAACAAACCCAAAGCCCTCCCTTGTTGTCTACCAAGGCATGAGCAAGATGGATGATCCAATCGCAAAGAAAATAAGCGAAGTTGAGAAAATACCAGTTGTAATTACAAGCATGGGGCTAGAAGAGATAAAAGAAAGGCTAGGAAGGCTATGATATGGCAGGAATAGTTGGTTATGGGGCTTACATCCCCCGCTACCGCATTAAGGTTGAGGAGATAGCAAAGGTATGGGGAAAGGATGCTAACTCAATAAAAAAAGGGCTGAACATACAAGAGAAAAGCGTGCCAGCCGTTGATGAAGACACGATAACCATTGCAACGGAAGCTGCACGGAATGCGCTTAGCTACGCGGGAATAGACCCGCAGGGCATTGGTGCAGTCTATGTTGGCAGCGAATCGCATCCTTATGCCGTCAAGCCGTCTGCTGCGACAGTTGCAGAGGCAATTAATGCAACACCAGTCATGACTGCAGCCGACTATGAGTTTGCATGCAAGGCTGGCACAGCAGCCATACAAACATGCATGGCAATGGTTGACTCAAACATGGTTAGGTATGGCCTTGCAATTGGGGCAGACACAAGCCAAGGCAGGCCGGGGGATGCCCTTGAATACACGGCGGCTGCTGGCGGCGCTGCTTACATCATAGGCAAAGAGGACACAATTGCTAACATAGAGGCAACTTATTCGTTTACCACAGACACACCAGACTTTTGGAGGAGAGCGGGCCAAGAATACCCACGGCACGGCGCGCGCTTCACGGGGGAGCCTGCATACTTTAAGCATGTTAGAAGCGCTACAGAAGGGCTTTTGGAAAAGGGTGGCTACAGCCTTGATGAGTTTGACTACGTTGTTTTCCACCAGCCAAATGGGAAATTCCCAATTAGGCTGGCAAAGAGGATGGGGATACCCCTTGAAAAGCTCAAGGTAGGGCTGCTCACGCCAATGATTGGAAATACTTACTCCGGCGCAACCCCCCTAGGGCTTGCTGCAGTGCTTGACATAGCAAAGCCAGGCGAGATGATACTTGCAACCTCGTTTGGGTCAGGTGCTGGAAGCGACTCCTTTGCAATCAGGGTAACTGAGAACATACACAAGAATGAGAGGCCGGTTCAGATGTATGCCAGCCGCACAAAATACCTTAGCTATGGCGAATATGCCAAGCACCGGAGAAAAATAAGGATGTGATGCCAGATGGGAAATGTAGCAGTTATAGGCGCAGGGATGACAAAGTTTGGTGAGCTTTGGGACAAGGGGCTAGAGGACTTAATAGCAGAGGCAGGCGCAAAGGCAGTTAACGATGCAAATATTGATGGGGAAGATATCCAGGCAATTTACGGTGGCAATATGAGCGCAGGCAGGTTCATAGGGCAGGAGCATATTGGTGCGCTAATTGCTGATGCCATTGGGCTTACACCAATACCCTCAACGAGGGTTGAGGCAGCATGCGCATCTGGCGGGCTAGCGCTCCGGGAGGCATACCTTGCAGTTAAGTCTGGGACTTATGATGTCGTTGTCGCCGGTGGCGTAGAAAAGATGACTGATGTTTATAGCGAGCAAGTCACCCAGACGCTAGGCGGTGCTGGCGACCAGCAGTGGGAAGTATTTAATGGGGTAACATTCCCCTCACTTTATGCAATGATGGCCAGAAGGCATATGCATGATTATGGGACAACCGAGGAGCAGATGGCAGCAGTTGCTGTGAAGAACCATTCAAACGGATCAAAGAACCCATATGCACAATTCCCCTTTAAGGTAACACTTGAACAGGTAATGAGCTCAAGCAAGGTTGCCGAGCCCCTAAAGCTCTTAGACTGCTCTCCAATCACAGATGGGGCAGCTGTAGTCATACTTGCCAGTGAAAAGTTTGCAAGGAAGCTCCCGCAAGAGCCAATTTGGATAATTGGCAGCGCACATACGACTGACACGCTAGCGCTCCACGACCGGAAGAGCCTTACTTCAATTGAGGCAACAAGGCTAGCTGGCCGGCAGGCAATGAAGCAAGCAGGCGTAACGCCAAAGGACATAGACCTTGCAGAAGTGCATGACTGCTTTACTATTGCCGAGATAATGGCTATGGAAGACTTGGGCTTTTCAAAGAGGGGCGAAGGCGGGAAGGACGTCGAGAGCGGGAAGTTTAACTTAAATTCTGAGCTTTCAGTTAACACCTCTGGTGGCCTTAAGTCCTGTGGTCACCCGGTTGGGGCAACAGGGATAAAACAAGCTGTTGAGGTAACATGGCAGCTCCGTGGCGAAGCTGGGAAAAGGCAGGTTGATGATGCTAAGGTTGGCCTTACCCACAATGTTGGGGGGTCCGGCGCAACGGCTGTAGTGCATATATTCTCAAAGGAGGTGGACTGATGCCACACAGGAAAAGCTTAGCGTCCATATGGAGGCGGATACCTCAGAGGTACCGGGGGGAAAGCACAATGTGCTTAAACTGCGGCAGGCACTTCTTCCCCCCACGGCACTTTTGCCCCTATTGCAGGAGAAAGAGCAAGATTGCCCCATACACCATATCCGGGCGCGGCAAGGTCATGTCATACACAGTTGTCCATGTTGCACAAGAGGGGTTTGAGCGGCAAGTCCCCTATGTCATTGCAATTGTCGAGCTGGAAGAAGGGCCAAAGCTGACGGCACAGCTCTGTGCTGTCGAGCCAGAGGACGTCAGGATAGGGATGCCAGTCGAGATGTCATTCAGGCGCATAAGCGAGGACAAGGACGACGGGATAATCCACTATGGCTACAAGTTCTCGCCTATACTCTCACCGAAAAAGTAACCCTGTAGCGCCTTTTGCCAGATGCATGGTCAACGCCAGTAAGGGTATAAGACTCCTTTACCTTTGGGTGATAAGTTGCCTGCATGTGCTGCAAGGCGATTTTTGCAACACGCAATGAGCCAAAAAAGACATCAATGCCGTCTTTCACGAATGAATAGCGGAAGACTTCAGCATTCCTGTCCTTTTTTGTTAGGGAGCGGGACTCATTCCTGAGGAATACAAGCACACTTTTCATCCTGCCTAAGTCCGCTTCCTCCCCTGCAGGCCTTAGCTGCACTAGCACTTCATAGTAGTTCCCGCTCTTACGGGAGCAGACATCACATATGCCCTTTTGGTAAGATACCTTCACCTCCCTTGTAAGTGCTACTGGCTCACTGCCAAGCCTTCCAGTAGCAGCCACCTCGTATATGTCGCCCTTTGTGCCGCTCTCCAGGAGCCTCACAGAAACCTTTGGCTCCTTAAGCTGTGTCTTTACCTTAGATGCAACTATCTTCCCCACAGACTCAGGGCTGCCGGATACCCACTCCCCCCTTGAAAGCACACGAAGGCATTTCTGGCAGCGCTTTAATGTTATGTCATCAGCCTGCAGGAGCTTAGGGTGGTCTTTAATGTAGCAGTCAATGCAAAACCCACGGTAAAATGGCTTGTTGGTGGCTCCGCACTTTGGGCAGAACTTCCCCTTCAAAGGTAGTCCTCCAGCTTGTACTTTTCCCCAAGCTTTGGCGCAAAAGAATAGCAGCCAAGCTCATCTTCTGCCCACTGGCGGAGTGCTTCGCACTGCTCCTCTTCCCCATGGTTGACGAAGAGTACAGGGGGGTCTGCTGCCTTAATGAACTTGTGGAGGCCTTCCTTGCCGGCATGGGCCGAGAAGTCGAAATGCCGTATGTCCAAGCCGGAGCAGTTTAGCTGGCGGTCGTCAGCTTCAAACTTGCCCTCATCAAGCAGCCGCCTGCCGGGCGTCCCTGGCACCTGAAAGCCAGTGAAGAAGACTGCAGAGTGGTCAACATTTGCAATGTCCTGTATGTAGCGCACTGCTGGCCCGCCAGAAAGCATGCCTGCAGTTGAGACAACCACAGAGGGCTCGTTGAACACCTCGTCCCTTTGTGCAGGTGACACTATCCAATTAGCCCATTTCATTGCCTCATAAAACTCATCATAGTCCCTTATCAGCTCTGGGAAGTCCATGTATATCTCGCTGACCTTGCGCGACATGCCATCCATATAAACTGGGGCATTTATCTTGTGCGCATAAAGCATTGTAATTATCTCTTGGGTGCGCCCAACTGCAAAGCATGGCAGCAGCACTGACCCGCCGTTTTCAGTAACCTCGCGTATTGCCCCAATAAATTCATTCTCAAGCTCCTTTCTTGGCGGGTGAGAGCGGTCACCATAAGTCGCCTCAACTACTAGCGCATCCACTGCCCTTGGTGGCTTTGCACCCTTATGCAGGCGCGTCTCCTCAAGCTTAAAGTCCCCGCTATAAAGTATTTTCTTGCCATCTGCATTTACCTCAAGTGACGATGCACCTAATATGTGGCCAGCATCGCGGGCGGTAACTGAAATATCTGGGGCAGCAAAGTATTCCTTGCCATAGCTTATGCCATCAGTATTCCTAAGCATCCTCTTAAGCTGGCTTGGCGTGTATATGGGCTGCTTCTTTAGCTTTGCAATCTTGATTGAGTCCTGCAGGAGGAGCTGCATTATCGGCACGGTGGCTGTAGGTGTGAGGACGCGTGGCTCAGCTGCCTGGAACAAGTTTGGTATTGCCCCGCTGTGGTCCAAGTGGGCATGCGAGAGGAGGACAGCATCAATAAACCCGTGCACTGGCAGCGGGTATTTTGGATACGGGGATTCCTCATCCGACATCTTAACGCCATAGTCAAACAGCACTTTGCTTTTTTTTGTCTCAAGAAGGACGCCACTCCTCCCAACCTCACGGGCAGCGCCAAGAAATGATAACTGCATGCTAGCTAGTTAAGCTGTGAAGCTTTATAAACATAAGGCACCTCTTATCCTGCGATGCTAACAATGCAAGAGGGCTTCAAGCTGCTTAAGAAATATGGGATACCAGTTGCAAAGTTCTCCGTTGCAGCTGACATTAGCTCTGCAGCCAAGGCAGCAAAGCGGATAGGGTATCCTGTCACAGTAAAGCTTGACTCCCCGGATATTGTCCATAAGACGGATAAAGGGGCAGTTGCAGTTGGGCTTAAGGATGAAAAAGAGCTGCGGGATGCATTAAAAAAGATGCTCAAGAGGGCAGGCACTGCAGAAATAAGCGGGATTATTGTGCAAGAGAGCTGCAGCGGCAAAGAGATAATCATAGGGGGGGCAGATGATCCGCAGTTTGGTGATATTGTCATGTTTGGGCTTGGCGGCATATTTGTTGAAGTGCTCAAGGACGTATCCCTAAGGGTTACACCAATTGGGAAAAGGGATGCAGCAAAGATGGTCCGGGAGATACGCGGCTACCCGCTGCTTGCAGGGGCAAGAGGGGAAAAGCCAGCTAACATCAGCTCAATTGTGGACGCCATAGTGAAGGCATCCAAGATGGTTGAGCAGGAGCAACAGATAAAAGAGCTTGACATAAACCCTCTCTTTGTCAATGAGAAGGGTGCGAAAGCTGTTGATGTGAGGGTGATAACATACTAAGCCTTAGGCCGTTATTCAACCCAAAAAGCGTTGCAATTGTTGGGGCATCTGCAGACCCGTCAAAGATAGGGCACGTGATATTGGATGGCTTCTTAAGGGAGTTTAAGGGCAGCATATTCCCTGTAAACCCCCATGATAATAGCATACTTGGGCTGAAGTGCTATGGGCGGGTTACTGACATACCTGCTGAAGTGGATATGGCAACGATTGCTGTGCCTGCAAAGTATGTGCCCGAAGTGATGGAGGACTGCGGGAAAAAAGGAATAAAAGCAGCAATAATAATATCCGGCGGGTTCAGTGAGGTTGGGCACCCCGAGCTTGAAGAGCAGGTCAGGGAAATCGCAGGGAGGTATGGGACTGCAGTCATAGGCCCAAACTGCATGGGGATATTTGACTCAAGGAGCGGTGTTGACACCCTCTTTAACCCCCGCTACAAGATGGAGCGGCCTCGGAAAGGGGGGATATCCTTCATAAGCCAGTCAGGGGCAGTTGGCTCAGTTGTTATGGATTGGGCCGGTGCAAAGCGCTTTGGGGTTAGCAAGTTCATATCGTATGGCAATGCACTTAATGTTGATGAGGTAGACCTGCTTAGGTACTTAGGCAATGACAAGAGCACAGATGTAATCTGCATGTATATAGAAGGAACAAGGCGCGGCAAGGAGCTGATCAAGGTTGCAAGGGAGGTCAGCCGCAAGAAGCCAATAGTTGCAATAAAGGCTGGCAAGACCAAAGAAGGGGCGAAGGCAGTGTCATCACACACTGGCTCGCTGGCTGGCTCCACACGGGTTTGGGAAGCTGCGTTCAAGCAAGCAGGCATTGTTGAGGCAGATGGCATAGAGCAGATGTTTAATTATGCGCGCGTCTTTGCTGAACAGCCGCTGCCGAGGGGGGATAAGGTTGGCATAATAACCAACGGTGGCGGGTTTGGCGTGCTTGCAACCGATGCTTGTGTAAAGAATGGGCTTAGGGTGCTGCCCCTAAGCAAGAAGACTGCGGGAGAGATACAAAAAAGTGTCCCGTCGTATGCTGTGGTGAAAAACCCTGTTGACCTCGTTGGGGACGCAGATGTGGGCAGGTATGAGGTTGCAATCAACAGCATGATGAAGGATAAGGCCATTGACTCGCTGCTCTGCATTGTGCTTTTCCAGACAGCAAACATTGACTCAAATGTCATTGAGGTTATTTCTGAGGCAAGCGACCGCCACAAAAAGCCAATTGTATGCTGTGCGGCAGGGGGGTCATATTCTGAGCTGCACATGCACCTTTTGGAAGAGGCGGGTGTCCCAACATTTGAGAGCTTAAAAGATGCCGCTGATGCGCTGGCTGCGCTGACTTATTACGAAGACTTCAAGAGGGGTACTCCCCAAAAATAAGCTTGGCTGCCTCATCCTGCTTCCCCTCCACCAGCAGCTGGAGAAGCTTGTATGCCTCAGGGCCATCATAATTTGCCTGCTCCAAGTTCTTTTGGAGTATTGAAAGCCCAAGCTCATCAACACTCTTCTTTGAGTGCCCTTCACGGAGCAGCTCAACTCTCCTCTTAAACTGCTTGGACTCTGCCTCATTGTCAACGCTTAGCATTAGGCCAGGGAACTGTAAGGCTATGGCTTTTGCATTGATGGATGCGCCCGGCGCAAGGGTGCCTGTTATCCTAAGCTTTACAAGCGGCTTTCTGGCTGATGCCGGGATTTTTGAAAGCCTGCCAGCCGCCTGTTCCGCAACAGCAGATGCGCTGCCTGCTGCATTTATCTCAACATAATAAAACTTGCGCGGTGTGGCAAGCTCTTCCGGCTGCAGCCCCCCTGTGGCACTATCATAAATCCATATCCTCTTAGGCTGCTTAGCTTCAGCTTTCTTCATCTGCGTCAGGATAGTACTGCCCGGATGGAAGAGTATTTTGCCGCCCTTCTCCCTTATGCCGCTCAAGTGTATGTGGCCATTCACATAAAGGTCAAAGCCGGGTGGGAGGTCATCCATAGAAAGGTATGCCATCTCCCCATACACATGCTCCCTAAACCCTTGGTGAAGGACAAGTATGTTGGCCATGCCCGGCAGGGGCTTGAAGCCGCACTCCTTAAGCGCCAAAGGGGCATATTGCTCTGGGACACCGCCCATGCCGTGGATTGCAACCCGCTCCTCCCCTTTCCTCAGGACAACAGCATTCCCATGGAGCACCACACACAGCCCTGCAGCTTCCAACAGCTGGACGGGGTTTGTCAGGCCAGAAGCGCGCCGCTCATGGTTTCCGTGGATTGCTATAACTGGCGTGCCATGCAGCTTTGGCAAGGCCCGTTCCGGAATAGCCTTTTCAATTATGGCACTGCTTGGCGACAAGGATGCCAGCCCAACTATGTGCATTGCCCTTCCAATTATCTCCTGCTTTGGAACACGGGAGTCAAATATATCGCCGGGAAGTATGATTGCATCTGCGGCTAGTGACTTTTCAATTGCCTCCTTGCCTTGTATGAAAGAGTCCTCAGCACGCTCGGTACCCCATGCATACCCAAAATGAAAATCGCTGGCAATAGCTATCCGCATGATTGGCTATTGCAGCAGCAAGCTATTAAATTGTTTTGATGAAATCGCGCACTTTTGAAACACATATCCCTAAGGAGGCATCAAGGGCATCAGCATTTATGCCGTTGGCACCGGCTGCTGCGGCATGCCCGCCAGCATCGCCACCTATCAGCTGTGCCACCGCTGGCAGTATGTCCCTCCCAAGATGAAGGCCTTTTTTTGTGAGCTCATTCTTTGCGCGGGCACTTATCCTAACTTCCCCTTCCTTTGCAGCCCCAACAAAGGAAACATCTGCACCAAGCGCTAAAAGGGAGCGGGCAACACTCCCTTCAAAAGAGCTAACCTTGCTTACAGCAATGATATAGCTGCCTTCCCTAAATAGCTTAAGGCGCTGTGCGCCCTTTAAGCGGGCAATTTTTTCGGAGAATTCCACGGGGGAGTTTATTAGGCCAAGCACATCCTGGAATGATGCCCCACATCCGCCTAGGGCCTCTGAAAGCACGTGAAAAGAGCGGGGTGTTGCTGCAATGAAATTTGCTGTGTCTGTTACAATGCCTGCTGAGATGGCAAGTGCCATGCTTTTTGTTATCGGCTCGCCCCACTCCTTAAGGAGGTAATACATTATTTCGGTTGTTGACACTGCAGACTCATCAACAACCGCCACATCAAATTCTGCCATCACGCCCCTCTTAGGGGAGTGGTGGTCTATAAGGATTTTTTTTGAGCTTGCTGACTTGACTGCCTCAAAGTCAAAAAGAGAGGGGGAATTTGTGTCCATAACCACTATGCAGCCAGCAGAATAGTCTGGCTCGGACAGCGATAGCCCAAACCGGCCCATAAAAGAGGTGATTTGGCTGCTAGCAGGCCCCTGCACCGATATTGTGGCTTCCTTGCCCTGCCGCTTTAGTGCAAGGGCAAGGATAATCGCAGAAGCTATGCTGTCTATATCTGGGGAGCGGTGGGCAATTAGCAAGAACGAGCTAGCGCTTCTTATAAAGCCAATTGCATCGCCAAGCTTAGTCGGAACCGTGAAGTTTGCTCTGTAGCTCATCAAGGCGCTTTCTAAGCTTCCCCTCATTAACTGAAATCTTTTCAAGGGCGGCTTCAGCATCGCTCTTTTGCTTTTCAAGCCGGCTTTTTATGTCGTCTTTTGTGCTCTCGATTAGGATTGCCCCGCTCGAAAAGTAGACCTTCCCACTTGCGCCCTCTAGCTCCTTGAGGGCCGTTGCTATCTCTGCCTTTTGTGCCTCCAGCTGCTGCTTTTGCACTACAACTAGCTGGTATTGCTGGCTAAATGCCTGGTATTCCTGCATATCTTTTTCATCCATTGCTAACACCTAATACTGACAGGCACGCATCTGCAATCCTTAAGCTGCTGTTTACTGCTGCGCGCATTGCCACATTATCATGAGCTTCAATACTTATGCAAAGCTTAGTGCCCTTTGCTGCAAACTTGGCTGAGCCACGCTTTGGCCGGGCATCATCAGCCAGCGCAAATGCCACGGCTTTTGCCTTCCTTGCATCCCCCGTGTCAACCCTAACCTCCAGCCTCATCCCAACACCATCCGTGGGCCAACCTCCTTGCCATCCTGGAAGAAGGTTATCTCACTATTTGACTGCTGCAGCACGGTGCTGCTGTCCCCTGCCTTTATCCCAAGGAGGCTTGCAAATGCATGGCTTCCAGAGGATGCTATCATATCCGGCCGCCTTGTGCGCCCTCCAAACTCCCTTGCAAGCTTTACAGACTTAAAGGCAATCCCGCCAATCCACCGCCAGCCCCCCTCATCAACATCCAATACGCGCAAAGTGTGGGGGTTGCCGTGCATCTCTGTTACAACTGCAACCCTGCTATATCCCTTCTGGCGCGCTGCTTCTGCAAGCTTCTCAATAGGCTGCTTTCCCCTGCCAATGGCTTCTGAGCCTGGAACCACACGGGCCAGCTCCTTAATGAATGCCCGTGTCCTCGCAGATGGCTTGCGCGAAGAGCTGAATAACGGCATTCACTCAGCCTTAACTGTCTTTGCTATTGGGGGGCGCTCCTTCACAATAATCTTGCTCCCACAGTAAGGGCAAGTAACAAACTTGTCAATGTCTTTTATTTTCTTCCCGCAGTTCCTGCATATGTACAATTATTCCGCCTCCTCTTTAGCAGGCACGGCCTCGCCCCTTGCTGCAACCTGGACTGCACGCTTGCTTAGCTTGCCAAGCCCCGTCTCTGGAACGTAAGCCCCGCCAGCAATCTTTGCACCACATTTGCTGCATTCCCAGACGCCTGTCGACGTGCGCCTTAGTGACATCCTTCCACACTGCGGGCACTTGTGGCGGGACCTTGCTACGGACTCTACCTTTTGCACATTCTTGCGTGTCTTGCGCCCATACCTAGTCCCATACCTGCCAGCAATGCCAACCTTTTTTGTCTTCCTTCGTGCCATCTGACCCCCTCACAAAAGCTTTCTTAGTGCCTTCCCTTTCTTGAATGCCTGGTCTATAAGGCCTTCTACCTCATCCAAGGAAAACGAGCCGCTGCCGCCCTTTTGCATTGCACAAATGCTCTTTTCGGTGGTTGCAACAGTCAGCCTAGCATCCATCCCCTGCTCCTCTGCAAGGGTTGGGTCAAGCATAAGCACGTCTCCCACCTTAGCAAAGGTGCATTCAACCGGCTTCTTGCTAACGGGCAGCTTCCCGGATGTCTCCTCGCGGATAATCTTCCCATCCTCGTATTTTGGTATGCGTGCATTCAATAGCGCGGATATGGCAGCAAGCGAAGACGAGTCAAACAGGTTGCCGTCATAGTCAATCACATGCAAGTCAAGCATAACCATCCAGACTGCCTCCCCCTCGGTTATGCAAAGCTTGTCAAAGTCAATTGTCTTTGACTCCCTAACGCCACGGTCAACAACCCTTGCCAGCTCTATTGCTGCAGGCCTTGGAGGCCCAGACTCAAACAGCGGCGATGCAATTGGCGCAAACTCTGCCCCTGTCATCAATGTCCCTGATGCTGGGGTGTCAGGATAAGGCGTGCCAACTGCCATGCTAACGCCAGCAATTACTTTTGTCTTGCCTAGCTCAACATAAGACGAGCCTAGCGCATGAGGTATAAAATTTGGCGTAACCTTAATGGGGCGGTATTCGTCCATCTTTCTCTTGTCCTGGCGCATGCCCTTGGCAGCAAGCTGGCGGACGTAGTCCCCCTTAACTTCCAATGCAACTTCCTCAACACTCATTTCGAACCACGCTCCTTGTACTTGTCCTTAAGGGCTGCTTTCTGCAGCTCATAAACTTTCTTTGAGGCTTCTATTGCCATCGTAGCCGCCTGGTGGAATTCCTTTTGGGTGAGGTCGCCGTCCATCTGGAGCAAGACAATCTCCCCACTGTGCTGGAGGACTGCCATTGGGACATCCGCTTGGCCAAAATTGTCCTCCGCCTTGTTAAGGTCCAGCACAACTGTGCCGTCAATTTTCCCTGCTGCAACTGCCGTAACCATGTCCTTCATTGGAAGGCCTGCATCTGCAAGTGCTACGCTCGCTGCGGTTAGCGCTGCACAGCGGGTGCCTGCCTCTGCCTGCAGTATCTCCACATAGACGTCGACCATTGTCTCTGGAAACTTCTCCAGCAGGACAACACGCTCAAGTGCCTCAGCCGATATCTTGCTTATCTCAACAGACCTTCGGTCCGGCCCTGGCCTCTTCCTGTCATCTACGGAAAATGGTGCCATGTTGTAGCGGTAGTTTAGCACTGCCTTGTAGGGGTTTGATAGGTGCCTTGGAAGGCATTGCTTCGGGCCATATACCCCTGCCAGCACCTTGTTTCCCCCCCACTCTAAATAGCAAGAGCCATCAGCATTGTCAAGGACCCCTGCCTTTATTGTGATGTCCCTTAGCTCGTTTGGCTTTCGCCCGTCCAGCCTCTTTCCATCTTTAATTAGCTGTATATCACTTTTCATTCCCATCAATTTCACCTGTCTCTAAGAATTTTTTTATCTTATCCGTTAGCCCACTGGTATGGGCCTCACGCTCTATTATCCGTATTGCCTTTTCAGCACGGTATATTGCATCATCCTTTCCCTTGATAAATATCCTGCCGTTCCTGCCAACAAATATCTTGCACCCTGTGCCTTTTGATATTGTTCCTATCATGGACGCCTTGCGGCCAATTATGCGCGGTATCTTTACTGGCTCAACTTCAATGAGCTTCCCATCGTAAAGCGGCTTTGCAAAGTCGAGGTCCACCTTGTCAATCTCATTCACGCTGCTCACTTCGGCCATTATCACCTCGCCTTTCTTAAAAGACTGCTCCCTAAAATAAGCCAGGTATCCGCTGTGCGCTGAGTTAATATCAACAAAGCAGCCGCGCTCGCGTGCATCCTCAACAATGCCAATTACATGGTCTCCAGTATGCGGCACATAGCTGCCGTTAAGGGGCACTACCTCAATTGGCTCTTTTGCCTTGTCAACAAGGCCGAATATGGTGGCAAAGATGCTGCTGCCGCGCCTTATTGCCCCAAAGCCTGCCTTGTTGCCTTCCGCCTTTGATATTCTCTCTCCGGGGATGACAATTTCCCGCATTTTTTATCTCCTTCCCAACCCACAAAACTAGATAGTCTCTAGCAGCTTGGTCTCAACCGAGCCGTGAGTCAATGAATTCAGCTTATCATAAATATCTGGCTGCATCCCTGCCGGCATCTCTACAACAACATCCAGCGAGCCATCATTTTTCCACTCTTCCCTTACCCTTTTCAGGCCGTGTATTGCCCCATAGGCCTTCCCTGCATATTTGGCGGGTATCCTAATCTCAACACGTGCCATTGCAAACTTTAGCGGCAGTATCAGCCTAAGCTTGCCTACAATCTCATCCACCTGCCTTTGGGTGCCCTTAAAGGGGTCTATGTGTACTTTTGCCTCATCAAGGGCCTTTTCTATCCTTGCTGGCGGGTGGGGCATATTTGTGCGCGGGTCAACTGCATCACGCGCAATTACATTGATTATCTGCTTTTTCTTCTCCTGCTGCATCTCCTTTCGCTGCTCGGTGGTAAGCTGTATATCCCCTTTTTGGATTATCCTCTTGGCAATCTCATCAAAGCTTGTTGTGCCAAATGCCTCCTTAAGCGATTCCTCGCTTGCCTTTTCTGCCTTTGATGCCTCCTTGTAAACCTCTTCTGCTGCCACCCAATCCCCTACTGGAATGTCCCTCTCCTTTGCCTCCATTGCCTTTTCCGGGTCTACCAATATCTCAAAGTGATGGGAATGCGCGGTTAGCCGGGCAACAACTGCCTTATCAAGCGATATCATAGCTTCACTTCTCGAGCAACTTCTTTATCTCGCTGGAGCCCATCTTCGTAAACTTCCTGCTTTTTGTATCAACATAGGACACTGCAAGCGTATCAGCTGATGCTGCTTTCCCGCCTGCCTGCTTAAGCACAGCAAATGCAAGCTGGACTGCCTGCTTTTTTGCCATCTTCCTATCATACTTCTTCTCAAAGACTGCTTCAACTTCCTTTTTCCCAGAGCCAATTGCTGCAGCGTACACCTCGCTAAATGCCCCGCTTGGGTCTGTCTCAAATAGCCTTGGCCCACTATCGTCAACGCCCATTATCAGCAGCGATGTCCCAAACGGCCTGGTCCCGCCATATTGGGTATACATCTGCTTTAGGTCGCATATTGTCTTTGTAAGGGTCTCAACGCCAACTGGCTCATTGTATGCAACCTTTTCGCGCTGGGATTCCACACGCGCATAATGGATTATGCGGCGCGCATCTGCAACTAAGCCAGATGTTGCAGCGCCAATGTGCTCATCTATCTTAAATATCTTCTCTATCGACTCAATTTTCACCAAGCGTGAGCTTAGGCTGCGGTCTGTTGCAAGCAGCACACCATCCGAGTAGACTATGCCAACCGCAGTCGTGCCACGCTTGACAGCCTCGCGGGCGTATTCCACTTGGAATAGCCTGCCATCAGGAGAAAATACAGTAATAGCCCTATCATATGCTGAAGAAGCTGGATACATAAAACACCTCTATCTCTTACACTAAGCGGCCTATATTAAAATTAGATGTATTTAAAAGCTTTTTGGCGCCAGCCCTTGGTTTTTCCGTGCTAGCCCCTTGATTGTCCCAGATACTGCTGCTGCCTTTATCCTGATGGGCCTGCCCCCTGCCTCACGGACAAGTGCAAGGGCTACAAGGCAGTTGTCTAGCCAGCTATGCGTGCACCTGCAAATGCCCCTGCCCTTTCCATAGCGGATTATTGAAAAGTTGCTCCGGGCATAGCCATCTTCACCAAAGAGGGACATCACGGAATGCCGTATTGCCTGGCTAACTTCCCCCTCACCTGCCGCCCCATATGCCTCAAACTGTATATACCTCCTTCTCTCCCGTAAGGATGGCGGGTATGGCTTCATTTCCTGCCCTCCAAATACTCCGGCACCTTGCTTATTGCCCATTTTGCCTGCTGGCGGCTAAGCCCAAGGAACACGCCAAATGCTACCAGCTGCTGGGGTGTGCGCAGCCCCATCTCATCCCTGGCGCCAGACGACAGCAAGATGCGGTTCCCCTTCTTTAGGCAAAGCTGTACCAGCTTGCGGTAGGCAACAAGGAGCCTTATGCGCTTAGACCTGCCCGCAGCAAGGAACTGGCGGAAGGTTATGCCAATTGTAACATCATTATCCTTTGCAACCTGGAGCGTTGCAGTGTCGATAGCCATCTTCCCGCCATTTAAGGGGTCTAGCAGCACTGGCACGCGGGAGCGCACCGCCTTCCGGTTTGCCTCTTCCGTACCCCCCTCTGCACACCGGGCTGGCTTGCAGCTGCTAAAGCCCTCTGCTGGCCTGAACGCATACATATCGTAGTAAGCCACAGGGTTAATGGGAAAAACTGCCAATATAAAGGGATATGTTTATAAAGGGCGTGCTGCCAAACAAAAGCACTCCTTAGGAGTCCCGTGGATGTGGGCAAGTGCCTGAACGCGGATGGCTTGGCAATCTGAGAGATTTCCAAGGGAAGTGGCATAATGTCAGCATACAGCTATATCCAGGAAAGCATGGAGAAAAGCCGCACTAGCCGCGGCGGGGGCTATCGCGAGCGGCTTCTGGCAATGAGGCGCGAGCCAGCAATTGTAAGGCTGGAAAAGCCAACAAACATTGCAAGGGCAAGGTCGCTAGGCTACAAGGCAAAGCAGGGCTTTGCTGTTGCAAGGGTGCGCGTAGTCCGCGGGAGCGGAAAGCAGACACGCCCAGATAAGGGCAGGCGCCCAAAGCGCATGGGTGTTGACAAGCTAACACGCGCAAAGAGCAAGCAGCTCATTGCAGAGGAAAAGGCGCAAAGGAAATTCACAAACATGGAAGTGCTTAACTCTTACTGGATAGCTGAGGACGGCAAGCACAAGTGGTTTGAAGTTATCATGATTGACCCCCACCACCCCAGCATTGCAAATGACGCAAGCCTTTCGTGGGCAAAAAGCGCAAAGAAGAGGGCCAATCGCGGCAAGACGTCCGCTGGCAGGAAGTCACGCGGGATAATGAAAAGGGGAAAGGGCACAGAAAAGACGCGGCCCGGCGCCCGTGCGAAAAAGAGGAGGGGGAAGTGATTTAAATGGCAAAGCCAAGGCCAGCAAGGTGCTACAGGAAGCCGACCAAGCATGCCTACACCCGGACTGCAAAGCGCGTGCTAAAGAAAGCGTTCATACGCGGGGTCCCTGGGCTTAAGATATTCCACTTTGACATAGGCAACCCCAAAAAGGAATACAAGTACATCGTTAAGCTAATCCCAAAGAGCGATGTGCAGATAAGGGACACGGCACTTGAGGCAACGAGGATTGTCATTAACCGGACTGCCCAAAAGACAATAGGCACTGAAAACTATTTCTTCCAAATACGCTCCTATCCGCACCACGTCCTCCGCGAGAACGCAATCATCAGCGGGGCGGGGGCAGACCGCCTTCAGACAGGGATGCGCCATGCATTTGGCAGGACAACTGGCAAGGCAGCAAGGGTAAAGCGCAACCATGCAATGATGACAATAAAGGTGCAGACAAATGATGATGCCAAAAAGGCAAGGGCTGCATTTAAGAAGGCTGTTGCAAAGCTGCCGGTAGCATGCTCGGTTGTAGTAGAAGAGCTGAAATGATACCAAAAAGCATTATTAAAGCGCTGGTGGGGAGTGGCAAAAGCCGTGTCCTTATCCAGCTCCCCGAAGGGCTAAAGGCAAAATCGCTTGAAATTGCCGATGAGCTGCGCGAAAACGGGCTCGAGCCGGTCGTTTCCGGTGATGTATGTTTTGGCGCATGTGACCTTAAGTTCTTAAAAGGGGCAACTACCCTGCACATTGGCCACTCAAAAATGGTTGATGCCAGTAACGTTATCTACTGGGAATACCCCTACAGCCAAAGCCTTGCCCCTGCGGCAGAAAAGGCGCTGCCCCTCTTGGGCAGGCGGGTTGGCCTCTTCACAACTGTCCAGCACCTCGGGAAAATCAGGGAAGCAAGGGAATTCCTTGAGTCCCATGGGAAGGAAGTGCTTACAGCAGCGGGGAGGGCAACAAGGGAATACCAGCTCCTTGGCTGTGATGCGGCGGGCGCCATTTCCCTAAAGGGGAAAGTTGACAGCTTCTTGTATATAGGGGGCGGGCGCTTCCACCCACTTGCCATCGCTTACTATACAAACGAGCCGGTGGTTGCGGCAGACCCCTTCTCCCTAAAGGTGGAAACGATACCCCCAGGCAAGCTTCAGAAGGAAAAGGCACTCCGCCAGACAAAAGCTATGGGTGCGCAGGGCTTTGGCATTGTCGTCTCGACGAAGCCCGGGCAGGAAAATTGGGGGCTTGCAGGCAAGCTAAAGGGGAAGCTTGAGGCTGCGGGGAAAAGGGCCCTGCTTATCTATATGGAGAACATAACCCCAGATTTGCTTTTGCCCTATGCGGTTGATGCATTCATCATAACCGCCTGCCCGCGGATTGTCATTGATGACTGGAAGAATTACAAGAGGCCGGTGCTGCTGCCAGACGAGGCTAGCTTTCTCCTAAAGCCATAAGCGCAATGGCTGCCAGCAGGGCAGCGCCGGATACAATTTGGACTGCATCCAGCGTGAAGCCAAGCACAGCCCAGTTAACTGCAACAGCTGCAACCGGATACGCCATCTCAGCAAAAGTTGCAACCTTGGCCTTTGTTGTTGAAAGCCCCTTATAATAAAGCATTAGGGGGATAACCCCCCCGGTAAAAAGTGCCATCAGCGAAAGCGGGACTATGTTCCAAAAAGCCAGCTGCATAAACTGCGCTGATGGCCCAATTATCAGGAGCAAAGCTGCAGATGTGGCCAGCCCAACCCAATAGCGCAATGCAGTAAGGACTGGGAATTCAAATGAGCGGGTAAGTGCCCTGCCAAATACCGTAGAGCTGCCCCAAAAGAGGGCGGCTAGCAGCGCATATGCGGTAGCCCTAATCCCCGCAGAAGTCAGGCTTACTGCACCGCCCGGGAATGCAATGAAGAATGATGAGGCAAGGGCAATTGCTGCAAGCAATGCAAACCTCTTGGTAACCCTTTCCCCAAGCAGCCAAGCCGCAAGGATGACTGCAATTATTGGCTGTGTCTTCTGCAGCAGTATGGCGACGCTTGGGTTCCCGTATTTGAACGCCTCTGTGAAGAAAAACAAGCCGAGGGCAGAGCCGCCAGCACCAATCCCAATCAGGTAAAGCCCGCCCCTTAGGCCTATACCTACAGCCTTCTTCCAGTTGCGTAAAAGCACTGGCAGGAATGCAAGCGCCCCTATTGCATGCTCTGCGAGCACCATCTCCACAACCGGCATATGGCCCGTAAGCGGCTTCCGGAAGATGGTGTCAAGCGAGCGCATTGAGACGGCTGCCGCAATCTGCACCGGGCCCTTCAGCTTAGCTGGCCCTGCCCCCTTGCTTTCCACAATGGCTAATTAGCACAGCAAAGCTTTAAGGGTTTCCCCCTGTGCCTGCATGCTTGCCTTCAAGGTAAATGATGCTCTTGTCGCCTGCTTCCTGAAGGCCTTTTTTGATGGCTGGCAGCGCACCCTTCAAAAGGGCAACTGTTTGCGCTATGCCCCTTTCCCGCGAGATAACCGGCACAAACTTTTTCCGTATCCTAACGATATTTGGCCCCATAGCGAAGCCCACTAGAACAGGAATGCCCGCAAAAAGCTCTGAAACTTCTTTTGCCTTTTCGGGGTCGCCGTGGGTTTCTTCCTCTTTTGTTGTGTTGGCAATTTCCCCTAAATAGCCTACAGCCTGCTTGCTGAAGTCCAGCGAGTATATTAGGTAGCGCTTTGCAGAGCCAAAATGCTCAGTAGTAAGGGTTTTCCCATCATCAGTCGCAATTGCGGCTTTAACTTTGTTTTCAGTCATTTGGACCCCCTCTTTCTTATGTAGCCTATTAAGACGTATCCCCATAATAAAAACAGCAGCACATAAAGCAGCTGGCAAAATGCCCCCATTGCCCAGACGCTACCAATAAGCGGATGGATGTTTGCTGCTGCCATTGTAAATGCGCCAAGCGGAAATACAAGGGCCCACCATAATTCAGAGAAAGGAATAGCACTATGTTCCCTTGCTACACGCAGGTATAGCAAGGGCAAGCTAAGCAAGACCCATAGCCCGTAGCCAAATATAATGATAGAATACAGCTTAGCTATGCTGCTGAACAATGGCATAACGCCAATAGCATCTGAAGCTGAGAGCAACCTAGATGTTGAGAGGACTGCTAGGATGGAAACGCCAACAGGCGCAAGCACTATATTAAAAGTTGGCACCACCGCTGCATTTTCAATTAAGAAGAACTTGCTCCTGAAATATACCAATGCTAAAGTGAGCCCATATAGCACAAACGCAGGCCCGAGCAAAAGCAAGTTTAGCAGGCCAATCCCCGTAGGCATAAGCCCAAACCGGGACGCTAGCAAAGAGCCCGCAGTAACTAGCACAAATAGCCCAACTGGCGGCAAGAACCACGTGCCCAGCACCTGCTCAACTTTTGACCTAAACTTAAGGTTCACTGGTATGATCACTACAAAAGCCAGCGAAAATACCAAGCTAACTGCCCAAAACGCTGCACTTATGGCAAAATCACACTGCCTGCAGCCGGGAATGCCTATTGCTGTTGCCATTATTGAGATAAGGGCAGATGCAATTGGCATTGCAGAATAAAGGTTAGCCTTTGTGGGGTTGTGAAGCCCTTTGACAAATTCCCCCCATGCAGCAATATGCAGGATAAACTTAGCGAAATGCACTAAGAAAACTAGGATTACTGACAGCTCCAGCAGGTATGCAAAAGCATTCCCTAGCGCCCCCCCAACTATCTGCTTTGATGCAAGCGCCAAGGCGGATGTGCCCATCAAGGCAACAAATGCAACTAAATTAATGCCCTTATCTCCCATAACACCACCCCTTGTTTAGTTCTGAATTAGTATTTAAAACATATGGGAAGTAATATTTAAAGGGCTAAGCCATCTTTAAGGGCGTGAAGAAGGAGCTCATAGCTATTGTGGCAGCCACGCTAATGGCTGCAGCTGGAATTGGCCAGCTGGACCACTACGTAAGCCCCTGGCTCAATCCTGTTGTGCTGCCAGGCGAGCTTGCTGCGGCAAAATGGGCACGCTCCACCCCCCGCAGCTCGCTGTTCCTTGCTGGCATCTTTGGCGGGGAGCTTGTGATGGGCATCGCAGCAAGGCCTTCGCTGATCGGAGGCGACTGGGCTGCCAACAAGAATTCCCCACGGCAGATGGGTGACATGCAGGAGTTTTACCTGACCCCCTCGCCGGATGTGGCAAAGCATATATGGGAAAAGTACAATGCAAGCTACGCTTGGTTCCCATCCCGAGAGGTTTATGCGGGATACGGCTTCATCCAGCCAAACGAAAAGAAGATGAGCAGCAGCTATTTTGAAATCGCATACAGCAACAGCGAGGTGAGGATATACAAGCTAAGGGGCAGCTAGCGCTTGCTGCCATCGTGCTGCTCGGGGCGGCTTACCGCTTAAAGTCGCTTGCATCCTTTGTGCACCCTACCTACGGGAACACAATGTACCACACCGGCATGGTGCGGCTGATTGTGGAGACGGGAATGCTGCCAATACGTGACTTGTCCTACGGGGGCTTTACAAAGAGCTTTTACGCCCCTGCTTACCGGCTGTTTGTGGCATCACTCTCGCTGCTGTCGAACACCGATCCCGTTGTGGCCGCATCGCTGTTTGTAATTGCAATGGGGGTTGTGGCAACGCTTGCCGCCTACCTGCTTGGAAAAGAGCTTGGGGGAAGCACCGCCGGGCTTGCGAGCGCATTCCTCTTTGTGCTATCGCCAGAAGTGGCAATTTACACAATGCGTGCCTTTCCGGAAGTGCTAGGCATACCCCTGTTCCTCCTAGCCCTTTACTTCCTGCACAGGCAGAACAGGGGAATGGCAATCCTCACAGCTGTGCTCACGGCGCTAACCCACCAAACAACCGCCGTCGTGCTAGGCGCAGTGCTCCTTACATACGCTGCTGCAAAGAGGGACAAGACCGCAGCATTATCGCTTATCGCCGCAGCTGCAGCCTATGCCTCCTGGCAGCTTTATGCGCTTGGCAGCCTTGACATACTGTCCATGCGCCAGATTGCCCTTCGGGAAAGCGGTGCTGTTAGTGCTGCAAGCATTGGGAGGGTAGGTGCTTGGGCGCTCCTGTTCGCGCCTTTTGGGCTTGTCCAGGCAATTAGCAGGTGGAAGGATAGCTTGCTGCTGCTAAGCTTTATAGGCGCTGCACTCCTCCTCACAAAGAATGAGATGCTAGGCATAGGCATATTCACAAGCCGCTTCTTCACATTCCTTGCGCTTTCGCTGGTGTTTGCCGGCGGGGCTGGGATAAAGATGGTTTGGGAAAAGCTGGAGGGGGCCAAATGGAAATAACAGCGGCAAATGCGCTCCTGTTCATTGCAGCATTCATTGCCCTATTCTTTATCCCGGGGCACCTCTTCCTCAAGCGCCGCCCCATTGAGGAGAAATTCGCCGCAAGCGCTGCAATCGTGCTGGCTGGCACGCTGGTGCTCTCAAAAACCATGGGCTTAAGCGCACTTACGCTAAGCGCATTCATCATTGCCTTAGCTTTCCTTTCTGCCATTCTAAGATAAGGTGCCTTGCGGCACGGTCCAGGTCAAGCTCCGCACCCTTCTTAAGCATCATCCATTTCCCTGCCAGCTCCTTAAGCTGCTCATAAGGGTCGGCATAGCCCTCAACGCCGTAAGCGCGCTTAAGAGGGGCAGTTCCTATCTTCTCTATAAGCTTTGCTGCCGTGCCAATTGGGTCCTTCAGTTTTGTTATGTCGTAGGCGCCTTTAATTGCAAGCTTTGCTTCCCCCTCATGGCGTGGTATGGCCCCTGGCGAGTCAAATAGCATTACCTTGCTAGTGAGCCTTAGCCACTGCTTCCCCCGGGTAAAGCCAGCCTTGCTTGACGCATTTGCCCTCCCCCCAAGGGCATTTATGATGCTGCTTTTGCCGGTGTTGGCATATCCAATCAGGCCAACCTTCACTTTCTCCTGGCCATGCGACAGCGCTCCTATGAGCTCACGGAACTTGCGCGTCCCTTTCCTTTCCTTTGCGCTCATAAGCACAACATTGCCGTGCGGGATTTTCTTTGGGTGGGCAAGGTCTGCCTTGTTAACCACCAGTACCAGCTTCTTTCCCTTCCTGCGGACAAGGCTTTCAATCTTCCTCGAGCGCGTCCCCTCTATGTCTCTAGCATCAACCACTTCAGCTATTATGTCACACTCATTTATGACCTCGAGGGCATGCCTCCCAATTGCATCCAACTAAAGCACCCCCATGAGCGGCTGGAATACAGGACAAGGCATCTTCTCGGTGGGGATTTTTGTGCTGCCTGTTACAAGTGCAGGATACCCCTTCATAAGCTCCTTGGCATCTCCGCTAACATAATTGATTGGGTGGCCAATGCTCCAGCTTTCCAAGAGCGGGCTCCTTTCGCCAAGCACATCAAGGGTGCAGCCGCGCTTCATCATCATCCACCCTGCACGCTCTGCGTTCTTGCCATCGTTCAAAAGAAGGACACGCCCGGCAGTGCCCAGCGGAAGCCCGCCCGAGCCGGGGGACTTCTCTGTAAATACGTATGCCACGTCCTCAAACACCTCAATGAATATCTCTTGGCTCGGGCTGGAAAGGTTAACCTTGTTCCCTTTTGCCTTTACTATTTCAGAGCCAACTTCCACTGCTATCTCTTGGCTGGTCATTGGAAACTTCTTATACGGGCGGTTCACCCTAAGCGCAAATGTCCCCGGCTTTACCAGTGGAATTGCTGCGCGAGCCATTGCTTCGACTGTTGGCTCAACAGCTTGTGCCTTTGAAAAGGATACTATGCCAAAGATTTTCCCAAGCAGCTGTCTGCCATCACAGTCGACAAGCACGCGGCCGCGCCGGCGGCTTATCCTTGCATGCGGCATTGCTGCTAGGATATTGGAGACAAGTTGGCCCTCAAACCGCTTCCTAACATTCTCTGATTTTAAGAACAGCTCCCCATAGCGGACAATGTAAAGCGTCATAGCGACTCCTTCACAACCTTTGCTATCATCTGGCCGTCTGCCTTCCCCCTCAGCACTTTCATCACTTCGCCCATTATCTTTTGGAAGGCGTGAGGGGAGCCAATGGCATCTTGGTTCTGGCGGATAATCCCCACCACTGCTGCCCTTACTTCCTCTTCGCCCATCTTTGAGAAGTTAGCCCTGACAATGCTGCCAACTGGCTTTTCAGGGTTGAATGCAACTGCGCGTATCACATCTGGGATGCTCTCCTTTGCAAATGCCCCACCATCGTAGAGGGAAAACAACTCAATCAGCCTTTCGTCTGGTATCATATCAACGCTAATCCCTTCCCTCCTTAGCTCAGTTAATACATCTTCCAGCACATGGGCCACAAGCTCCGGGTGCCTCGTCTTTATCCTGTCAAATAAGGGGAGGTTGTTTGATGACGCAAGCTTCTCGGCCAAGTCCTTGCTCATTAGCTTTTGCAGCCTTGCCCTTGTCTCCTTTGGCATCTCTGGAAGCACTATCTTGTGGAGCATCTCACTGGTTATTAAGACTGGGGGGATGTCTGTCTCGGGGTAAAGCCTTGCTGCACTGGGTATTGGCCGTAGGAACTCGGTGTTGCCATTTGGCAGCGCCTTTCTTACCTCCCCCGGGACGCCCACTAACAGCTGCCTTGTGCGGCCAACTGCCAGCTGGATTGCCCGCTCTGCCCTCTGCCTTTCGGCTGCGACAATTATGAACGAGTCTGAGCCTAGCAGCTTCTTAAGATCCTCTGCCTCACTAATCTGGTACTTCCGCATATCCTCATCGCTATGGATTACCCCACCAACGCCTGCCTTTTTGGCATAGTCCGAGATCTCAGTCCCAACGCGCCTCCCTGGCTGGACCTCCCTGCCAAGGATGCCAACAAAGCCATTAAGGCCAGCGGCCAACACTGGCTTCCCTTTTACAAGCTTGCATTTTGTATTCTTGAAGAGCGCGGTAACATCCTTAACTGCCCTTACCTTTGCCTTGCGCCCCTTGAGCTCATCCCTTACCAAAAGCAATTCCTGCTGCCTTTGTGCCTCCCTCCTTGCAATTTCAGGGAACATCTTCAGGTCTTGTGCGCCCTTTATCTCAACCCTGCTTCCGCCATCGATGCTAATGTTTATGTCCTGGCGTATTGTGCCTATGCCACGCTTTACCTTCCTCGTCGCCCTCAGTAGCGAGCCAATCTCAAGCGCAGCCTCATACAAGTGCTCGGGGCTCTTAATGTCTGGCTCTGTGCCAAGCTCAATAAGGGGTATTCCAAGGCGGTCAAGCCGGTAAATTGCCACATCACCTTTCCGCTCGATTGGGGCTGCTGAATCCTCCTCAAGCTGCACGTTTGTAACCCTAACCCTGCCTTGGCTTGTCTCGAAATGCCCCCCCCTCCCAACTAGCGCAGTGCGCTGGAACCCGCTTGTGTTGCTCCCATCAACAACTGCCTTTCGCATTACGTGCACCTCGCCAACGGGCGTGCTGTTGAATATCTTGCATACCTGAAGCGTTGTGCCAAGCGCCTCCCTATTAAGGGGATGTGGCGGCTCCTCGTCAAGCTCCACCAGGCAGGATGTGTCCGGGCTGGCCTTGTAGACAAAGGTCATCTCCCTTGCCTGCTCGTGCCTCGCTGCCAAGTCAACTTCCCCAAGCTCCCCAGCAACTGCCCTTAGCTTACGCTTAACTGTAATGGGGAAGCTCTGGCTCCTGCTGGTGGGGCATTCACAAAAGAGCTTATGCTGCGTATCCAGCTGCTGGTGGATTTCAAGCCCTGCCTTGAAGCCGGTATCCTTCACTTCCTTCCCCCCGCAATGCCCTTCATTATCCTATCAACATTCTCATGCAGCTCCCCAATGGCGCCATCGTTGTTGATAGCGTAGTCAGCCATCTTGAAGACCGCAGCCATCCCCTTATTCTTAAAGTCCCGCTCATCACGGGCAATGAACTCGCTGTATGTGCCTGGCTCTGTTGGGTCGCGCCTCTCAAAGCGCTTCTCCGGTGAGGCTTCCACTAGTATAAGGAAGAACTTTTGGGATTTTGAGCGGAAGAGCCTAACCTCCGCGGGGCTGCGTATTCCGGTTATGACTACATCCTTGGCGTCAATTTTTGGGAAGAGCAGCTCTGCCATAACCCCCTCCCCACGCTCATTGCGGAGCTCGTCCCCAAGCTTGCTTGCATTCTGCTTTGTTGGCTCTAGCTCCCGCCTCTTCATCTCTCTAACCAGCACATCACGGTAAAAGTCAAAGTGCTTAAAGCCATAGTTGCTGGCTAAGTATCCTGCAACTGTGTCCTTCCCGCTCCTTGCTGGCCCAGTAAGCCCTATTATCATATAATCAACTCAATAAAGGAACATGTCTGGCTCCAGCCGTGGGTTAATCTCACCCTTAAGGTTCTGGGCCATCATTTCTTTTACCTTATCGCCCTTTGCATGCGCAAGTACCCATCCCAGCTTAACATAGGCCGTTTCTGCAGTCATGTCATAGGCTGGCGTTGCCCCCGCCTCATGGAAAAGTATGCGCAAGTTTGTGTAAACATCAGGGTTAACCGAGCCATAAATGCACTGCGTTGCAACTACAACGGGAACGCCTGAGGATACTGCAGCCTTCACAGCGGGGATCCAGCTCTTCTCCGACTTTGTCGGGACATGGCCAAGCGCTGTGGCCTCAACAACAATCCCCCTATACCCTCTGCCCACGTAGTGGCTTATTATATCCGGATCGGCCCCAGGATACGCCTTTAGGAGGGCTATCCTGCCATCAAACTTTGTGTCCGCCTTTGCCTTCCCAGATGAGCGCTTCTTGAAGCTTGAAAGCGGCTCTATTCTCCCATCCGGGTATATGTTTGCCAGCGGATAGGAGTTGATTGGCCTAAATGCGTTTCGCATGGATGAGTGCATCTTCCTTGCCTTTGTCCCACGTAGCAGGTGGCAATAGTCATCTGAGCTTGTGGCATGCATGCATATCCCAACCTCTGCAATATCCGACAATGCAGCATGGGCTGAACAGATTAGGTTTAGCACGGAGTCCGTTGAGCCGCGGTCACTTGAGCGCTGCGCGCCAGTTAGCACAACCGGCTTTGGAGTATCAAGCATAAACGAGAGTGCTGCAGCGGTATAGTGCATTGTATCCGTGCCATGGGTTATAACAACACCTTCGCTCTGGTTAAGCTCCTTCGCAGCCTCTTTTGCAAGCAGCTGCCAGTCCGCCGGGGCCATGTCCTCGCTCATCTTCTCAAAGGCAGACTCAAAGCGTATATGCGCAACCTCCCCAAGCTCCGGGACTAGTGCTGCAAGGTCCTCGCCGGTCATGTCGGCATAGGCACCCCCTGTTGAATAGTCAACGCGCGATGCTATTGTCCCGCCAGCGCCTAGGAGCGTGATTGTGTGCTTGCCTGGACTTTGCCTCACGTGGGCGTGCCCGGCATTCTCATAGCTGAACTCTTGCTTAACAAGCCGCGGCTCTGGCTTGGCCGACTTCTTAATTGCCTGCCCCTCATACTTGATGCCAATATTGTAGCCGTTGTCGAGCTTAAGGACAATATGGTCTGGCGATGCAGTTATGCCAGGCGACGGCATTAGCAGCCCCTCTTCACTGCCAACAGAAATCCTATCACCCACGGATGCCCTTGCCTTCTTCAGCGCCGCCTCTATCTGCTTTGAATATGCCATTTAACCACTTGACGATATCTTTTCGCCGTTCTCGTTTTTAATGATAGGTATGACAACTATCTTCAGCGGCTTCAGCCCCCCCTCAGAGCGGCGGGCATTTATCAGATAAGCATTCGGCAGCGTCTCTTCGCTTACAACTATTGTGTCAAAATCGGGCTCAGCCGCAAAGCCATAGGCATCGGTTATTTCCCTCACCTTTGCCTCCCAGCCGTGCGACGCAAGGAACTTTTCCAGCTGCTGCTTCCTCTCAGCATAAGGCTTTGCCTTGCGCTTCTTTTGTGCAAAGCCATCGCTTGTTAGGCCTATCTCCACTTCGCCGCCTAGCGAGAATGCAGCTGCCAGCAGCGCCTCGTGGCCCTTATGTATTGTGTTGAACGTCCCGCCAAGGCAGACTTTCATGCTATTCCTCTATCCTCTCTTTGCGCCACTTAATTGGCTTGCGCCGCCTGGTGTCGTTGTATGGCCGCATGTCAACGGGGTCTTCCTCGCCCCAGTGCCGCTCCATCGCCTCCTCAAAGCGCTGCTCGTCCACGGACATGCATATCTTGTGCGGCCCCCTGGGCTCCCTCCCGGAAAACCGCTGGGGCTTCCTTTTCCTAAGCTCTATCTCGGGGCTCATCCAACCACCGTCCCATTGGGCTTTCCGGCAAGCGCTGCCCTTATCCCGCCTGGGCTGCCCTTGATTATATATGCCCTTATTTTCGACCGCGCGATTATCTTCGCCGCCAGAAGGTCGAAGACAAAATGCGCCCTTGCCCCACGCCCATCCTGCTCTGCTGCAAGCGCTATTAGCTTTGGGTAGCCCATCCTGTGGAACTTCCTGGCGCTTTTGAACTTGCGCGGGTCCTTTGTATAGACGCCATCCACATTCGTTGCGTTTATCAGCCTCTTCGCACCTATTGCCTCCGCCAGCAGTGCTGCAACCGTGTTAGTGGTGTGCCCCGGCACAGTCCCGCCCATGGCGGTTATGCCCTTCCGCCTTGCCTCCTTCCGCGCCTCATCAATTGTCTTTGGGGCAGGGCCTTTCAAGCCAAAGGCCTTCCGCAGCAGCATCGCATTTTTTCGTGTCTGCCGGATAGCAGCCTTGTCAAGGTCATACTCGCTGACTTTCTTTTTTCTGGCTGCCAGCAGGGCTTTTTCCCCCCTCTTGCCCATGCCAACAACAACACCAACAACCATTCTCCTTTTTAAAGCAAGCAGCACAGAACTAACTGCCTTGATATACGCCAAGTCGGCCTTGCCGGGGAACACCAGCGAGCCGCCGATTTTTAAGACTACAGCCAAACAAGCACCTCAGGGTTAAATAGAGAGTCCTATTATAAAAAAGTGATAGAATGGCACACAGCCCCTTGGGGGGAGCACAGCTCCCCCCACTGAGCTGGCGAGCACCCCCCCTCAGCAGGGGGGTTAAATGGTAAAAGTGAGCGAAAATGGCACATTCAAAGGAGCGGTATCTCTTCCGCAAGAAGCTAAAAGAGCTTTCAGGAATGAAGGGCCAGGGGACTGAGCTTATCACCATCTACATCCCCCCCAACTACCAGGTTAGTGAAATTACTAATAAGCTGCGTGAGGAGGCGGGGCAGGCTATGAACATCAAGTCAAAGCAGACAAGAAAAAGCGTTACCTCTGCAATTGAGCGGCTCATCCATGCGCTTAAGAATATGAAGAAGCCTCCAGCAAACGGGCTTGTGCTGTTCTCTGGAAACCTAAATGACAAGGTCGTGCTGTTCTCAATTGAGCCGCCAGAGCCAGTGCCCATACAAACCTACCGGTGCGACTCCTCGTTTTTCCTTGACCCCTTATGGGATATGCTAAAGACCGACGAGGTTTACGGGCTCCTCATAGTTGACAGGCGAGAGGCAACCCTTGCAATGCTTCGCGGAAAAAAGGTGGACATAATCAAGTCAATGGGATCTCAGGTCCCTGGAAAGCACCGTGCTGGCGGCCAGTCCAGCGTCAGGTTTGAAAGGCTTATAGAGATTGCTGCCCACGAGTGGTTCAAGAAAGTTGGGGAGCTGGCAAATAAGAGCTTTGAGCCGGAAGAGGTAAAGGGCGTCATACTTGGCGGTCCGGGGCCAACAAAGCACGAGTTCCTGAATGGCGACTTCCTCAGCAACATAGTGAAGGGGAAGATCGTGGGCATTATAGACACCAGCTATACGGATGAGTTCGGCATACGCGAGCTCGTCCAGAAGTCCGGCAGCATCATGGAAGGCTTGGAGATTGTCCAAGAAAAGAAGCTCCTTGATAAGTTCTTTATGGAGGCGGCAACCGGCGGGCTGGCAACTTATGGCGAGAAGGAAGTGCGTGATGCGCTCGTAATGGGAAAAGTTGATACGCTCCTCCTTAGCGAGGACCTTTCCTGGAAGCGCGTTAAGTTCGTGTGCCCCCAGTGTGGCGCAGAAAAGGAGATGACTGTGAAAGGGAACATCCCTATCGTACGGTGCGATAAGGAGAATTCTGAGATGCAGGTGTCCGTCGAGAAGGACTTTGTCGAGGAGCTTGCGGAGATAGCTGAGCAAATGGGCTCAAAGATTGAGATAATCTCCACAGACACCCCTGAAGGCGAGCAGTTCCTCAAGGGGTTTGGGGGGATAGGCGCGCTGTTGCGGTTCAAGTAAGTATAAGGAAAAGGTTACATATATGAGAATTTCCTCCAAAAGTGTTCCGTGACTAATCGGATGCCGCTTATCGGTGAGCTGGTTGGATGATCATCAAACAAACGCCGCAGGACTTCATCGTCGAGGAGATAGCGCCAGATGGCAAGGTAATTGAGGTTGGAAAGGGGTATCCCTTCTCCGGCGGGAAGGGGGAGCACCTTGTGTTTGTGATGGAGAA